>JAVHVH010000001.1:0-58304 GCA_032160665.1 Pseudonocardiales bacterium
ACGCCGCCCACATGCGCGGGTACATCGAAATCGAGGTGAACCCCGGCATGGTATTGATCTCGTTGACGATGACCCGCTCGTCCGGGGTGACGAAGAAGTCGACCCGGGCGAGGCCGGCGCAGTCCAACGCCGTGAAGGCCCGGCAGGCCGCGTCCTGGATCTGCGCGGTCACCGCGTCGGGCAGGTGCGCGGGAACATCGAACTCGCAGGCGTCGTCGAGGTACTTGGCCTCGAAGTCGTACCAGTCGTGGCCGGGCAGCAGCCGGATCTCGGCCGGGACGCTGGCCTCGGGTTGACCGTCCGGGTTCTCCAGCACACCGCACTCGATCTCGCGACCGATGACACCGGCCTCGACGAGCACCTTGCTGTCATGCGCGAAGGCGGCCTCGAGCGCCTCCGGCAGGTCCGCCCAGTCGGTCACCCGGGTGATGCCGAGGCTGGAGCCGCCCCGCGCCGGCTTGACGAACACCGGCAGTGGAAGGTCGTGCAGGTCGGCCTGTGAGTGCGGGCGCCCCCGCCGCAGGACCGCGAACTGCCCCACGTCGAGGCCGGCCGCGCGCAGCAGGATCTTGGTGAACTCCTTGTCCATGCCCGCGGCGCTGGCGAATACGCCCGGACCGACGTACGGGACGCCCGCCATCTCGAGCATGCCCTGGATCGTCCCGTCCTCGCCGTAGCGCCCGTGCAGGACCGGGAACACGACGTCGACCGATTCCAGCGTCTGGACCGCCTGGCCGGGCTCGACGGTGACCAGCGACATCGACGTCGGATCGGCGGGCAGGACGACCGCGGTGCCCTTGTCGACCTCGGGCAGCGTGCGGCCGGTGATCTGCAGCGTCTCGGGGGACGCGTCGGTGAGCATCCATTGGCCCGACGGCGTGATCCCGACCGGAACCACGTCGTACTTGTCCGGGTCCAGCGCGCCGAGCACGCTGCCGGCCGAGACGACGGAGACGCCGTGCTCGCTGCTGCGACCACCGTAGACAACTGCCACTCGGATACGACGCGTCACGCCGTCCGACCCTACCGAAGGCACGCTGGTTCAGACCTCGGATTTCACCGAGCGGGACATGAGCAGTTCCAGCATCTGCGGCGGCGTCATCCCACGGAAGCAGACCGCCTCGACGGCCGCGGTGATGGGCACGTCGATGTCGTGGTGCTGCGCGAGTTCGAGCACCGAACGGCACGACTTCACGCCCTCGGCGACCTGGCCGTGCGTGGCCTCTTGCGCGTCGTCGAGGGACTCGCCGCGGCCGAGCCGCTCGCCGAAAGTGCGGTTGCGTGACAACGGCGAATTGCACGTGGCCACCAGGTCACCCAGGCCGGCCAGGCCGGCGAAGGTGAGCGGATCGGCACCGAGGGATTCGCCGAGCCGCGCGGTCTCGGCCAACCCGCGGGTGATGACCGTGGCCAGGGAGTTGTCGCCGAAACCCATGCCCTGCGCGATGCCGCAGGCGAGCGCGATCACGTTCTTGACCGCGCCGCCGAGTTCACAGCCCACGACGTCGACGTTGGTGTACGGCCGGAAGTACGGCGTACTGCACTGCTTCTGCACGGCCGCGGCGCGCGCCTCGTCGATGCACGCGATGACGGTCGCCGTCGGTTGTTCCTGCGCGATCTCGCGGGCGAGGTTGGGCCCGGTGACGACCGCGATGCGCTCGGCCGGGGCGCCGGCGACCTCGGCGATGACCTCGCTCATCCGCTTGGTGCTGCCCAGCTCGACGCCCTTCATCAGGCTGACGAGCGTGGCGTCGGACGGCAGCGCCGGCGCCCAGGCAATGAGGTTCGCACGCAGGGATTGCGACGGGATCGCGATAGCGACGAGGTCCGCACCCCGCAGCGCGGCCGCGGCATCGTGGGTCGCCGACAGGCCTTCGGGCAGCTCGATACCGGGTAGGTAGTCGACGTTGCGGTGCTCGCGGTTGATCTGGTCGGCGAGTTCCGGGCGGCGCGCCCAGAGGGTGACCTCGTTGCCGGCATCGACGAGCACCTTGGCGAACGTTGTCCCCCACGATCCGGCGCCGAGCACGGCGGCCCGGGTCAACGCGATCCGTTCGGGATCGTACGAGTCGGGCCGGTCACGCGGCATCCCCTGCTTTCGAGCCACTGCGGCGCCAGACGTAGAGATCCCCCGTCGGTGCCGGGATGCCGCGCAGTTCGGCGACGTCGGCGCGCAACTGCCGCATGATCACGTCGGTGATCTCGCGGAGCACCTGCGCGGTGGGCTCCCGGTCGCGGTACGCGCTGAGGTCGATCGGGTCGCCGACCGCGAGCACGTGCTTGGGGCGTGGGACGACCCGGAATCGCTTCTTGTACAGATCGATCGACTCCTGCACCCCCCACTGGGCGACCGGAATCACCGGCACGTCCGGCACCAACGTCGCCAGCCGGGCGGCGCCGGTCTTGCCGGCCATCGGCCACCCGTCCGGGTCGCGGGTAACCGTGCCTTCCGCGTGCAGCACGAGGATGTCCCCGCGCTCGAGCGCCGCCACCGCAGCAGCCAGGGACTGGCGGGCGTCTGTGGAGCCTCGCTTGACCGGGATGTGGCCCATGGCGCGCATCGCGGCACCGACGAGGAAGACGTCGAAGATCGAGTCCTTGGCGAGGAACCGCGGCACCCGGGCGGCATCCAGGACGAACTTGGCGCCCAGGAACGGGTCGATGTGCGAGACGTGGTTGAGGACGATGATCGCCGGTCCCTGCTGCGGGATCCGCTCGATCCGCAGGTAGCGGACCTTGACGAAGAACGAGACGGGCCAATAGAGGATCAGCCAGACGATGCGCCATCCGACGCCCATCTTCTCCCCGTGTCCAGGTCTGCGTAGCTTGGCGAGCCTCGCCACCATGTCTCCCGTCTCGTCGCCTACCGGGTGCAGTCTGCCGTATCGGGTGCCGCGCCTGCGGGCGCCGGGCAGTTCGTAGACTTCCATCGTGCGCTGGACCGTTGTCATCCCGGCGAAGGCGCTGCCCGAGGCCAAGTCGCGGTTGCTCCCGGCCAGCTCCGACGGCGCCGCGCACCGCCGGCTCGTCGAGGCGATCCGGGCCGATACGGTCGCCGCGGCGCGCGCGGCGGACGGCGTTGCCCGGGTGCTCGTCGTCGCCGATCGACCTGACGGCGACGGCGTCCTCGTCCAGGTGCAGCCCGGCTTGAACGCGGCCCTGACCGAAGCCGCGGCGCACGCGACGCAGTTCTGGCCGGACGATGGCGTAGCCGCGCTGGTGGGGGACCTCCCCGCGCTCCGCCCGGACGAGCTCGCCGACGCGCTGGCGAGCGCGGCCGAGCGGCCGAGCGCGTTCGTACCCGACGCATCCGGGACGGGAACGACGCTGCTCACCGCGGCTCCGGGCACGTCCCTGCGTCCCCGCTTCGGACCGGGTTCAGCGGCTCGGCACCGCGAGACAGCATCCGCGGTGCCCGGCGGGCCAGGTCTGCGGCACGACGTCGACACCGCGGAGGATCTGCGGTCCGCGGCGGCGTTGGGCCTCGGTGCGGCGACCGCAGCCTTGCTCACCGGTACTTCGATCCGGCTTCGTTCACCGTGACCGGGCATCATGGGCCCATGAGTAAGCGTCCCAGCAAGCGCAGCCGGTAGCGCCGTGACCGCCGAGCCCGCCACCGTCAGGTCGCCGGCGCTGCCCATGGATGCCATGGACAGCGTTCCGAACGGCGACCTCGACGAGGTCTTCACTCATGTCGACGACCTGCCCGACGACCGCTTCGGCAATCGGGAGCTGTCCTGGCTGGCGTTCAACGCGCGCGTGCTGGCCCTGGCCGAGGACGACGCGCAACCACTGCTGGAGCGGCTGAAGTTCCTGGCGATCTTCGCCAGCAACCTCGACGAGTTCTACATGGTGCGCATCGCGGGCTTGAAGAGGCGAGCCGACATGGGTCTGCAGGTGACCTCGGCCGACGGCCTCTCGCCACGCGAGGTTCTGGCCGCGCTGGCCGAGCGCACGAGGGAGCTCGTCGAACGGCATGCCCGCTGCTTCCGCGACGTCGTCAACCCGGACCTGGAATCCCACGGCATCCACATCCGCCGGTGGGATGCCCTGGACGACGAGGAGCGCGGGCGGCTGGCCGAGTACTTCCGCGCCAAGGTCTTCCCGGTGCTGACCCCGCTGGCGGTCGACCCCTCGCACCCGTTCCCCTACATCTCCGGGCTCTCGCTGAACCTCGCGGTCCTCGTCCGCGACCCCGACGAGAAGATCCAACGCTTCGCCCGCGTGAAGGTGCCCAACAACGTGCCCCGCTTCGTGGTCGTCTCGCAGAGCCCGATCGAAGCCGAGTTCCTACCGCTCGAGGACCTCATCGCCGCCCACCTGTCGATGCTCTTCTCGGGCATGGACGTCGTGGAGCATCACCTCTTCCGGGTCACCCGCAACGCCGATTTCGAGGTCGAGGAGGACCGCGACGAGGACCTCCTACAGGCCCTCGAACGCGAGCTCATGCGCCGCCGGTTCGGTCCAGCCGTGCGGCTCGAGGTCACCGACGACATCGATGACGACGTCGTGGAACTGCTGGTGAGCGAGATCGACGTCGACGCCCAAGACGTGCAGCGCGTGCCCGGTCTGATCGATCTCAGTTCCTTGCAGCAGGTGTACGAGATTGACCGGCCGGCGCTGAAGGAGCGCCCCTTCGTCCCGGCGACGCACCCACGCTTCGCCGAGGGCGAAACGCCCAAGTCCGTGTTTGCGACACTTCGCGATGGGGACGTCCTCGTGCACCATCCGTACGAGTCGTTTGCGACCAGTACGCAACGCTTCATCGAGCAGGCGGCGGCCGACCCGCGCGTCCTGGCAATCAAGCAGACGCTCTACCGGACCTCCGGTGATTCCCCGATCGTGGACGCGCTGATCGACGCCGCCGAAGCGGGCAAGCAGGTCGTGGCGCTCGTCGAGCTCAAAGCCCGCTTCGACGAACAAGCCAACATCAAGTGGGCGCGTGCACTGGAGCGTGCCGGCTGCCACGTCGTCTACGGTTTCGTCGGCCTGAAGACCCACTGCAAGACCTCGCTCGTCGTGCGCCAGGAAGGCAATCAGATCCGCCGGTACGCACACATCGGTACGGGCAACTACAACCCGAAGACCGCGCGCGGGTACGAGGACCTCGGGCTGTTCACCGCTGACGACGACGTCTGCGCCGACCTCACCGACCTGTTCAACGTGCTTACCGGCTACTCGCGCCAGACCGAGTACCGGTCGCTGCTCGTTGCCCCGCAGGGAATCCGATCCGGCCTGATCGGGCGTATCGAGCGCGAGGTGGAGCTGGCTCAGGCGGGCCAGCCTGCGCACATCCGGTTCAAGACGAACCATCTGGTCGACGAGCAGATGATCGACGCGCTCTACCGCGCGTCGTGTGCCGGCGTGCGCGTCGACCTGTTGGTTCGGACGTTCTGCACGATCCGCGCCGGTGTGCCGGGGCTGTCCGAGAACATTCGGACCCGGTCGATCCTCGGCCGGTTCCTCGAGCACTCCCGGGTGTACTACTTCGGCGGCGGTGGCGAGCCCGAATACTGGATCGGCTCGGCCGACCTGATGCACCGCAACCTCGACCGCCGGGTGGAGGTGCTCTGCCAGGTTTCGGACCGCCAGGCTCGTGCGCACCTGAACGACTGCCTGGACGCGGCCTTCGACGAAGAGACGCGGGCGTGGGATCTGCAGCCGGACGGCGAGTGGATACGCTCCGGTGCCGGGACCGACTATCAAGAGCTGCTGATGAAGCGGCTGGCTGACCGCGGCGAGTAGTCCCCGTGGCGCGACCCATTGAGCCTGACGTCCGCGCAGCCGGCGGAGTCGTATGGCGGGTGCAAAGGCGCCGCGTCGAGGTGGCCCTCGTCCATAGACCGCGCTACGACGACTGGTCGCTGCCCAAAGGCAAGTTGCACGAGGGTGAGACCGAACTTGCGGCCGCGGTGCGCGAGGTGCGTGAGGAGCTCGGCGCACGGGTCGCAGCGTCCCGGCGGATCGCTCGGATCGGATATGACGTCGTCACCGGGCGCAAGCACGTCACGTTCTGGGTGATGCGCGACCTCGGCGGAGACTTCGAGCCGGGCGACGAGGTCGACGCGGTCGAGTGGCTGCGTCCGCGTGACGCGCGCATCCGGATGACCTACCCGATCGAGCGAACGGTCATGTCCGACTTCGCCGCGGTGCCGATCCCCGACTCGGTGATCGTTCTCGTCCGGCATGCGAAGGCCGGCAAGCGCAGCGAATGGCGCGGCCGGGACGCGCTGCGTCCGCTCGACGACGTAGGGCACGCCCAGGCGAAGCGCCTCGTCGATTTCCTGGCGATGTTCGCCCCCGACCGGGTGATCTCGGCCGACCCGGTTCGGTGCGTCCAGACCGTACAACCGCTGGCTGAACACCTCGGCCTGCCGTTGCGCGTCGAACCGGTCTACGGCGACGAGGCGTACGCGGCCGGGCCATCGACGACCGAGACCGCACTCATGTCACTGGCCAAACCAGGCAGGGTGACCGTGGTCTGCAGCCAAGGCCTGACCATCCCGAGCCTGATCGACCGGCTCGCGCGCGGCATCCATCCGTCCGACACCAAGAAGGCCGGTGTGTGGGTGCTCTCGATCGTGGACGGGTCGGTCGTCTCAGCCGACTACTACGAGGACGCCGTGCGCTGAGCATCGGGTACGCGCCGGGGCGCCGACAGCGATGGTCGGCGCCCCTGGCCGTGCGCCGCGCGTGCTACCTCTTGGCCGGTGCCTTCTTCGCTGCCTTCTTGGCTGCTTTCTTGGCGGGTGCGGACTTCGTGGCTGCCGCCTTCTTGGTGGTCGCGGCCTTCTTCGCCGCGGACTTCTTGGCCGGCGCGGACTTCTTCGCCGCGGACTTCTTGGCCGCCGCGGACTTCTTCGCGGCCTTCTTGCCGGCCTTGCCCTGCGTACCGCGCACGGCGTCGGCGGCGCCCTTCACTCGCGCGGTGGCCTTGTCCTGCGCGTCCTTCACCGCGGCGGCGGCCTTGCCCGGCGCCTCGCGCACCGTCCCGGCCGCCTTGTTGACAGCGGCCTGCGTGCGCGCGGTGCGCTCCTGCACGATCTCGCGGGCACCGTTTGCGTATGCGCGGAATTCGGCGCCGGGACGGAACGCCGGCACTCGCGAGGCAGCGACCTTCACCGACGCGCCGGTCGCGGGGTTGCGCGCCGTGCGCGCAGCGCGATCGCGCCGTTCGAACACACCGAAGCCGGTGATCGCGACGCGCTCGCCACGCGAGATAGCCGCGTAGACACTGTCGATGACTGCTTCGAGAGCCGCGGCGGCTCGCTTCCTGTCTCCGTCGAGTCGCTCCGCGAGCATCTCGACGAACTCTCCCTTGTTTGGCACAGGTCCTCCCGGGACGTGTTACTGGACGAGTTTGGTCGCCTCGCTCGACACGCTAGGCCGTTACGGCACGACGAACAACGCAATGCGCAAGTGTCGCCTCAGATTTGTGCCGATGCTTAGGCGGAGACCGTGGGCAGCCACGCCTTGCGCGACGTCTCGTACGTGCCGACGTCGTCGATGTTGCGCAGCGTGAGACCGATGTCGTCGAGACCTTCGAGCAACCGCCAGCGGGTGTAGTCGTCAAGCGCGAAGTCGTGTACCTCGCCGGCCCATCGGACGTTGCGCTCCACCAGATCGATGGTGACCTCGGTCTTGGCGTCATCCTCGATGTCGTCCCACAGCCGCTGGACGATCTTCTCCGGCAACTGCACAGTGAGCAGGCCCGCCTTGAGCGAGTTGCCACGGAAGATGTCTCCGAAGCGCGGCGAGATGACGACCTTGAAGCCGTAGTCGAGTAACGCCCATACTGCGTGCTCGCGCGAACTGCCTGTGCCGAAGTCGGGGCCGGCCACCAGGATCGTCGCGCCCTGGTAGCGCTCCTGGTTGAGCACGAAGTCCGGCTCGTTGGTGCGCCACGCGTTGAAGAGCCCGTCCTCGAAGCCGGTGCGTGTAACGCGCTTCAGGTAGACCGCCGGGATGATCTGGTCGGTGTCGACGTTGCTGCGCCGCAGCGGCACTGCGGTGCCCGTGTGAACCGTGAATTTGTCCATGGGAGCGTCCCTTCTGGGTGATCTTCCTGCGCGTGGTACGCGATGCGGCGGCCGGCGCAGGAAGATCGCGTGCGGCGTTAGAGATCGGCGGGGCTGGCGAGGTGACCGGTGATCGCGGTGGCCGCGGCGACGAGGGGAGACACGAGATGCGTGCGCCCGCCCTTGCCCTGCCGTCCTTCGAAGTTGCGGTTGGACGTCGACGCGCTGCGTTCCCCCGGCGCGAGCTGATCGGGGTTCATGCCCAGGCACATCGAGCAGCCCGCCTGCCGCCACTCAGCGCCGGCGGCGGTGAAGACCGCGTCGAGTCCCTCCTCTTCGGCCTGCTTGCGCACACGCATCGAGCCGGGGACGACGAGCACTCGCACGCCGTCGGCGACCGTGCGTCCGTCGAGGATCTTCGCGGCGGCCCGCAGGTCTTCGATGCGACCGTTCGTACAGGATCCGACGAAGACGGTGTCGACCTTGATGTCGCGCAGTGGCGTGCCGGCCGTCAGCCCCATGTACTGCAGGGCTTTCTCGGCCGCGACGCGATCGCCGTCGTCCTCGAAGTCGGCGGGGTCCGGGACGCTCGCAGTGAGCGGCGCGCCCTGTCCCGGATTGGTGCCCCACGTGACGAACGGAACCAGCTCCGCGGCGTCGAGCATGACCTCGGCATCGAACTCCGCGTCGTCGTCAGTACGCAGGCTCGTCCAGTAGTCCACCGCGGCGTCCCACTCGGCGCCCTTCGGTGCGTGGTCACGTCCTTCGAGGTAGTCGAACGTCGTCTGGTCGGGGGCGATCATGCCGGCCCGCGCGCCCCACTCAATGCTCATGTTGCAGACCGTCATGCGGCCTTCCATCGTCATGTCCTCGAACACCGACCCGCGGTACTCGACCATGTAGCCCTGTCCCCCGCCGGTGCCGGTCTTGGCGATCACCGCGAGGATGACGTCCTTCGGCGTGACGCCGTCGGGCAGCGTGCCGTCGATGGTGACGGCCATGGTCTTCGGACGGTCCATGGGCAGCGTCTGCGTGGCGAGGACGTGCTCGACCTGGCTGGTGCCGATGCCGAAGGCGAGTGCCCCGAAGGCCCCGTGCGTCGACGTGTGCGAGTCGCCGCAGACGATCGTCATGCCCGGCTGGGTGATCCCCAACTGTGGGCCGATCACGTGGACGATGCCCTGCTCGGCGTCACCCATCGGGTACAGCGTGATGCCGAACTCGGCGCAGTTGCGACGCAGGGTCTCGACCTGGGTGCGGCTGACCGGATCGGCGATCGGCGCGAAGATGTCCTGGGTCGGGACGTTGTGGTCCTCGGTCGCCAGGGTGAGGTCGGGCCGGCGCACCGGGCGCCCGGCCAGACGCAGGCCGTCGAAGGCTTGCGGGCTGGTGACCTCGTGGACGAGGTGCATGTCGATGTAAAGCAGGTCGGGTTCGCCGGCCGCCGACCGGACAACGTGACTGTCCCAGAGCTTTTCGGCGAGTGTCTTGCCCATTGGCACGCTTCTCCCTTGCCTTCCCAGTATCTGGGAATCTAGTATCGCCTTATGGGACAGCCTAGCAGCGCCGGTGCCGCGAGCGGTACCGACCAGAGCGGCATAGGCGTCGTCGACAAGAGCGTCGCGATTCTCACGTCGGTCGCGTCGGCACCGCGTGCGTTGGCAGACCTCGTCGAAGCCACTGCGCTGCCCCGTGCGACCGCGCATCGGTTGGCTGTCGCCCTCGAGGTACACCGCTTATTGGCCCGGGACGCCGACGGGCGGTTCGTGCTCGGGCCACGCGTCGGCGAGCTCGCGGCCGCCTTGCCGGACCCGGTCGTCGCCGCCGCAGCACCGGTCCTGGCATGGGTCCGGGACGAGTGCGGCGAGAGCGCGCAGCTTTACCGCCGCGACGGGTCGGAACGGGTGTGCGTCGCCGCCGCCGATCGCTCGCACGGGCTGCGGACCACCGTTCCGGTGGGCACCCGGCTCGAGCTCTCTGCGGGCTCCGGCGCCCAGGTGTTGTGCGCTTGGTCGGACCCGTCGTCGCTTGTCGACGTGCTCGCGGCCTCGGAGTTCACCGACCGCACGCTCGCCGAGGTACGGCGGCGGGGCTGGGCGCAGTCGGTGGGTCAGCGCGAGGCCGGCGTCGCCTCGGTCTCGGCACCGGTGCTGTCCCGCGACGGCGACCTGCTCGCCGCGATCTCGATCTCCGGCCCGATCGAGCGACTGGGCCGCTCCCCCGGCACTCGCTTCGCGCCAGTTCTGATCGCCGGCGCGCGCCGGATCACCGCGTCCCTCGCCGGCTGAACATGACTCGCGCGCGGCGGCCACGTCTCGATCGGCTGTCAGACGGCGACGTTCAGGCACCGTGGGCCGACACCACCCGCATCGTCCGCTGGCCGCCGGACTCCTGGACGCACCGCTCCGGCGGATCGACACCGTGGCGTTCGCCCCCTCGGACAACATCGTGATCCGCTACAGCACACAACCGTCGACGAGGCCGACGAACTCCACACCGTGGTCATTACCGGTCGGTAGGTGTAGGACAAGTAGGTAACCGCTGGAATCGAGGCCTGCATGTCGACGACCGTGCACGTGAGCGAGAAGGAAGCCAGAGCCGTGGCCGAGGAGGCCCGGGAATCTGGTTGGTCGAAGCCGTCCTTCGCCAAGGAATTGTTTCTCGGCCGCTTCCGGCTGGACCTGATCCATCCGCATCCGCGCCCGAGTGCGGACGACGCGCAGCGAGGTGCCGCGTTCCTCGAGCAGTTGCGCGACTACTGCGCCACCCTGGACGGCGCAGTGATCGAGCGCGAGGCGCGGATACCCGACGCCTACATCAAGGGCTGGGCCGACCTCGGCTGCTTCGGTATCAAGATCCCCCAAGAGTACGGCGGGCTCGGCCTGTCCCAGGTCACCTACAACCGCGCGCTGATGCTGCTCGGATCGGTGCATCCGAGCATCGGCGCGCTGGTGTCCGCGCACCAGTCGATCGGAGTCCCCGAGCCGGTGAAAGCGTTCGGGACGCCCGAGCAGAAGAAGGCATTCCTGCCCCGCTGCGCCAACGGTGCGATCAGCGCCTTCCTGCTGACCGAATCCGACGTCGGGTCCGACCCAGCCCGGTTGCGCACCTCCGCAACGCCGGACGGGGACAGCTATCTGATCGACGGCGTCAAGCTGTGGACCACGAACGGGGTCGTCGCCGAGCTATTGGTCGTGATGGCGCGGGTTCCGAAGAGCGAGGGTCACCGCGGCGGCATCAGCGCGTTCGTCGTCGAGGCGGACTCCCCCGGAATCACCGTGGAGCGGCGCAACGGGTTCATGGGACTGCGCGGGATCGAGAACGGCGTCACCCGATTGCACCAGGTACGGGTGCCCGCAGCGAACCTGATCGGCCGCGAGGGTGAAGGACTCAAGATCGCACTCACTACCCTGAACACCGGTCGGTTGGCGTTGCCGGCGCTGAACACCGGCTGCGCGAAGTGGAGCCTGAAGATCGCTCGCGAGTGGTCGGCGGAGCGGGTGCAATGGGGCAAGCCCGTGGGGCAGCACGCTGCGGTTGCCAACAAGGTCGCCTTCATAGCCGCCACCACGTTCGCGCTCGAGGCGGTGCTGGACCTGTCGGCCCAGATGTCGGACGAGGGGCGCAACGACATCCGGATCGAAGCGGCGCTGGCCAAGCTCTGGTCCAGCGAGGTCGGGTCCCAGATCGCCGATGAGCTCGTCCAGATTCGTGGCGGTCGTGGCTACGAGACTGCCGAGTCGCTGGCCGCCCGCGGCGAACGAGCGGTCCCGGCTGAGCAGATGGTCCGCGACATGCGGATCAACCGGATCTTCGAGGGCTCCAGCGAGATCATGCGACTGCTGCTGGCCCGCGAGGCTGTCGACCCGCAGCTGACCGCCGCCGGTGGGCTCGCCGACCCGGACGCCACGTTGCGCATGAAGGCGCGCGGGGCCGCGAGCGCAACACCGTTCTTTGCCCGCTGGTTGCCCCAGCTCGTCACCGGTCGCGGGCAGGTGCCCGGCGCCTACGGGGAGTTCGGCGATCTCGCGCCGCACCTGCGCTACATCGAGCGCACATCGCGAAAGATCGCTCGGTCCACGTTCTACGGCATGGCGCGCTGGCGCGAGAAGCTGGAGTACCGGCAGGGCTTCCTCGGCCGCCTCGTCGACATCGCCGCGGAGCTGTTCGCGATGTCGGCAAGCTGCGTCCGCGCCGAGATGCTGAAGTCCGAGGACGCGGAGCAGGGGGCAGGCGCGTACGAGCTCGCCCACGCGTTCTGCGCCCAGTCCCGCCTGCGGATCGAACGACTCCTGAGCGAGCTGTGGGACAACACTGACGACAGCGACTACCGGCTCACCGGGCAAGCACTCGACGGTCGCTACACCTGGCTCGAGGCCGGTGTGCTCGACCAGAGCGAGGGGACCGGGCCGTGGATCGCAGAGTGGCAGCCCGGCCCGTCACAGGCCGAGAACGTCGCTCGCCGGATCCACTGACCGTCCGAGCGCGCGTCAGTCTAGGAACCGCGCCAGCATCGGCAGGAGCAACTCGGCCCGCCTAGTCACCTGCATGTGCGTCGTGTCTGGCAACACGGCGAGGTGCGAGCCGGGGATCAGCTCCTGCATCACGGCGCCGTGCGCGGCGGTCGTGAAGTCGCGGTCGCCGATCACGATGAGGACGGGCGCGGTGATGCCGGCCAGTTGCTCGTCGGACCAGCCCTGCGTATCCGCGTCCGACTGCGACAGCATGGTCAAGAAGTCCATGAAGTGATCCGGATGCGGCGAGAGCCGCTGATAGGCCTCCTGGAAGTCGGCGAAGTCCTGTTGGGTGGGCATCCGCGTCGACGTGGCCTGCTTGGCCGGATCGGTGAGGTCCTCGTGCAGCCCCTCCGGACGGACGCTGGCCGAGGCCGGCACCAGCGAGCGCACTCGGTCCGGATAACTCACCCCGAGCTCCAGCGCCACCGCGCCGCCCAGGCTGTGGCCGAAGACGTGCGCCCGGTCGATCCCCAGCTTGTCGAGCAGGCCCACGACGTCGCTGGCCGATCCGGCCGGCGTGATCGGGCGGTCGATGTCGGCGGTGCGGCCGTGGCCCTGCATCTCGACGCCGATTACCTGATGCTTTTGGGCCAGGGTGGGGATCAATGTGGCGAAGTTGAGGTCGATCGTCAGCATCCCGCCGTGCAGCAGCACTAGCGGTGACCCATCGCCGTAGACCTCGTAGTACATCTGCAGGCCGTTGACGTCGGCGTACCCGGTCTCGCGCGGCTCAACGGTCCCCATGGGCGCACACCTTGCCCTGTTCGGCCGCGGCATCACAAGAGCGGACCCGAGGCGCGTCGTCAACGCCGGAGCAACGTTGCCAGTTGACCGGCGGCCTTCGCGGCGCCGCCCCGGGGCACGGCCCGGTAGGCCGGTCGGCGCCCGTACGCCGACAGCATCGCGGCGGCGAGATCGGCCGGCGTGGTGGTCGCGAAATCCATGCGGATCCCGGCGCGGTAATGGTCCAGGCGGTGGGCGACGAAGTGCTGCTGTTCCCAATGGTGGGCCAGCGGGAAGTAGACGAACGGCCGCCGCGCCGCGACTAGTTCCATCGTCGTTGACAGGCCGCCCTGCACCACGGCAACGTCCGCGCAGGCGAGATGCTCGAACAGCGCGGGGACGTAACCGTGCTTGTCCATTCCCTCGACGTCAGGCAGCTGACCGGGATGCAGCCGCGGGCCAGTGACCATGACCATGCGCGCGTCGGGCTGGTCCTTGCGCAGCAGGGCGAACGCTTCGGCCGTGAGCTCGAGGAGGTCGCGTCCCACCGCCGTCCCGCCGACCGCGGCGACATACAGCGGGAACCCGGTTCCGTAGCCGAGCTCGGCGCGCAGCGTCGCCGGCCTTCGGTAGGCCGAAGGGTCGAACGGCACGACATACGGGACGGAGGTGAACCATTGCTCGGACCAGTCCCGGATCCGGGGCAGTCCCGGACCGAACGAGGCGTCGGGCAGCTCACCGAAGCCGCCGATGAACATCGAGCGATCCCGCACGTACGGGAAGCGAGCCAGGTGCTCGATCATCTCCGCGTTGTAGTCGGCGCACAGCTCGGCCTCGCTGGGGTCGGAGCTCGGATCGACGGGCAGGAACCCGATCACGTCGGTCAAGAACGCGTACGGGGCGATCTTGCGCTCCGGGTTCTCGTGCAGGAAGTGGTCGACCTCCCACGATTCGTCGCCGACCCACAGGTCGTAAGGCGTCTCGCGGACGACGTCGTCGAAGAGCATGTAGTTGGCGCAGAAGATCTCGTCCATCCGCCGGAACGCATGGAACGCGTGCAGATCGTGGTGGGCCGACTCGCTCTCCCAGTGCGCCGACTCCGAGGCGAGTTCGGTGCTGGCCGGGTGGATGACTTCGCCGGCCGCCTCGAGCACGCCGGTGACCGGCGGCTGCGCCCACCAGTGGATCTCGAGATCGGGCACGCGGTCACGCAGCGATCGAGCGATCGCGAGATCGCGCAGGACGTGGCCGAGGCCGATCGGCGAGCACACCCAGAGGGCGCGGCGTTTGCGCTCCCGGGCGAACAACCATGGCGTCTCGCGCGGCGGAGACGGTCGTCCCCCGGCGAGCGACTCGACGAACCGTCGCACCACCGTGTTGACCTGCACCGGGTGCCGGACGTGCACGCAATGCCCCCCGTCGATGTACAGCTCGAGATCGCACCCTAGGGCGGCGGCGAGCCCGGCCCCGCTGTCGCCGCCGACGATGCGATCGTTCGCGCCGTGGATGACGAGGCTCGGGCAGGTGACCTGCGCGGCGAGCCCGGCCGCCACCGACCCACGCTCGTCAGTGTCGCCAGCCAGGTACGGACCCCGGGCGGTCGCGGCGAGCGTCTTCGGATCGGTCTCCAGAGCCCAGCCGACAGCGTCCTCGATTGCCTTGGTCGAGTGGGCCTCCGGGAAGACCTCTCCGAAGAAGAACTTCGCGAAGCCGGCCAGATCGCGCTCCCAGTAGCGCGCGTTGTACTTCGCCCAGCCCTCGTCGGTGTCGAGTTCCTCGTCGAACGGATGTCTCCAGCGCTCAGGCAGCTTCGATCCCAGTCCGACGGCCGGTCCGAGGAACACCGCACCGGCGATCCGCTCGCGATGGGCGACGGCGAGCCGAAGCAGGACCCCGGCGCCCATCGAGAGGCCGACGCCCACCGCCACGTCGGTGCCGGTGGCGTCGAGGACGGCGATCGCGTCGGCCACCAACTCCGTGTCGGCATAGTCGTCGGGGTCCGGTGGCCGGTCCGAGCGACCGTTGCCGCGCGGGTCGAACGTGACGACGCGGAAGTGCCGGGCGAGGTAGGGCACCTGCATCTTCCAGATACGCGAGTGCACGATCGCCCAAGCCGGCAGCAGCAACACGGTCGTCGGACCGCTGCCGGCGACCTCGTAGTAGAGCCGCACGCCGTCGCGTACGGCGTAGCCGCACTGGTCCGGTTCCCGAGCGCGCACAGCGTTCACTGTCCCCTCCCCGCCCGGGAATGCACCAGTGCGGCCGCCGATGTCATGGCCGGGCTTCGTAAACCAGGTTGAACGGGGTCTCGCTCGCCCGCCGGAACCGGCGAAAGCCCGCCCGAGCCACGAGTTCGCCGATCGCCTGCTCGCCCGCCTGCGCGCCCAGCGAGTACCCACCCGGCTGCGACAGGGCACTCGGCACGCACAGGAACGTCGAGAAGTTGTAGTACACGCGACCCACCGGGTTGAGATTGTCGGTGACCTCGTCGCCGGCAAACGGTTCGACGATCAGCCACGTGCCATCGGGCGCCAACGCCTGACGGATGTGGGTGGCCGCACCGAGCGGATCGCCCATGTCGTGCAGGCAGTCGAACGTCGTGACCAGGTCGTACCCGGTGCCCGCGAACGTCTGCGCGGAGGCGACCTCGAAGGAGATCCGGTCCGCGACCCCGGCATCGGCGGCCCGCTTGCGAGCGAGCTCGATCGACCCGTCGTGGTAGTCGCAGCCGATCAGCTGCGAGTTCGGGTAGTGCTCGGCGAGCAGGATCGTCGACGCCCCCAGGCCGCACCCCACATCAGCCACCTTCGCCCCGGCCTGGAGCTTCCCCTCGACCCCGTCGAGGGCCGGGATCCAGCTCGGTACGAGATTCGCGTTGTAGCCCGGCCGGAAGAACTGCTCGCAACCGACGAAGACACCGTCGTCGTGCTCGTGCCAGCCGATACCGGCACCGGAGCGGAACGCCTCGGCGACCCGGTCCTCGGCCCGCAACGAGCCGAGAGCGAGCACGAAGGCGCCGGGCGCGTAGACCGCCCCGTCGGGGTCGGCCAGCACGAACGCCTGCTCGTCGCTCAGCGAGTACGTGTCGGTCGCGGCGTCATAGGTGACGTAGCCCCCGGCCGCCTGGCCGCGCAGCCACTCCGCGATGTAACGCGGGTCGCAGTCGGTGCGCCGGGCGAGGTCGTCCGATGTCCCCGGAGCGTCGACCATCGCGCGGTACAGCCCGAGCCGGTGCCCGATGACGACGTTGCCCGCCGCGATCGTGGCGCCCAGGTCGCCCACGAACCGGCCGATGAATTCCATCAACTTGCCTTCGTCCAGTGCCATCATGTCCCCCTTCGGACGGTCGCGACCACGGTTTGTGGTGCGTGTCCGGTCTACGGGGCGCAGGTACCAGCCGATATACGGGGAATCCCTTACGGGGGTGGCGGCAAGCCGTGCGCGGTCGCCCACGCCGCGACTCCCGCCCGACTAGGCGCGTGCAGCCGCTCCATGATGTTGCGGACGTGGATCTCAGCCGTCTTCTCGCTGATGCCCAGCGCCCGACCGATCTGCCGGTTGGTGTTGCTGGCCGCGACGAGCGCCGCCACCTCGAGCTGCCGTGGGGTCAGCTCGACCGTGGGCGCACCCGCATCGCGGAGTGCCCCGCCTGCGGCGACTCCCGCCGCGAGGGCAATCGCGTTGGCGCCGGGCATCGTCCGTCCGGAGTGCTGCTCGTGGTCGGCTGCGGCCTGACCGAGCGTGCCGGCGACTGACTTGCCGAGGCTATTGAGCCTGACCACTTCGGCATCGGTCGGGCGCGCGGCGACGGCGTCACGTTGCGCCGCCGCCGCGCCGAGCAGCCGGGCGGCCGTGGCCGTTCCGCCGCGAGCGTGGGCGACGTCGGCCAGCGCCTCCATGCACTGCGCGATTCCGCGTCGATCTCCTACGCCGTCGTGCAGGACGAGGGCTTCGCCCAGCAGCAGCGCAGCCTCGTCCACCTTGTCGCCCCGCAGCAGGACGGCCGCCAGCGCGCAACCCGACACGGCCACCGCCCACTCGTAGTCGAGCCAGCGGAAGAGCCGCACGGCCTCGCGGAGCAGCGACTCGGCCTCGACCGGATCGCCGAGCTCGCTCGCCAGCAAGCCGAGGTCGTGGGACGCCCAGGCCCTACCGCGCGCATAGCCGCGCTCCTCATAGATCGACCTCGCCCTTTTGTACCGGTCCGCTGCGTCCTGCACCCGACCCCGGCCCCGCGCCACGTGGCCGAGGAATGCGCTGACGAGCGCGAGCCGGCGCTGATCGTCATTGGCCTCGCCGAGGTCGGCCGAGCGCAGCAGATGGCGCTCGGCCGTGTCGAGATCGCCGAGGCCGAAGGCGACGATCCCGGCGGCGATCAGCGCAGCCGCCCGGGCGTCCTGTGACGAGCGAGCGTCTTCGGCGTGAGCGGACACCACGTCGAGGAGGGTCGACGCGTCGGCGAGCGAACCGCGGGTGTACCAGTACCAACCCAGTCCGGTCGCGAGCCAGAGCGTCTCGTCGACGTCGGTACCCAGCCGGCTGTTGGCGAACGCGGACAGGAGGTCGCCGCGCAGGAACCCGAGGCGAGGCCAGTTCACGGCTTCGTCGTTCGTCCCTACCGACGCCTCCCAGCCGCGGGCGGCCGCGGCGCAGTACGCGGTGTGGCGCGCCCGGGTCTCGGCCAGCTCGCCGTGCAGCTCCAGTTGCTCGGCCGCGAACTCGCGCAGGCTCACCAACATGCTGAAGCGGGCGTCGTGGTCCTCTCCCGCGACCCGGACGACCAGGCTCTTGTCCAGCAGCGACTCGAGCGCGTCGATGACACCGGACGGATCGGGACCGCCGCACACGGCCTCGGCCGCCGCGACCGTCCAGTCGCCGACGAACATCGACAGCCGCCGGAACAGCGCTCGTTCGGCGTCGGGAAGAAGCTCGTGACTCCACGCGATCGCCGCGCGCAGATCGCGGTGCCGCGGGGGAACGTCGCGGGATCCGCCCGTGAGCAGCATCGTCCGGTGCTCGAGGCGGAAGGCGAGCTCGCTCGGGGTGAACACCCGCAATCGCGCGGCCGCAAGTTCCAGCGCGAGCGGCAGGCCGTCGAGGCGGACGCAAACCTCGGCCAGGGAACGCGCGGAGCGCGGGGTCAGCGTGACGTGCGCCGGCGCGCGGGCGAGCAGCAGCGCTATCGCCGGGTTGTCCCGCAGCCGGTCCAGGTCGCCGATCTCGGCGTCCGAGGGCATGGGCAGAGGCGGCACGGCGAACTCGCGCTCGGCGGCGAGATGCAAGCGTTCCCGGCTGGTCGCGAGGATGCGCAGCCGCGGACTCGACCCAAGCAGGGTGCCCAGCTCGGGCACGGCGTCGAGAAGGTGCTCGCAGTTGTCCAGGACGACGAGGACGTCTCGCTCGGCGACGGCAGCCGACAGTCGCGAGAGCGCGGGATCGGCACCTGATCCGGTGACTCCGAGCGCGCGGGCGATCTCTTCTGGCACCAGCCGCGCCTCGCGGATCGGGGCCAGGTCGACCCATGTCGTGCCGCCGGTGAACCGGTGCACCATCGCGGCGGCCGCGGCGAGGGCGAGGCGGCTCTTGCCCACACCGGGGGGACCCGTGACGGTGACCAGCCGGGTGCCTCCCGCGGTCACCGTGTCGACCAGGGTGGCGAGCTCTTCGGCGCGCCCGATCAACGCCGTCGGAGGCGTCGGCAGGGCAATCGCCATGGCCACGTTCAGATGGTAGAAGCGGTGTGGCCCTTCGTGACCAGCCCGGAGCCGTAGATCGACGAATGCGTGCCGTGTCCGCTGGTGGTACTTCGCGGATGCACGCCAAGGTCCACACTGATGGCACGGGTTGTTCGGAAGGGCAGCGGCTCGATCAGTCGCACGGTGCTTACTTCCGGCCACCCCCCAGGTCGTGGCGAGCAGCGTGTTTCCCGGGGGCGAAAACTTCGCTTGCCGGAAGGACGGCGGTTGCACCTCGTGGGTGCAGCCGCCGTCGTTTATTCAGTTCGTCAGAGCAACACACGCGCGGCGTGCAATCGCTCGTAGTGCGGACGGCTGCGCTCGGCCGCCTCGAGGGCCGGGCCGTGCAGGTCGATCTCCCGCGGGCGATAAGGCTCGAAACCGGTGGATGCCAGCACCGCGTCGTACCAGTGCGGGGCCCAGACGCCATCCGAGTCGCGCGGTCCGGGCGGCCAGCGCAGCATCGCCGCCGTGAAGTCGATTCCGACGTGCGCGCACAGCCACCGCAGATAGGTCTCCGGGACGCGGAGAAAGTCGGCCGCGTCGATAACCGGCGTCGAGGCGCCGAGCTGGTCGAACAGTTCGGTCTGCTGAACCAGTCCGATGTCCTCGGCCACGATGTCCGTCCGCGACCGGACGTAGGAGGCAGCGACCTCGGCCGGGTCGCGAATCAGCAGCACGTTCGTCAGTGCCGGGATCCAGTCGCGCGGCAGCTGCGGGATCAGATGATGGGTCATGTGCTTCTGGTAGTAGACGCCGGTCACGGGGCCGGTCAGCTCGGCGACGACCGCCGGCCAGGACGTCTCGCCCGCCGCGATGATCTCGGCGCGCGCCGGATGGTTCAAGCCGGTCTCGGCGAGGTAGTAGGCGTAAAGCGGCTCGTCGACTACTCGACAGTCCGGTCGGTTCTCCCACGACCGCATCAATGCCGTGGAAATGTTGCGCGGACCTGACCACACAGCCAGGCGCACGCCCGGAGTCATGGCGCGATCCGTCCGGCCACGTCCGCGCGGACCAGCTCGAGGTAGAGCGACTGCAGTCGCCGCACCATCGGCCCGCGCTCTCCCGTGCCGATCCGGCGTCCGTCGACGGTGTGCACCGGCACCAGGCCGGCGAAGGTTCCGGTCACGAAGGCCTCATCGGCGCTGTAGACGTCAGTCAGGCTGAAGCTGCGTTCGTGAGCCGGTATTCCGGCGCTCGCACACACCCGGAGCACATTGGACCGAGTGATCCCGCCGAGGCAATACATGCCTGTAGACGTCCACACCTCGCCCTTGCGCACGATGAAGAAATGCGTGGAGTTGCACGTGGCGACGAAGCCGTGCGGATCGAGCATGAGGGCCTCGTCGGCCCCGGCCGTGTAGGCCTGGATGCAGGCGGAGATGTCGTTCAGCTTGCTGTGCGAGTTGAGTTTCGGGTCCAACGTGTCCGGCGACGATCGCCGGACATGCACGGTGAACAACGCCAGTCCGCGTTCGACGGTCGCGGGCAGCGGATCCTTGTACTCGGCGATGATGACCACGGTCGCGGGCCCGGCCGTCATGCGTGGGTCCTGATACGGCGTCGACTTCGGGCCCCGCGTCACCATGAGCCGGACGTGGACACCGTCGCCGGTCATCCCGTTCGCCGCCAGCGTTCGATAGAGCTGTGTCGTGAGCTCATCGCGGGTCAGGCCGATGTCGAGCATGATCGCGGCCGCACCTTCCCACAGCCGGTCCAGGTGCTGGTCGAGGAACGCCGGGCGCCCGTCCTTGATGCGCAGCCCCTCCCAGACCCCGTCGCCCAGGACGAACCCCGCGTCGAAAACGCTGACGACGGCCTGCGCCCGCGGCAGCAGGCGACCGTTGACGCTGATCAGGATCTCGGCATTGCGCGGATCGTCGACGTAGTCATGGGTCCCGTGGGTGACGTCCATGGCAGGATCATCGCAGCATCGCGGCTCGGCGTGACGGCCGGGAAATGGACTTCAGCAGAGTGGTCAGGCGGCCTCGCCGATCGTCGACGCCGGCTCCTCACGGCAGGCGCGGTCGAAGTCGTCGACCAGACCGGTGATCAGCGATTCGCGTCCTTCGGCGATCAGGTTGTTGATCTTGGCTATATAAACCTCGTGAACCTCGCGGTTCACTGAATCCGGGTACGTTTTCATGCCTCCACAGTCACCCGTCGAGATGACCATTGCGTGTCAGGCGAGGACCCCTCTCAGTAACGTCGATGCACCTCAGCGAGGTGTGAACGTGACGACCGGTCGGCCCGGTGTCAGTACCGGCTCTTTGTGGCCACGGCGGTGGCTTCGAGGTCACCGGCGACCTCGGTGAGGCTGCCTGCGGCGGCTGCGAGCTGCTGGGCGGTGGCCGAGACCTGACGGCTGGACTCGGTGAGTTGCTCCATCGTCTCGACGACCTGGGCGTTGGCGCTGCGCTGCTGCTGGGTGGTCAAACGCACCTGATCGGCGGCACCGGTGACCATGTGCAGCAACATCAGCCCCTGCTGCATCTGCTTGGCGCCCTTCTCCATCGCCATCACCGTGGCGTTGGTCTCGCCCTGCACGGCGGCGACGATCGAGGCGATGTCGCCGGCGGAATGCTTGGAGCGTTCGGCCAGGCGGCGGACCTCGTCGGCGACCACGGCGAACCCGAGTCCTTGCTCGCCGGCCCGGGCGGCCTCGATGGCGGCGTTGAGGGCGAGCAGGTTGGTCTGATCGGCAATGTCGTTGATCAGCACCCGCAGCGCGTCGATGTCGTCGACGCGGCTGGCCAAGGCCAGCGTGCGCTCACCGGAGACGGTGATGTCGGCCTCGGCCTGTTCGAGGTTATCCCGGGTCTCGGCTGCTTGGCGGGCGACCTCGTCGACCGTCTCAGCAATGGCGACCGAGGCACGGGCCAGTTCCTCGGTCGTCGCGGTGGCCTGAATGACCGCAGCACTCTGCTGCGTGGTGGTCGCCGCCAACTCTTCCGAAGATGCGGACAGCTCCGCCGCCGCCGAGTTCATCTCCATCCCGGCCGCCGCCGTCTGCTCGGCCAGTCCGCGCAGCTTTCTCGACTCCCAGGTGCCGAAGCCGATAGCGGCGCCCACCGCGAGCAGGCCGCTGAGGGTGACGATGAGGATTGCCCGGTGGCGTTGGGCACTGGCGGGCGCGAGAACGGTCGCGGCATGGTCATCGGCCACGATCACCCAGTTCAGTTCGTCGACGATGTCGTACCCGCCGATCACATCGTGACCGTCGAGGTCGGTGAACCGGGCACTGCCGGGCTCCTCGGTACTGATCGCCTGGCGGGTGGCCGCGTTGTCCACGGTGGTCTGCAGCGCGCCTGCGGCCAGCAGTGCGGTGTCGTCGGTGGCCGCGCTCATGGTCTCGGTGTCATAGAGCACTCGGTGTTGGGCGTCGACGGCGAGGACCTGGCTGCCGGCGGCAAGTTCGGGGTTGAGCAGATTGCCCAGCACCACCGGGTTCAAGTCACCGATCACGACGGCTTTCGGATGCCCGTCTGCACCGATTATGGGCTGCGCGGTGATCCACTGGATGTGATCGCCGACTTTCACCGGCGAGGTCAGCACCGCCTTGCCGGCAACTGCGGTGGCGAACCAATCCTGGCCGACCGGGCTGACGCTGCTCCCCGGTTTGGTCGAGGCCAACACCCGCCCACTCAGGTCCGTGATCTCGAGCAGCTCGTAGGCGCTGGACGTCTTCACCGCGCGGACCAGGGCCGCTGTGGTGTCGGCCGTGCTCGGCTCAGCCGCGGCATCACCGGCGATGATGTTCAGACTCTCGCGCCGCTCAGCCAGCCAATCCTGCACTCGCACCGTCACGGCGCGGGCTACCTGCACGCCCTTGCGCTCACCAGCCGACGTCAGACTCGCCGACGCCTGGCTCGTCAGCAACACCGCCAGCAGCACCATCAACGGCAATGACACCAACAACATTGCTGCCATCAACCGGTACCGGTAGCGAACGGCACGACGCGCCTTCAGCCGTGGCTTCATGGCGCCGGGCAGGGCGCTGCTCCTGGCCATGATCACCTCCGGACGGATGAAGCCGACGTGACGGGGTGCGCCGGCGCAGCCGACACCCGTTGGACACTAAAGTGGGTCCCCAGAACCTCGGACGTGTCGAAGGTCCCCTCCGAAGCGGGCCGCTGCCCAGGCGTGGGCGACGACCGAGATCGCGGACCCGATCAGCGCCACATCGTGACGCGCACTCGGGTGCCCTCCGGGCCGGAACGGATCTGGACGAGATCGCATACCTGGTTGGCCAGGAAGACCCCGCGACCGCCGTTGCTACGCACGCCCGGACGCAGGCGTCCCACGAGCGGCGCGGTGATCGTGCCGGCGTCGCTGAACTCCATAACCACTGCGTCGGGGCGGACCCAGGTGGCGATCATCCCGGATCCGCCTCCGTGTCGCACGCTGTTCGTCGCGAGCTCGTCCGCAGCGAGGACGACGTCGTCGACTCGTCGGTCAACCAGCCCCGCCGTTCGGGCAAAGGTGCGGACGGCGGCGCGGACGCGAGCGACGTCGCCACGCTCGAACGTCAGCCGATCCGCCGCGTCCGGAACCGGGTCGAGGGCTCCGGAGAACACGTCGGCGACATCGCCGTGGTGGTAGGCGTCGCTGTTGTGGTGCGTGTCGTCGTCGACGACGCACGGGTGGCTGTGCCACGCCCCGGCCACGACCGACGCCGGCAGCCGGCGCCGATCGTAGGGGCAGAGCAACTCCCAGCTCGTCCCTTCACCGAAGGCGACGTTGAGCAGCTGTTCGTGGATGCGGCACTCGATCAGCTCGTCGGCCCGCCGACCCACCCACGCCGGCTCGCCCACACCCCGGAGCCGGACACCGCGCCCGGCGCACTCCTCGAGCAGGGCTTGCCAGACGGCGATGATCCGGGCCGGGTTGGCGCCCAACTGGGTCATGTCCAGGAACCGCACCGAGTCAGCGTCCGCGCCGAGCTCGGCTCGCAGCAGGTCGATCTGGCGGGGCGGTTCGGCGACCACCGGCAGTTCGCCGGCACGAAGACCCTCCCGGACGAAGCCGGCCACGCCGTGCGTGAACTCGGAGTCGTCGCCGTACAGCAGCGCATCGTGATGCATGCTCGTCGCCGTGACGCTCACGCCGACGCTCGACACAGAACGCCGGGGAGCCGCACGTCACGAGGCTACTCGGACCGGCCGCGTCCGGTGGCTTACCAGCTTGTGGCGACGTAGGTGGTTTCGAGGTATTCGTCGATCCCTTCGAAGCCGCCCTCGCGACCGAGCCCCGACTGCTTCACGCCGCCGAACGGTGCGGCCGGATCGGACACCAGCCCGCGATTGAGCCCGATCATCCCGACCTCCAACCGCTCACACACGCGCAGTCCCCGGGCGAGGTCGCCACTGAACACGTAGCCGGTGAGGCCCATCTCCGAAGCGTTCGCAACCGCCAGCGCGTCGTCCTCATCCCGGACCGGTATCACCGGAGCGACGGGACCGAACACCTCCTCGACGGCGACGGCCGACCCGCGCGGAACGTCGGTCAGGACCGTCGCCGGGTAGAAGAAGCCCGGGCCGTCGCTGCGTTGACCACCCAGTACAGCGCGCGCACCGGCGGCGATCGAGCGCTCGACCTTGTCGGCGATGCCCTCGGCCGCCTTGGCGCTCACCATCGGGCCGAGCTGGGTTTGCTCGTCCGTGCCCGGACCGACCCGCAGCGCGCCCATCCGCTCGGCGAGGCGCGCGGCGAACTCGGCGGCGACGGACGCCTGGACGAGGAAGCGATTCGCGGCCGTGCAGGCCTGCCCGCCGTTGCGCATCTTGGCCAGCATCGCCCCCTCGACGGCGGCGTCCAGATCGGCATCGTCAAGCACGATGAACGGATCATTGCCGCCGAGTTCCATCGACGAGTTGACGACCCGGTCGGCCGCCTGCTTGAGCAGGACCCGACCGACCTCGGTCGAGCCGGTGAACGACAGCTTGCGCACGCGCGGGTCGTCCAGGGCAACTCCAACGAGTTCGGACGCGTGGTCGGTGGTCAGCACGTTGATCGTGCCCGCCGGCGCGCCGGCCTCGTCGAGGATCTGGGCCAGCATGAGCGCGGTCAGAGGTGTCTCGTGCGCCGGTTTGAGGACGACCGCGCATCCGGCGGCCAGCGCGGGACCGATCTTGCGCGTCGCCATGGCGGCTGGGAAGTTCCATGGAGTGAGCAACAGCGCGACGCCGACCGGCTTGCGGAACGTCAGGATGCGATTCAGACCGGACGGCGCTGTGCGCAGCTCGCCGCCGATGCGCACCGCCTCCTCGGAGAACCACCGGAAGAACTCGGCCGCATAGACGACCTCGCCTCGCGCGTCGGTGAGCGACTTGCCCATCTCGAGCGACATGAGGAACGCGAGCTCCTCCTTGCGCGAGATCATCGCCTCAAAGGTCCGACGCAGCACCTCGGCGCGCTCGCGCGGCGCGGTCGCCGCCCAGTCCGGCTGCACGTCAGCCGCGGCCGAGATCGCGGCGTCGATGTCGTCCTCGCCGGCGCGCGCCACCGAACAGATTGCTTCACCCGTGGACGGGTTCAGCACGTCGAAATTGCCCTTCGATCCGTCGCGCCACTTGCCGCCGACGAATAGCTGAGTCGGAGTGCCTGCCGGGAGGGTCATCGGTCGCCACCTCTGTGATACGGACGGTCCACCCCAGCTTGCCACCGGACGCGTTGGAGAAATACGCGGCGTGGTGCTTGAAAGTTCCGGTGTACAGGTGTGCACTGTTCTGCACGCGCGGAGAGGGGACAGCCGGAATGCGGTCGGACGAAATGCGGGACGCGGGATCGCTGGCGGGCACGGCGCTGGACGAGCTCGCCGAACTTGCCCACGGAGTGCACACGGCCTTGGCCGGCCGCCTATTCGGCCTAGCCGGTAAGCGCGCCGAGCCGATCCGACTCCTCCACGACGGCATCGCCGCGATCGCGTATGGCTCGACCCGGCTGGGCATGAAATACGTGCCTCCGGCCGTCGGCCTGGCGGCCGGCGCGTTCCAGGATCCGCGCGCGGAGTCGGCTCACGACGTGCCGGCCGGCCGCCTCGTGCTCGGCGCGATCAACGGCTTCTGGGGTGACCGGGTCGCCGAGAAGCACGCCGCGCTGGCGCCGCCGATGCGCGTGCGACTGCACGGCGGTCCGTTGCGCCGCGTGCCGGGAAACGTCGCCGCCGACGCCGCCGAGCGTCCGGTGACCGGTCGACTCGTCGTGTTCGCGCACGGGCTGTGCGAGACCGATCTGTGCTGGTCGTTCGCCGCCGAGAAGCGGTGGGGCGACCGCACTGTCACCTACGGGTCGTTGCTGAGCGCCGCGGACGGATGGACGCCGCTGTACCTCAACTTCAACACCGGCGTACACGTCTCGGACAACGGCCGCGAACTGGACGAGCTGATGGACGAGCTGGTCGCGCAGTGGCCGGTCCCGGTCACCGAGATAGCGATCGTCGGGCACTCGCTCGGTGGCCTGGTCGCCCGCAGCGCCGCGCACCAGGCCGACCTGCGCGGCCATGCCTGGCGGCATCGGCTGCGCCACGTCGTCGGACTGGGCGCACCGCATCTCGGCGCGCCGCTCGAGCGTGCCGTCAACTGGGGCACGCATCGCATGGCGCGGCTGCCCGAGACGCGTCCCATCGCCGAGTGGCTCAACCGGCGCAGCGTGGGGATCAAGGACCTGCGCTACGGCGCGCTGCTCGAGGAGGACTGGCTCGGCTTCGACGCCGACGAGCTGCTCCACGACCGCTGCACGCCGGCCACGCTGCTTCCCGGTGTCGCCTACTCGGTCGCGTCGGCGACCCTGTCGCGCGAGCCCTACGGCATCTTCGCGATGGACCTGCTTGTCCAGCACGGCAGCGCGCACGGGATCGGCAAGGTGCGCTCGATCCCGTTCGACCGGGAGCGGACGTTCCACATCGGCGGCCGCAAACACCATTTCGACCTGCTCGCCGACCCCATGGTGTACGACCAGCTGCGCGCCTGGCTCGCGGGTGCGGACGGCGCTGGGCGCACCGCCGACGAACGCAAGCCGCGCCGCGGCCGGCGTCGACGCAACATCGCCGTCTGATCGATTCGCCCCCGCGGTCAGCCGATCAGCGGGAGGGTGATCGAGGATGGGCCGGTCGCGGCCCGCTGCACCCGATACCAGCCACCAAGCAGCTTGGCCATCTGTGGCGGTGTCGGGACGAGGTGCGGGAAATCGGTCGTCGTGACGGTGACCCGGATCCGGTGGCCCACGGCGATCGTCGAATACGTCGGGAACACCTCGATGTCATACCGCGTCAGCGCACCGGGCGTCACGGCGCGGGCCGCCGTCCGCGTGTAAGGGTGGTACGGGATCAACGTGCGGCCGCCGACGGTCCATGTCCGCGTCTGATCGAGTGCGCGCATCGATCCCAGGAGTGCGCCCTGCGTCAGCGGCTTGGACGTCCCATCGGGCGCGACGTCCTCGACATTGACCACCCATTCGGTTTCCTTGGTGTTGGCCTTTGCGTAGATCGTCGCGGCGATCGGCCCGGCCAACTTCTTCGCTCGCGTCAGTGCCGCCGTCGTGTAGGTGAGCGCGGTCGGCCCGATCTGCCCCGCCCGGTCGTCGTACAAGCACGGCGTCGGGACGGGCAGTTGGTCGGTCACCAACGAGAGTGCACCGGCCGCCCACTGGTCGACCGAGCGATCGCAGATGGACGTGCCAACCGGGGCCCAGGCGACGCCGTCGGTCCCGGTGGCCGAGGTCGGCGCGGTAGTGCTCAGGGTGCCATCGTTGCGCGAAAGCGCCGTACCGCTGCGGGCGCCGCGGAAGTAGTACACGGTCGGCTTAGCCCCGGCGATCGGGTACGTCGTCGTCTGCGCGTAATGCCCGGTGCCGAGGTCGTAGTAGTGCAGCGGCGTAGGTGTCTGGGCCATGCCGGTGTCCGCGCCCTTGAGCCACGTGTCGAACCATTCGAGTTGGAGCGCATCGAGCGATCCGACCAGCGCGATCTGCAGGTGGGTGTACGGACCGTCCAGCAACTGGTAGCGGCCGGTCGGCTTCTGTCCGGCCGCCATCGGCGCATTGACCGGGCGGCCGCTGTAGGCGTTCTGCAGGCCGGCGTAATTGAGCGGCTCGCCACGCTGGAAAAGGTCGTACTCGCCACCGACGAGGTAAGCCGGGATGTCGTTCGCGACGATCTTGCTGAGGACGTTGCCGGGGGCCTTGGCGTGCCAATAGGCATTGTCGTAGGAGTTGGCGCCGCCCAGGTAGGCCTGCAACAGGAACAACGCGTTGTAGTTCAGCGTGTTCGCGGCGTGCTGCAGCAGCACCTGTAGCGCGCCGAGCACGTTCGACGGATCGACCAGGGCACCGACCGTCGGATTGAGCAAGTTGAGCACGGGCAGCAGCCCGCCGAGATAGATCGTGTCGAACTCGACGTCCGGGATGCCGCCCATGAACGCGGTGTCGCGGTACACGTCGGTAGCCGAGACGATCGGGAAGATCGCTTTCAGGGGCGAGTTCTTGCCGATGGCGCCGGCCGTGAGCATCTGGTCGATGCCGAGATAGGACGCGCCGTGCAAGCCGACCTGGCCCGATGAGTGCGGCAGCTTCGCCGCCCAGTGGACCAGCACGACGCCGTCGGCAACCTGCTTCGGGTCGAAGATGTCGAACGTCCCGCCTGAGTCACCTGTGCCCCGGACGTCGACGGCGACGTCGATGTAACCGCGCTTCACGAAGTAGGGATCGATCCCGATGGCCGATGAGCCGGCCGCGCCAGCGGTGTCCTTGCCGTACGGCGTCTGGATCAGCAGCACCGGGAACGGGCCCGGTGCCGGTCGGTTGGTGACCGGATCGGTCGGCGTCGCGATATCGGCTCGGAGCACGGTGCCATCTGCCATCCGGACCGCAACGTTGTTTTGCCGGGCTACGCCGTAGGTCTCAGCCGGCAACTTCCAGGAATGTCCGGGGGCGGCACTGGCCACGATCGCCTCTTGTACCGGGTCCGGTAACGCGCCTGCTCCGCTTGGCAGGAGACTGACCGCACTGAGGGAGGAGGCAGCGACGAGAACGGCGGCGCTCGGAATCAACAGGCGGCGAGCGGGTCGCATCGTCGAGGTCTCCTGAGATCGTGGGGCCATTCGTTGTAACGATGCGGACGACCACCTGGTCACTCATGTCGCCGAAGGAGCCGCAATGACTAACGGATTCCACACCCGACTGCACCACGTCGCCGGCGCCGACCTGGGCGCCGACACCGCACAGACCGAGGGCATGCGACGGCTCGAGGCGATCAGCGGAAAGACGGTCGGATCGCGCAACCTGTGGATGGGACGCACGCACGTCCACCCCGCCACCACATCGGCCAACCACCATCACGGCGAATCCGAGACGGCCATCTACGTGACGTCGGGCCATCCGGTGTTCGTGTTTGTCGAGGACGGAATCGAGCGGCGGATCGAGACGGCGCCCGGCGACTTCGTCTTCGTGCCGCCGTACGTGCCGCACCGCGAGGAGAACCCGTCCGAGACCGACGAGGCGGTCGTCGTGATCGCCCGGACGACGCAGGAGGCGATCGTCGTCAATCTCGACGCACTATAGAACCTGTTCTAGTCTGCCGGGGTGGACCCCGACACCCTCGAAGACCTGCGCCAGCTCAAGTACCGCTACCTGCGGACGCTGGATCTGAAGCTGTGGGACGAGTTCAGCGACACGCTCACGCCCGACGTGCAGGCCTCCTACGGTCCGCAACTGCGCTTCGACGGCCGCGCCGCGGTCGTCGAGTTCATGCGCAACTCGCTGGGACCCGCGATCATCACCGTGCACCAGTGCCACCACCCCGAGATCGCCGTCGACGGGGACACCGCGACCGGTCATTGGTATCTCGACGACAAAGTGATCATCACCGAGCACCGGATGCTTCTGACCGGCGCCGCGTTCTACGACGACACCTACTCGCGCGACGGGGACGGCGTCTGGCGGATCAGCCGCACCGGTTACGTCCGCAGCTACGAGGCCGTGCAATCGCTCGACGACACCCCCAGCTGGAAGCTCACCGCCAACCGGTGGGCCCCGACTCCCTAGCTCCCCGTTGCGGCCAGGTCGAACGCTCCGATCTACTCCCCCGCATGAAGGCGCGCCCCAAGGGCTTGGACTCCCCCGCGACCCGCAAGATCATCAAGTGGATGTCGACGGCGAACACATGGATGTACCGGAGGAGCAAGGGACGGGTCGGTAAGACCTGGCGGGTGGGCAGCGCCCTGCGGCGCGGCGTCCCGGTCTGCCTGGTGACCACCGTCGGCCGCAAGACCGGCCGCCCTCGCACGGTCCCGCTTCTGCACATGGCCGACGGCGACCGCGTAGTGCTCGTGGCGTCGCAGGGCGGGCTGCCCGAGAACCCGCAGTGGTATCGGAACCTGCAGGCCGATCCGAAGATCGACGTGCAGTTCGGCCGCGAGACGCGACGCATGGTTGCCCGCACCGCGAGTGACGCGGAACGCGCCGAACTCTGGCCCCGTCTCACGGCCGTGTACGCCGACTTCGACAACTACCAGGCGTGGACCGAGCGCACCATTCCGGTCGTCATCTGCGATCCGGCGGGCTAGCGCCGGCGGTCGCGCCGGTTAGATTGCAAGGAGGCTTCGCGCCTGTCGTCTCACCCGAAGGAGATCAACGATGACCAGGAACCCCTACGCCGAGCTGCCGCACGTGCCCAGCTTCGAGGTGCTCAGCGACGACGTCGCGCATGACCAGACGATCGCTCCGCCGCAGCGCTCGGGGGTGTTCGGCGCAGGTGGCGAGGACGTGTCGCCGCACCTGCGGTGGTCCGGTGCTCCGGAGGGCACCCAGAGTTACGCAGTCACGGTTTACGACCCCGACGCCCCGACCGCCAGCGGCTTCTGGCACTGGGCGGTCTTCAACATCCCGGCTGCGGTCAGCGAGCTGCCGACCGGCGCCGGCGACAGCGTCGGCTCTGGGCTGCCCGAGGGCGCCGTCCAGCTCAAGAACGACGGGGGCACTGTCGGCTACATCGGCGCCGCGCCGCCCGAGGGTCACGGCCCGCACCACTACCACGTCGTCGTGCACGCGGTCGACGTCCCGACGCTCGACGTCCCTCCCGAGGCGTCGCCGGCGTTCCTGGGCTTCAACCTGTTCAGCCATACGCTCGGCCGCGCCATGATCATCCCGGTGTACGAGGCAGGCGCATGAGTCACGCCGTCAAAGGCGTCATTGCCCGCAGCCTGAGAGCACCCGTCGAAGTTGTGACGATCAACGTCCCGGATCCGGGACCGGGCGAGGCGCTCGTCCGGGTGCAAGCCTGCGGCGTGTGCCATACGGACCTGCACTACCGCGAAGGCGGGATCAACGACGACTTCCCGTTCCTGTTGGGTCACGAGGCCGCTGGTGTGGTTGAGGCCGTCGGTCCCGATGTCACTGACGTCGCACCGGGCGACTTCGTGATCCTCAATTGGCGCGCGGTCTGCGGACAGTGCCGCGCGTGCAAGCGGGGCGAGCCGCAATACTGCTTCGACACCCACAACGCGTCGCAGAAGATGACCCTTGAGGACGGCACCGAGCTCTCCCCGGCCCTCGGCATCGGTGCGTTCGCCGAGAAGACGCTCGTCGCGTCCGGCCAGTGCACGAAGGTCGATCCGGAGGCCCCGGCCACGGTCGCGGGTCTGCTCGGCTGCGGCGTCATGGCCGGGCTGGGTGCGGCCATGAACACCGGCGGCGTCACACGGGGGCAAAGCATCGCCGTGATCGGATGCGGCGGCGTGGGGGCCGCGGCGATCGCGGGCAGCCGCCTCGTCGGCGCGGCGAAGATCATCGCGATCGACGTCGACGACCGCAAGCTGCAGACCGCCAAGGAACTCGGCGCCACGCACACCATCAACTCGCGCGACCTCGACCACGACGCCGTCGTCGGAGCGATCCAGGACGCGACCGACGGCTTCGGGGCCGACATCGTCGTCGACGCGGTCGGCCGCCCCGAGACGTACAAGCAGGCCTTCTACGGACGCGATCTCGCCGGCACCGTCGTGTTGGTCGGCGTTCCGAACCCGACGATGACCCTCGAACTGCCGCTGATCGACTTCTTCGCCCGCGGCGGAGCCCTGAAGTCTTCGTGGTACGGCGACTGCCTCCCCACGCGGGACTTCCCGATGCTGATCGACCTGTTCCAGCAGGGCCGGCTCCCGCTGGACCGGTTCGTCAGCGAGACGATCGGCATGAACGACATCGAGGCGGCCTTCGAGAAGATGCACCACGGCGACGTCCTGCGCTCAGTGGTCGTCATCTGATGGCGATCCGGATCGACCACACGATCACCAGCGGCACGTTCACCCTGGACGGCGGCAGCTGGGACGTCAACAACAACGTCTGGGTGATCGGCGACGACACCGACTGCGTGGTGATCGACGCTCCACATGAGGTCGAGCCGATCGCCCAACTGATCGGCGACCGGCGAGTGCTGGCGGTGCTGTGCACACACGCGCACGACGATCACATCACCGTGGCCCAGGACCTGGCCGACCGTTACGACGCCCCGATCAGGCTGCATCCGGACGACGCGGTGCTCTGGCGAATGACGTACCGGCATGCCGCCTTCGACTCGCTGGCCGACGGCGACCGAATCGCCGTCGGTGACATCGAGCTCGAGGTGCTTCACACGCCGGGCCACGCACCGGGCGCGGTCTGCTTCTACGCCCCGGCCCTCGGCGCAGTGTTCACCGGGGACACCCTGTTCAACGGAGGTCCCGGCGCGACCGGCCGTTCGTACTCTGACCACGACACGATCGTCGCGTCGATCCGGTCGCGCTTGCTGAGCCTGCCACCGGAGACGATCGTGCACACCGGGCACGGTGACGACACGACCATCGGAGCCGAGGCGGCCGGTGCCGACGGGTGGACGAAGCCGGACTGAGCCTCCCGACCCTGCGCTTTGCACCTTTCAGCACCCCTAATCGGCGGCCACAGGGGAGCTGAAAGGTGCAAAGCGGAGAAGGGGTGGTCAGTCGACCGTGGCGGTCAGCTCGTCGATCTCGTCGCGGGTCAACTGCTCGTACAGCTGGGCCGCGCCGACGTTCTCCTCCAGATGCCGGACGCTCGATGTCCCCGGGATCGGGAGGACGATCTGCGACCGCGCGAGCAGCCACGCAAGCGCCACCTGCGCGGGCGTCGCATCGTGCTTCTTGGCGATCTCGTCGACCGGGCCGCCGTCACGGGCCAGTTCCCCGGCCGCGATCGGGAACCATGGGATGAATCCGATGCCCTCTCGCGTGCAGTAGTCGACGACGTCCTCGGACTTGCGGTTCGCCAGGTTGTAGAGGTTCTGGACGGTGGCGACGTCGGCGAGCTTGCGCACCCTGTCGATCTCGTCCGTCGACACCTCGGACAAGCCGATCGCCGCGATTTTGCCCTCGTCCTGCAGCTCGGTCAGTGCCCCGATCTGGTCCTCGAGCGGCACCTTCGAATCGATCCGGTGCAGCTGGAACAGGTCGATGCGGTCCAGGCCGAGGCGGCGCAGGCTCATCTCGGCTTCCTGGCGCAGGTATTCGGGTCGCCCGACCGGCATCCACTTGTCCGGGCCGTGGCGGACCAGACCGGCCTTCGTCGCCACCAGCACCTGCTCGGGATACGGATACAGCGCTTCCCGGATGATCTCCTCGCTGACGTACGGGCCATAGGAATCAGCGGTGTCGATGAGGTCCACGCCGAGCTCGACGGCCCGGCGCACGACCCGGATGCATTCGTCGCGGTCGGCCGGCTCCCCCCAAATACCGGGTCCAGTGAGGCGCATCGCGCCGAACCCGAGCCGGTGTACGGTCCGTCCCGCGATCTCGAATGTTCCTGACTTCTGATTGATGGTCTCGGTCATGGGGTCTCCTCTCGCCCTCCTAGTACCCAACCTCAAGGGGCATTCGAGCCTTCCCGAGACGGTGAGTAGGTTCGGAGACAGCCAGCAACGAAGGAGACCCGGATGCCCACACGCACCGCTCGTACCGCCTGGAACGGCACCCTGATGGAAGGCTCGGGCCAGGTCGAGCTGTCCAGTTCGAAGGTCGGCACGTTCGAGGTGTCGTGGCCGAAGCGCGCAGCCGAGGACGCCGACGGCACCACCAGCCCCGAAGAGCTCGTCGCGGCCGCGCACGCGGCGTGTTACGCGATGTCGCTTTCCGGCGGGATCGCTCGGGCGGGCGGTACGCCGATCGCACTGGACGTTCGGGCCGACGTGAGCATCGGCCCGGATCCGGCTGGTGGTTTTCACCTCACTGGCATCAAGCTCACCGTCCGCGGCGAGGTCGAGGGCCTCGACGCCGCCGCGTTCCAAGAGGCCGCCGTCGCGGCCAAGGCCGGCTGTCCGATCAGCAAGGCCCTCACTGGGGTCGAGATCACGCTGGACGCGGCGCTCGAGGACTGACGCGAATACCCGCCGATCACGGCGTGTGACGGTGGCTACGCCATCGGATGGCCCGCGCACCGCCGGTGTTTGATCGACGGATGGATCCCGTCGCCTTCGCCGAGGCCTCCGCGATCACGCCGGTGTCCGCCGGCCGCTTCGATGCCGACGTGCACCCGGAGTGGACGATCGGCGGCAAACCGAACGGCGGGTACCTGCTCGCGATCCTCGGTCGAGCCGCGGTCGCTGTCTCCCCGCACGAGCACGTAATCGCGGCGAGCACGCACTACCTGCACTCGCCCGAACCCGGCTCAGTCACCATCGGGGCCGAGGTGCTGCGCGCCGGGCGCTCGGCCAGTCAGGTGCGGGCCCGGATGAGCCAGGGCGACCAGCCGTGCGTGGAAGCGCTCTTCACGATCGGCCGGCTGGAGCCGGGGACCGCTCCGTTTTGGTCCGCGGGCGCTCCCGAAGCGGGCGCCGCGAATTTCCAGACCAGCTTGCGCCTGCCCAGCACCAATCCGGCTGGGCTGCACGTAGCGATCATGGATCAGGTTGATCTGCGCGTCGAGCGCGAATCGATGGGCTTCGGTCGCGGCGTCCCGTCGGGACGGGGGGAACTGCGCGGCTGGCTCGAGCTGCCCCACAACGAGCCGTTCGACTCGGTCTCCTTGCTGTTCGCCGTCGACGCCTTCCCTCCGGCGACCCTCGACATCGAGCTGACGGGTTGGGTTCCCACTCTGGAGCTGACTGTGTATGTCCGGGCCTTGCCCCAGCCCGGACCGGTGCGGGTCCTGCAGAAGGCTCACCTCATCGACGCCCAGCGGGTCGACGAGGCGTGCTGGGTATGGGATTGCTCGGGGCGGATCGTCGCGCACGGCACTCAGCTGGCCGGGATCCGTCTCGGGTAAGGGCGCCGCGGACGTGAGGGACGTGTGCAAACAGGTGCCGGCGGGGGGCAAGATGGGATTGTGAGCAGGCCGTCCCGTAGTCGCCTCGTCGCGGCCGGCCGCGCCTGGTGGGGTCGGAGCCTGGGCGGGCACGGATGGCGACGCATCCGGGAACTCGATCTCGACACCCACGCGCTGGCCCTCTGCGCACAGCAGGTCCTCTGTACCGCGCCACTCGTCGTCGCCATGTCGGCGGTCCTGCAGCGCGAGACCGGGCGCAGCGTCGGTTACGTCATGACCCGCTTCTTCGGCCTCCACGGCGACTCGGCCACGGACGTGCAGAGCCTCTTCGGCCGCACGTCGCCGTCCATCAGCACCCTGGCCCTGCTCCTGGCCTTGATCACGGCGGTGGTGTTCACCACCAGCGTGGCTGCCGTGCAGCAACGCGCATTCGAGCTCATGTGGACGCTGCCCCGGGTGCGTAGCGCGCGGTCCTACGTTCGCCAGCTCACCTGGGCGATCAGCCTGGGCTTGTTCTCGACCGCGATTCTGCTCGCCAGTCGGTTCGGCCGATGGGTCGACACGATCGTTCCGCTCGGGACCTTGGCCGCCGTCCTCCTCCAGGGTCTGCTGACCTTCGTCTTCTACTGGTGGTCGCAACGATGGTTGCTCGGCGGGCGGCTGTCGTGGGGCGCCCTGCTGCCGGGCGCGATCGCTATCGGGATCGCCACCACGATCCTGGTCCGGCTGTCGCGGACCATCTTGCCCAGCCAGATCTCGTGGCAGGTTCACGCCTACGGGCTCATCGGCGCCGTCTTCGTCCTGTCGGTCTGGCTGATGATCCTCAGCGCGGTGATCTTCGGCGGCGTCCTCATTGGTGTACTGATCACCGAGCGGCGGGCCGCAGCGGCCGGTGCTGATCCTGGGTCGGTCGACGAGTCCCCGCTGACGCTCGCCGGGCTGACCTCGGCCGCCAACAGCGACGAGAACGACTCGGTGGCGCGCCGGTGACCGCGTCGGCCTCGCCCCGCACACGCAGAGCGACTAGATTCCTGACGGACTTCACGCGAAATTAGCGGCGGAACCTTCTCGATCCTGTGGATCAAGGGGCCGTTCCATCCGGGAAGAGGTTTGCTCGTCATCGTTCGGCCTACGAGAGGCGGTACGGCCCATGGCCATTCGGCCCGATCGACTCGTCGGCGTCCGCGAGCAGCTCGTCGCTGAACCGAGCCCCGCATGAGCCGGATCCTCGTCGTCGACGACCGCCCCACGAACCGGGACCTGGTGCGCACGGTGCTCAGCCACCGCGGCCATTCGATCGTGGAGGCGGACGACGCCGCGCACGCATTCGAACTGCTTCGCCAGGAACTTCCTGACCTGATCATTACTGACGTGCTCATGCCGGCGATGGATGGTTACGAATTCGTCCGGGCCCTGCGGTCCCGGCCCGCGACCAGGACGATGCCGGTCATCTTCTACAGCGCGCACTACCTCGAGGAAGAAGCCCGCCCCATCGCCGCCGCCCTCGGGGTCGTCGGAGTGGTGACCAAGACTGGCGACATCCACGCCCTCGTCGAGGCCGTCGAGGCCGCGCTCGGCGCGTCACCCCCGCCCGCGGAGGTCATCGACGACGAAACGCTCGCCCGGGTGCGCCTCCAGCTGCTGAACGTGAAGCTGATCGACAAGATCGCCCAACTCGAGGAGAAGGATGCGATCGCGCGCGACCTGCATGACGTGGTGATCCAGCGACTCTTCGCCGTCGGCATGCGTCTCGAGAGCTTGCGCCCGCACCTCGCCGAAACGCACGGCGACCGCCTCGACGTGATCACAGCCGAGATGAACGAGACAATCGGCGACATCCGGAACACGATCCACGCGCTCAAGTCCGTCGATGTCCGGCCGGACCTGCGGGTTCAGATCCACCGGATCGTCGAGCAGAGTCCCGCGATTCTCGGCTTCCGAGCCGGGCTGCACATCGCCGGACCCGTCAACACCCTCGTCGCCGAGCCCGCGCACGCGGACATTGTGGCGACCGTGCGCGAGGCGCTGTCCAACGCGGCGCGGCACGCCCACGCGTCGCGTGTTGACGTCGAACTCTCCGCGGCTGCTGACGAGTTCGTGCTGCAGGTGAGCGACAACGGCCGCGGGCTGCCGGCCACCCGCACCGAGAGCGGGCTGGCGAATCTGCGGGCGCGGGCCGAACGCCTCGGTGGCACCATGATCATCGGCGGCAACGTGGACGGACGCGGGACCCGCATCACCTGGACGATCCCGATCTCGACCACGAGCGGGGCACCGTCGACCGACCCGCCGGCGAGCTGAGCGTCAACCGCATCGAAGGCGAAGGCGCGCGCTGAACCGGCTTGCGGTGCTAGTTCCGGGCGTCACTCAGATAGGCGTCGCGGGCCATGGCCAGGTCCATCGCTGCAGACTGCAAGGTGGGATCGGTGCAGTCCAGAGCTGCTCGCTTGTAGGGAGTAGGCCCGTTGGCGTGACCGGCCTCGATGCGTTCGGCTTGGACGGCGAGGTACGCGGTCCATGCGCGCCGGTACCGCTCGAACAGCGGGTCACGCTGTGATGGTGAGTCCACGGCGGCTTTATCCCAACGGGGCGTCCTGCTCCGGATGAGCGATGCCGGGCGAGAAGGATGCTCACCAGTCAGTGACGAGCTTGACTCCGGCGCGGCTGGGATCTCAACCAACACAGACCTTACATCGGATCAGACGGCCGGCAGCTTCTGAACCGCCGCAGAGAGGTTCAGCGACCGTGGGACCGTCGTTGGGTATGCCGCAAGAGTTCGGGCTCGGGAGTCGCCACGGAGCCGTCGCGCCCTCGACGTACTAAGGAACCCAATGCCTGCCGAGACACCACCATCGGACCCGACCGGGCCCGAGCGATCCCCGGGCGCCGCGGATGCCGACGACGGTGCGGCGTTCGAGACGCTCGTTTCGACGTTCGACTACCCGATGTTCGTCGTGACCACCAGCGGCGGAGGGAAGTTGGCCGGATGCCTCGTGGGCTTCGCGACGCAGGTCAGCATCCGGCCGCGCCGGTTCCTGGTCGGTCTCTCGGACAAGAACCACACTTACCGGATCGCCTCGCTCGGTGACCGCCTGACCGTGCACGTTCTGGAACGCACAGAGACGGACCTCGCCCGTCTGTTCGGCGAGCGGACGGGTGACGACGTCGACAAGTTCGCGCACTGCGGGTGGGACACGGGGCCTGGCGGTGTCGCCGTCCTGAGCCGCGCGGCCGGCTGGTTCAGCGGTCCCATCCTGGAACGGATCCGATTGGGTGACCATGTGGCCCACCTGATCGCGCCCGACTCGGGTGAGAACCGACGCCCGGGCGCCAGCCTGCTGAGTTTCGACGACGTCCAGGACTTCGAGCCCGGTCACGACGCTTGACTCGCCGCCCGACGGACGCAGCCGGCAGGAGGATGTCTTTCCAGAGGGTGAACACCAGCTGACGAATCGGCTTATCCCATCGGCAGAACGGTATCGAGTCTCGCCAACGGGCATCGTGGAACGATGTCGACACCATCAGGGGTTCCGGGCGTGCTGGTCACCGCCGCCGGTCCGCGGATGCGCGAGGTCATGCACGACCTGGCCCTGCCCTCCTTCAGACGCTATGCCGATCGCTGGGGCTACCACGTTCGAGCCGTCGACCTGGACGCGGACGGTGCCGGCGCGGACGCCGGTGCGCAGCGCGCGAAATGGGCCAAGATCCACATGCTGAGGGAGGCTCTGACGGCGTATCCGCTGGCGGTGTGGCTGGACGCCGACGTCCTGGTGCTTCGCACCGACGACAACATCGCCGATCATCTGCACCCGGAGGCCTTTCAGGCCCTGGCGCTCGAGCAGGTGCCGTACGAGCATCGCATCAACCCCAACACCGGAGTCTGGGCGATGCGGTCGAACGCAACGGCGTTCGCCTTCCTGGACACGGTCGAGGACCTCGGCCCACAGCCAGGACCGTGGGCGGACCAGGGGGCGGTCCTCGCCGCCCTCGGATGGCAGCGCGGTGACGCGGACTACCAGTGGGCCAAACCGGGACCCGGCAACGCCTTCCTCGCCCGCACGAGCTGGCTGCCGCCGGGCTGGAATCAGCCCTACCTTGAACACCGCCACGATGAGGAGGGCTACAACGGCGTCCCCGACTCATACACCGGCAGGCCCGATGTCATGAACCCCCAGGCCCTGCATTTCATGGGTATGACGGCCGCCGCCCGCTACCGACGAATGGGCGAGGTCGCGGCTGCACATACGCCCTGTCATCACCCGGTCGCGGAAAGTTTGCGTGCGGGTCACCGCCTGGTCGACCGACTCGGTGACGCTGCAATGCATGCCAATCGACGATGAAACGATCTTCCGTAAGGGCCTGTCCCGCCGCGGCTTCCTGACGGCGGCCGGGGCGGCCGGCCTCGGCGCCGCGATAGCGCCGATGGTCACCGCGCCGAGTGCCGGCGCGGCCCCGTCCGTCGCCGCCGGTGACTTCCTAACCGCACCTGTGGTCAGCGGCCTTCACCTGCAGTTCGGCGCAGAGGCCTCGCGCGAGATGGTGGTGTCCTGGCACGCGCTGCACCCCGTTCGCCGCCCGCGCGTTCTCCTCGGGACCGCCGATCACGGGTTCGAGCGAACCGTCCCGGCCGAGCTGAGCAGCTACGTCGACGCCAAGTCCGGGCAGACGGTGTACGCCGCGCACGCCCGATTGCTCAACCTCAGCGCAGATCATGGGTATCTCTACGGGGCCGTGCACGACGGAGCCGAAGCCGAGTTCGGCTCGTTCCGCACTGCGCCGCGTGGGCGAACGCGGTTCACCTTCACCAGTTTTGGCGACCAGGGCACCCCGACCACGGGCAAGGTCTACACGCCGCCGGCCGGAGTGACGATCGCGAACCCGCCCTACGTCAATGACAACCTCGGATCGCCCGCTGCAGCGGACGTGACCGCGGGTGTGGAGCGGGTCCGCCCGCTCTTTCATCTCTTCAACGGGGACCTCTGCTACGCCAATCTCGCGAACGATCGCGTCCGCACCTGGTCGGACTTCTGGGACAACAACACGCGCAGCGCGCGCAACCGACCGTGGATGCCGTCAGCGGGCAACCACGAGAACGAGCTTGGCAACGGCGCGATCGGTTACCGGGCGTACCAGACCTACTTCTCGCTGCCCGCTCAGCCGGGCCAGACCGAGGACACCCGTGGTCTCTGGTACTCCTTCACCGTCGGCTCGGTCCGGGTGATCAGTCTCGCCAACGACGACGTCTGCTACCAGGACGGCGGCAACAGCTACGTGCGTGGTTACTCCGGCGGAGCACAGAAGACCTGGCTGGAGGGCGAGCTGGCAGCTGCACGACGCGACCGGGACATCGACTGGGTGATTGTCTGCATGCACCAGGTCGTCATCAGTACCGCCGACAAGTTCAACGGCGCGGACCTCGGCATCCGGCAGGAATGGGTACCGCTGTTCGACAAGTACGGTGTCGACGTCGTCGTCTGCGGACACGAACACCATTACGAGCGCTCGCACCCCATCCGCGGCCAGCAGGAGAACAGCACCCTGACACCGATCCCAGTGAGCACCGACACCGACGTCGTCGATACCTCGCGAGGCACCGTCCACATGGTCATTGGCGGCGGTGGAACGTCCGCACCGTCCAACGGCCTGTTCTTCAACCCGCCCGCATGCCGGGTGATCACCTCGGTCACCGCTCCCGATCCCGCAACCGGAAAGCGGGCGCCGGTCTATGTGCGCGAGGACGCGCCCTGGTCCGCCGTGCGCGACGCCGCGAAACCCTATGGGTTCGCGGCGTTCACCGTTGACCCCGGTGCGCGTCGCGGCGGGCCCACGACGCTCGAGGTCACCTACTACGACGTGGTCGGCACCGAGGGCGAGCTCGCGGTCTTCGAGACGTTCACGCTGCAGCGCCCGCGCGGCGACTGAACCAGCTGACCGGCGAGGGCGGAGACTCACGACATGAGTGGTGAGACAACCTCCGCCGAGCGAGACCCCGATTACCGGATGAGCCTGGCCGTCGAGCGGACCTATCTCGCCTATCTGCGGACGGGTTTGGCGTTACTCGCCGCGGGCGTCGCGGTTGTTGGAGCTCTGCCCGACGCCGGCGCGGAGGCCCTGCGCCGGGGCATCGGTCTCGGGCTGGTCGTCACGGGAGGCGCGACTCTGGCCGTCGCCCGTCCGCGCTGGAGGGCGGTAGACCGAGCGATGCGGCGCGGTCAGCCGCTGCCCCGGTCGCGCATCGTCGGCTTACTCGGGCTGGTGCTGACACTGGCGGCGGTGGCGGCCGGCGTGCTTGTGATCGTCGCCTGACTCCGACGCGCCTCGAGCCGGCGATCCGATGAGTCGACGACTCGGTGTGTGCCGTTCATCGGCCGGTTGCCCGAACGTATTGAACTCTGTCAATATTGACTGGTGTCGAAGTCATTGATGGTGCTCAGTCCCGTCGAAACCGTGGCCTGCTGCTCACCGTTGTCGCGTGAGCCGCTGTCCGCGGACCAAGCCCAGCAAGTTGCGCCGTTGCTCAAGGCGCTGGCCGACCCGGTCCGGTTACGGCTCATGTCGCTCATCGCGTCCCACGAAGGCGGGGAGGCGTGCGTCTGCGACTTGAACTCTCCGTTCGAGCTGTCCCAACCGACGATCAGCCACCATCTCAAGGTCTTGCACGAGGCGGGGCTGCTCGACCGTGAGAAGCGCGGCACCTGGGTCTACTACCGCGCCCGTACCGACGCGCTGGCCAGCCTCGGTGAACTGATCGGTGCCCCCGCGGCATGAACCATGGTCTGGCCCGGCGGGCGCTGGCTGAGTTCGTCGGCACGGCCTTTCTGGTCGCCGCCGTGATCGGCTCGGGCATCGCCGCCGCCCGACTCTCGCCGCACGACGTCGGACTCCAGTTGCTGGAGAACAGCATCGTCACCGGCGCCGCTCTCGTCGCTCTGATTCTCGCACTGCAACCCGTGTCCGCGGCCTTCAACCCGATCGTCACCCTGGTCGAGCGCGCGCTGGGCGCCGTCGACAATCGGAGCGCGGGGGCGCTGATCGCCGCGCAGGTGGCCGGCGGCTTCGTCGGCGCAGTCATCGCCAACCTGATGTTCGACCGGACTGCTGTCAACATCTCCACCCATCACCGCAACGGCAGCGGTGTGCTGCTAGGAGAGGTCGTGGCGACGCTCGGCCTGCTCGTGGTCATCTTCGGCACGGTGCGCGCCGGTCGCAGTGACCGGGTCGCGTTCACAGTCGGCGGCTACATCCTCGCGGCCTATTGGTTCACGAGTTCCACCAGCTTCGCCAATCCCGCCGTGACTGTGGCGCGGATGTTCTCCAACACCTTCGCCGGTATTGCGCCCGCGTCCGTCGCCCTGTTCGTCGTGATGCAACTCGTCGGCGGACTGCTCGGCTACGCGCTGATCCGCGGCTTGTACCCGGATACCCCGGCGATCGCTGCCGATGCTGTCATCCAGTCCTCCCGAAAGGTTCGGCCATGACGTCCAAGCCCACCGTGCTGTTCGTGTGTGTCCACAACGCGGGCCGGTCGCAGATGGCCGCCGGGTGGCTCAAGCATCTGGCCGGCGATCGCATTGAGATCTGGTCCGCCGGTTCTGAGCCCGGCGACAACGTGAACCCGGTCGCCGTCGAGGCGATGCGGGAAGTCGGCATCGACATCAGTGGCGAAGCCCCGAAGATCCTGACAACCGACGCGGTGTCACGCGCGGACGTGGTCGTGACCATGGGCTGCGGCGATACCTGCCCGTACTTCCCCGGCAAGCGGTACGAGGACTGGGACCTCACTGACCCAGCCGGCCAGCCCATCGAGGTCGTTCGGGAAGTCCGCGACGACATCTTGGGGCGTGTCGGGTCACTGGTGAACGAACTCCTCATCACACCGCAACCTTGAGAGATGCGAGCCTCGGCAGGGGCTTGAATTCGTCGAGCTAATGCGCACCAAATGGCCGAGGTGCTTCTCGACCGTCGGCCATCCGCGGCCCGAACATCTCAGCGCCCCGCGCCCGCACGGGCGCGCGCAGGGACGCGCCGACGGCGACCTCGGACATCTCAGCCGTCGACCTTTGACAGGTCACGTTCGATGGACTAAAACTTGCAGTCATCGGATGTTACAGCGAGATGACGCCGGAAAGTCCGGTCTCAATCCGGATCTATGGCGCCCGCTCAGCTAATTCATCGGATGATTCATCGATCAGCGTTCTGTCCCTATCCACGTTGACGCGGACGACTGTGCCGCCTGGAGGTTCTCGTGCCGCTCGATTCCGGTTCACGTTCGTTGCGCCCGCGACGGTTGATCGCGCTGGCGACCGCGCTGGCCGTCGCCCTGCTCGGCGGCGTCGTCATCGGGAACCTTCCGGCCGCGGCCGCCGCGACGGCGGCCACCACGGCGTGGCAGAACGGGGCGTTCACGCTCGATGCGAACGGTGTCGTGAGTCGCTCGGACATCGTCCTGGGCCAACCCAACGTGAACCCGACCGCGTCGATGCCATTGGGCAATGGATCCCTCGCGGCGGCCGCCTGGGCCGCCAACGGCTTCACCGCGCAGCTCAACCGCTCGGACACCATGCCCGACCGCAAGTCCCCGGGCCAGGTCAACGTTCCGGGGCTGTCGGTGATCTCGCACGCCGCCGACTTCAGCGGCCGGCTGAATCTCACGAATGGCGTCCTGGAAGAGTCTGGCGGCGGCATGTCCATGAAGGCGTGGGTTTCCAGCGCCAAGGATGAACTGATCGTCGACGTCACAGGCGCGAACCCTGACATCCCCCAGACCGCGTCGATCAATCTGTGGTCAGGCCGCCAGCCCACCGCGGCCGTGTCCGGGGCGGTCGGCACGCTGGCCGAGACCTGGATCGATCAGGGCCAGGCCGGCGCCAGCGGCAAGACGTTCGGCTCGCTGGCGGCGATCACGGCCGGCGGCCAACACGTGAGCGCCGCGGTCACCAGCCCGACGCAGGTGCAGGTCAGCTTCAAGCCGCACGCCGACGGTTCGTTCCGCGTCGTCGTCGCCTCGCCCGCCTGGACGGGTGGCGACGCGGCTACCACCGCGCAGAACGTGCTCGGCACCGACGCCACCGCCAGCTCGGCAACGCTGCTGTCCAGCCAGCAGAGCTGGTGGAACGCCTTCTGGACCCACTCCGGCCTGATCGAGATGAACTCGGCCGACGGCAGCGCGGCCTACATCGAGAATCTGCGGACGCTGTACCTGTATGAGGAAGCGGCGTCGATGAAGACGGGTATCTACCCCGGCAGCCAGGCCGGCGAGGCCGACATGTTCGCCTGGAACAAGGACGCCCAGACCTGGACGCCCTCGGAGTACTGGCTGTGGAACCTGCGAGCCGAGATCTCGGCCAACATGAGCTCGGGCAACTACCAGCTCAACACGCCGATCTTCGACATGTACATCAACGACCTGTCGAACATCGAGGCCTGGACGAAGCAGCAGATGGGCGGGCTGCCGGGCGCGTGCGTTCCCGAGGTCATGCGGTTCAACGGCAACGGCGGCGCTACCAATGCCGGAGCCAACTCCGGCTGCAGCGAGCCCGGCTCGCCGAACTGGAACGCGCTGAACATCACCAGCGGACCGGAGCTGGCCGTGTACATGTGGCAGCAGTACCAGGCCACCGGCGACGGCGCGTTCCTGGCCAAGGCCTTCCCGTTCATGGAGGCCACTGCGCAGTTCCTGCTCGCCTATCAGCAGGTCGGCTCGGACGGTCTGCTGCACGCGGTGGCGAACGCCCATGAGACCCAGTGGGCCGTGCAGGACCCGACGACCGACATCGCCGCCGACCGGACGCTGTTCCCCATCATCGCCAGCGCCGCAGCAATCGTCGGTGACAGCCCGAGCGGCGATCCCCTCCTCGGCCAGTTCAACCAGGCGCTTTCGGAGATCGCGCCGTACCCGCGCACGGACGCCGCCACCAGGACGAACCTGCTGAACCCCGCTTACACCCAGACCCAGACTGACGCAGCGGACGCGACCGGCACCGACATGATCGCGATCTCCTACCAGCCGGCCGCCGCTCGACGCAACGGCGAGAACATCGAGCTCGAACCGCTGTGGCCGTGGAACGACGTCAGCGACCAGAACGCCAGCATGTTCGCGCTCGAGCAGCGCAGCTATGACCACCGGCCGAACAAGGGCGGAAACGACTGGTCCTTCGACGCCGTCGACGCCGCTCGACTCCAGCAGCCCAGTCAGGTGGAGAGCAACCTCATCTCGCTCACGACGGGGCACCAGGTGTACCCCAACGGCTTCGCCGACCTCGGCAGCACAGTCGGCTACCAGCCCTACATCGAGCAGGAGGCCGGTGTCGCGACCGCGGTCGATGAGGCCCTGGCCCAAAACTATGACGGGATCATCAGGTTTGCGCCGGCCTGGCCGAGCGACTGGAACGGCAGCGGCAGCGTCTACATCCAGAACAACTCCAAGGTCGATGTCCAGGTCCAGAACGGGCAGCTGGTCACCGCGGCGATCGAGGCCGGTGCCACCGGGACGGTCAAGGTCAAGAATCCTTGGGCCGGACAGCAGGTCCAGGTCGTCGATGGCAGCAACCCGAGCAACGTGGTTGTGCAGCCGACGAGCGACGCGATCATCAGCGTGCCGCTGACCGCAGGTAAGTCCTACCTCGTCGAGCAGGTGTCGGCGCCGACCACGAGCCTTCCGTTCGCGCCGGTCAGCGGCACGGCGCCGTCGGCTGCGCGGCACCTCAAGAACGTCCAGCTCGGCCTCGACCCGGCCGGCCCGCCGACCACAGCGGTGGTCGGCACCGTCCTCGGCAACACCAACGCCAACTACGGCCTCGCGCAGGTCGACTACTCCGGCGGAGGCATCGCCACCACGACCGCTGGCGACGTGGGCGGGCTGACCGCGCGCACCACCGGGAGCGGAGCGCAGCACGGGAACAACGACATGTACTTCAATATCGACGACTCCGTCGCCCGCACCAGCAGTTACGCCGCGACGTTCACGGTCTCGTACTACGACACCGGCACCGGTTCGATCTCGCTGCAGTACGACAACGGTCCCGCCGACCCCAACCACACCGCCGGCACGATCCCGCTGACCGGCAGCAACACGTGGAAGACCGCCACCATCAAGGCGAGCGGCGCGTATTTCGGCAATCTCGAAGCAGCCGGCGCCGACTTCCGGCTGCACGCGGGCACCAACATCACCGTGCACAGCGTCGCCGTGTCGGTCACCGGTCCGGCCGTGCCGAGCCAGACGCAGTTCCCGCCGGCACCGGCGATCACCACACCGAAGAGCGGCTCGACCGCCAAGCTCGCCTCGTCCATTTCCGGTACGACGGAGCCGGACGGGTTCGTCACCGTCAGCGAGGGCTCGTCCACGCTGTGCACGACCACAGCCGCTGACAGCGGCGCGTGGAGCTGCGCACCGGACGGTGGGCTCAAGCAGGGCCGGCACACCATCACGGCGACGGCCACGGACCCGACCGGGCTGACCAGCCCGGCCTCGGCGGCGGTCAGCTTCAACGCGTCCGACCTGCCGCCGGGCACCGCCGTGGTCGGGGCGATCGTCGGAACCACCAACGCGAGCTACGGCATGAGTCAGGACGAAACTCCGTCCTCCGGGTTTGACGGCCCGACGACGGCCAGTGTCATCAACGGCTTGTCGGCTCGGTCGAGCACCAATAGCAACATCTACTTCAACATCGACGACGCGATCGCGCACGCCGGGGACTACACCGCGAAGTTCACGGTGTCCTACTACGACCAGGGCAACGGATCGTTCTCGGTCCAGTACGACGACGGCTCGGGCGATCCGTATCGCTCCACGGCCAGCATCCCGCTCAGTGGCAGCAACACGTGGAAGACCGCCACGGTCAGCGCGTCCGGCGCGTACTTCGGCGGCGCGCAGCACTCGAGCGCCGACTTCCGGCTCCGAAACGGCGGTGGCCAGGTGACCGTCCACAGCGTGGTCGTGTCGATATCGGGCGACGGCGTGCCGACGGTGACCGACTTCCCGCCGCCGGTCACGATCACCTCGCCGGCGGCAGGCGCGACCGTGACTACGACTCCGACGGTCTCGGGAAGCGCGGAGCCGGACGCGACCGTGACCGTCAAGGCCGACGGGGCGGCAGTATGCACCGCTACGGCCGCCGACAGCGGAGCCTGGTCGTGCACAGCCTCGACGGGGCTGTCCAACGGACAGCACTCCCTGACCGCAACCTCGGCGGATGTCACGGCGACTCCGGCAAGCTCCTCGCCGGTGCAGGTCACAGTCCAGGGCTGAGGCGCGGGCCGGGTTCGACGGCCGGCAGGGAGGTGCGGCGTTCGGGAGCGTGATTCGAGCGCCGCACCTCCCTGTGGTTCGGCAGCAGCCGAGCGGCAGGGATGGCGGCAGATTCGGCCGAGTCAGGTGCCGCGGGACACGCCGATGCGGCGCGCGGGTTACCTGAACTGGCCTGGCGCCTCTAAGGTGCCTGCGGGGTCGCATCGCCGTCAACGGCCCGGCGAGGAGACGTCCGTCATGGCTGCCGGTGCCACCAACCGCTATCGCGCGGCGCTGCGCACGCGTGACTTGAGACTGCTCGTCTCCGCGTTCCTGGCCGACCAGGCGGCGAGCTGGTCCTACTCGGTGGTGCTCGTCGCCTATGTGTACGGGCGGACCGGATCGACCGCCTGGATCACCGTGATGGCCTCCAGCCGCTGGATCGTCGGGATGCTGATCAGCGCATATGCCGGCGTACTGGCCGACCGCTACGACCGGGCCAAGCTGCTCGTCGCGAGTGCCGCGGTGTCGGCCGTCATCGCTCTCGGCATGGCCTGGCTGGTCGCGAGCAACGCGCCACTGCTCGCCCTCGTCGCGTCATCCGTCGTCCTGACCATCGCCAGCTCGCCGACCCGTCCCGCTTCCGGAGCGCTCATTCCGGAGGTGGTGACAGAGAAGGACCTCGTCGCCGCCAACGGCATTTTCGCGTTCCTCGAGAGCCTCATCGTGGTCATCGGTCCCGGCGTGGGCGGACTGCTGTTGCTCACCGGCGAGCCGGTGTTCGGGGTTCTGCTCAACGCGGCCAGCTTCGTCGTGTCGGGCCTGCTGTACGCGCGCCTGCGCGTGCGCTCCCGCGGCGGCGCTGAGCATGGCGGCAAGGCCTGGGCGCAGTGGCGGGCCGGCGTGGTTGCGCTCGGCCACCATCGCAAGGCCCTCGTGCTGACCATGTTCCTCACCCTGGACTCCGCCGCGATCGGCGGGGCCGGGATCCTGAATGCGCCGCTCTCGGTGCACCTCGGCGGCGGGACAACGGGCTACAGCGTCCTGATCGCGGCGAACGCGTTTGGTGGCGTGATTGCGGCCGGGCTCGCGAACAAGTTGGCCGGCTCGTCGACCCTTGCCAAGGTCATCATGGGCAGCATCGTGCTCGAATGCGTCCCGTTCTATCTGAGCGTCTACGCCCACGTCATTCCCATCGGGGCCGCGTTGCAGGTGCTGTCGGGCGTCGGCATGGTGATCGTCGACGTGCTGGCCTTCACCGCCCTGCAACGCGATCTGCCGCGCGATGTTCTGGGCCGCGTGCTGGCGACCGTCGACGCGCTGATCCTGGGCGGCACAGTGCTCGCGAGCTTCCTGGCGACCGCCCTGTACTCGGCGTTCGGCCTCACCTGGGCACTCGGCATCATCGGTCTGGGCTTCCCCCTGATTGCGCTGTTCGGCCTGCCCGCGATCATGGCGGTCGACCGGGCCGCGGCCGATGAGGTCGACCGGCTGCGTCCCCGCGTCGAACTTCTCGAGCGGTTGGACCTGTTCACCGGGTCGGTGCGCAGCACGATCGAGATGCTCGCTGCGAGTGCCGAGGAGCAGGTCGTCCCGGCGGGCACGACGATCATCAGTCAGGGCGACCCCGCGGACGCGCTATGGATCCTCGTCGAGGGACGGCTGGGCGTCAGCATCGAAGTGGACGGCGTCCGCCGCGAGCTGCCGCCGGTCGACGCACCGGGCTATGTGGGCGAGCTGGGGCTGCTGCACGGGGCGCCCCGCTCGGCGACCGTCCTCACCTCGGCCGACTCCACGTTGCTGCGGATCGGCGGCGAGGACTTCCTGAGCGCGCTCGACATGGCGCAGGCGTCGCAGTCGCTCCTGTCGCTGGCCGGCGAACGGCTCAAGCGTGGGACCGTGCCCACGCCGCCGCCTGATCAGGAGTCGGCGACGCGCACGTAGGAGCCCTACGCTCCGATCGGTGGCGCTACTTGTTGACGCCGATCACGACGCTGTGCTGGTCGATCACGTCACCAGCCGGCGAGGTGATCGTCGCGGTGACGGTGTACGTACGCCCCGCGACGAAGCCCGAGTTCGCGGCGCTCGCCAGGTAGAAGAAGTGCTGGCCGATCGGGTCGTACAAGAAGTTCTTCCCTGGTTGCATCGGCAGGATCGTGACGGGCTCGTTGACCTTCTGCGTCGTCGTGCCGGCTTGGGTGATCTTGATCGTCGCGCGGCCACCGAGCATGATCGCCAGGGCGTCCTTGAGCGGGATCGGTGTGCCTTGACCGTCGGTGAGCCGGAAGATGATCGGCACGGTCGAGCGGGCATTGAAGACGCTCGGTGTGGCTCCCGGCGGGTCGTTGACGGGCTGCAGGAAGCCGACCACTCGGTAGCCGACGACGAGGCGCAGCGTCACCGATGCGGGCGCGCTGACGCCGTTGTCGGCGGTGATCTGCACCGGGTACACGCCGACCTTGCCGGCGGTGCCGGCGAGCGACCAGACCCCGCCGGCATGGGTCAGCGCGATCCCGGTCGGCAGGCCGCTGGCGGTCAAGGTCGGACCGGGCGAGCCGGCGACCACAATCGGTGCGCTGTAAGCGTCGTTCAGAGTCGCCGGAGGCAGGGAGGTGCTGATGATCGTGGCGGTGCGCAGCGTGCCCGCGCTTGCGGGCCCGTACACCGAATCGCTCAGGTCGGCGGTCGCGCCGTTCGGCAGCGGAGTCTGCGCCGAGCCGAACACGGCCGTGATCTTGACGTCACCGGGCGGTAGGGCCGACGCCGGAACGGTCACCGTGCCGAGCCCATCGGTGATCTTCGCGATCGCACTGGCCACCGAGCCGTCGGCGGCGTTGGTGGCCACGATGAACACGGTCTTCTCCGGCACGGCAGATCCGTCGGCCTTGAGGGTTGCGGTGACACCGTTGCCCGCGCCGCTGCCGGGGACGATCGTCAGGGACGTTCCTTGCTTGCCGATCGAGAACGGAGCCGGCGCGCTGGCCGCGGACGCGTACGTCGCGTCGCCGTCGAATGACGCAGTCAGATTGTAGGAGCCGGGCAGCGCGTTGAGCGGCAGCGTCGCGGTCGCGACGCCGCTGGCGTCGGTGGACGCGGTCGCGGACGTGCCGCCCAGGTCGAACGTGATCAGTCGTCCGCTGACGGCCGACCCGTCCTCGGCCTGCAAGGTTGCCGAGACCGGTATCGAGCGGCCGTAGGCACCAGAGGTCGGCGTGCCACTCCCCTGGATCAGCGACGTCGTCGTCAACGACGGCGTCGTCACGCCCGGGGTGATGCCGGGCCGGTAGAACGTGCCCTGGTTGTCGTCCGCGCCGACGAGTCCGACGCCGTTCACGGCCTGTACGAGGTAGCGGACGTCACCCGAGTTCTGCCCGTCCGGCAGGTTCAGCGTCGCCGTCCACAGCGTGGAATCGTGCGCGTCCTGCGTGAGGTCGATGGACGCCCAGCTGCCGTGGAACGGGCTGTTCCGGACGCCGGTGTAGGTGATCCAGACCTGCTGGATGCCGGCGGAGGGATCGCCGACGACATGGGCCTGCAGGGTGACCCTCGTGCCGCCCGTGCTCGGCGTGGCGCTCACCCCGGAGATCGAGGGCGGTGCCGCGAGAGCGGGGGTGTTATCCGCGTACGTCTGAATGTTGCTGCTGTAGTAGAGGCGCAGCCCGAGGGCGGAGTACTGGCGCTGGGTGTCGGTCAACGAGCCGGGCGCGTCGGACATGTACTGCGCCGGCGTGACCATCAATCGCGTGGTGCCACCGCCGCTGAGCGCGTCGAAGTAGTTCGGCGATGCCAGCCGGTTGGGGTAGAACGCGGAGGACACGAACGCCGCGTGGGCCCCGGACGACTCGGTGGCCGGCGCGCCGGTGAGCGGCGTGATGCCGTCGGTGTCCGTGTAGGAACCTGATCGGAAGCCGACACCGCGGAGGACCTGCCCGTTCGGAGCCGTGACGTTGGCATTGATCAGTGGCAGCGTCGGCGAGGACGGGCCCGAGTCGGTGCCGTTCGCGCCGCTCAGATACGTCGTCGTCACGGATCCGCCGTCGGTGGAGGTCAGCACCTTCGTGTTCGTCGTCAACGAGGGCGTGAGATCCAGCGGTGCCACCTGCAGGCCGAGCGTGCTGCCCGGGTCGCTGGTCACTGCGGCCGGCGTGACCTGCGAGGGATCACTGGGCGGGGTGATCCGTCCGCCGGGCAGGTCCACGCCCAGCATCGGCAAGCCGTAGAGGGTCGATTCCAGCAGGGCTTTCTGGTCGATGCCCTGCAGGACCGGGCTGCCGGCGAGGTATTGCTGCTTGGCTTGTACGAGCGCGGAACCGACCGGCACAGCGCCCTGTCCGAGCCGCAACTGGTGCGCGAAGTCCGCGTACAGCTGCACGCTGTACTTCACGAAGTCGGTATCGCCGTACTGGTAGCCGGTGCCGGCGATCAGCGTGGCGCCCTTCTGCGCGAACGCCTGGGTCCAGTCGAGCCCGACCGTGACTCCCGGGATGCCGTCGGTGTCGACGATGTTGTAGCCCGAATGGCAGCCCGCGCTGAACACGACGGTGTTCTTGAAGTTCGCCGCGGGCGCGTTCGCCAGGTCGGTGGTCAGCACACTGGTCGAGTAGTCGGCGGACAGCGCGCTGTTGGCGCTGAAGTGCCCGGCGAGGTACACGAGGTCGTGTCGCGCGCCGAGCAACTGCTTCGACAGGTCGGCGGCCGTCCACGACGTGGTCGGCGACGGGACGCCGCCCACGGTGGTGGTCGTCGGCGAAACGCCCTGGTTGGTGATCAGCGTGTCGTGGGTGCCGCCGGGTGTACCAGCAGCGAAGTCGCTGGCCACCTGCTGCGCGCCGCCGGCCAGGAAGTCGTAGCCGGTCGCCAGCGTCGATGACGGCGTGATGGGCGCGCCGTTCAGATCGAGGTAGTTCTGAACGGTGCCGGTGATCTCGGCCGGTGTCTCGACGAGCCGGCCGACGGCGAGGTCCGGGATGGGCATGGTCGTGCCCTTGATGGAGACGTCGGTCTGCGCGCCGTAGGCGTCCTGGCTGAGGACGTCGTTGCTGCGCAGGCTCGCCTGCGACGCGCTGTTGTCGGACACCGGCGGGACGTATCCGGACTCCGGGCCGATGTTCGCGCCGTCGGCGTAGCGGAAGAAGGGGATGACGTGGTCGTCCCCGACGAGCACGACGTACTTGAGCGTGCTGCCATCGCCCCGGTAGGTGTTCACGATGTCGCGGATGGCCTGCGCCACAAGGTTCTTTGCGTACGGGCAGGAGACGGCGGCACCGTCGGCCTGGCGGTTGAGTGCTGCCACCTTCGGGCTCTGCGATACGTCCACCACGACGCCGTTGACCTTCGTCGCGAAGGTCGCGAGCGTCGATGCAAGCGTGGCCTTGCCTGCCGCGCTTCCGTTGAGCCGGGTCGGGTCGGTCAGGATGATCGTTTGCGGTCCCGGGGCGCCGACCAACGTCGAGTCGGTTGCGTGGTCGGCGAGCGTGAGCCCCGAGCAGGGTCCGCCGCTGGTCGTCACCGTCAGGTGAAACGCGTCGGCTGAGAGCGCTCCGTTGCGGCCCTGCACGCGCACGTAGAAGTAGCCCGTGTTGTTCCAGGTCGCCGCGCTGATGCTTTCGGACGTGGTGCTGTCGTGCGCGGAAACGCCGATGAGGCTGCGGGTCTGCGCCGAGGCGAACGCGGCGGTGAACGTCGATGGGCTGAACGCGGAGGGCGAGAACGCGGAGGGCGAGAACGCCGACGGAAGGCTCACTGCAGGACTGAAGGCCGACGGGCTGAACGCCGAAGGCGAGAACGCGGACGGGCTGAACGCGGACGGAGAGAAGGCCGACGGGCTGAACGCGGAGGGCGAGAACGCGGACGGGCTGAACGCGGAGGGCGAGAACGCGGACGGGCTGAACGCCGACGGGCTGAACGCATCGCCGGCGAACTCGGCGCTCAGGTGCGTGAGGTCACTCGTGCTGGTCAGGGTCGTGTACGCCTGTCCGATGTCCTTGAACAGGGCGAGGTTGTAGTCGGCGCCGAGCCCGGTGAGGTCGACCTGCACCCGGCTTTCGGGCACGACCGGGAACTTGTACCAGAGCTCCTGACCGGACGTGTTGATCGTGGCGTCGGTGGTGGAGTTGCCGCCGACGAGCTGCGCATTCGGCCAGGCCGAGTTGTCGGGCTGGGGCGGCACGTATGCCGCGTAGGTGAGTGACTCGCAGATCAGCCCGATCGAATCGAGATCTTCGCCGGCGTTGCCGGCGAGACCAGTTGCGACCGCGCCGACCGGGCAGGAGAACGGCCCCTGTGGGCTGCCGCCAGGCCCTCCCGCGTAGCCGCCGCTCTCCGTTGCCGGCGAGAAGCTGCCGTCGCCGACGAGCGGACTGCACAGCAGCTCGACGCCGTCGGTCAGCCCTCCGCCGTGACCCTGAAGACCGGTCGCGAAGCTGCCCGCGGGGCAGACGCTGTCCGCGGGCGACGTGTTGCTGCGGAAGCCCTGGATCGATCCGGCCGGGGACGCGCTGCCTACGGAGACGACGCCTGCGCCGACGACTATGGGCGCGCAGCTCGCGTCCGCACCGGTGAGCCAATTAACGCGTGGGTCCGGGTCCACGGCGACGTGCGCCGTGACGCTGGTCAGCACCGAACCGGCCGGGCAGTTGACCGGGGCGGCCGGAGAGCCACCGCCGCCGCCGAGCCGGCCGGTGGTTGTGGGGGCGCCGAAGACCGGGTCACCTGGGGTCGCCGCAGCGGCCGGGTTGGCGCTCAGGGTGACGGCCAGCAGCACTGTGCCCAGCGTCGGCACGAGGATCGCAGAAAGTGATTTGCGCCGGCGCTCGCGCGCAGCAGACATGACGAATCGAGTGAACATTGCGTTTGCCCCTAGACGGGGCGACCTGCCCCCGCGAGCATCTAACCCCAGAAGTGTGATCTTCGTAAGTCCATGCGGCGCCATTCACATACTTGGCCGAACCGGAATTCGGTCGCCTAGGCAGGAGCGACAATCGCCAGCGCTGCTTCGACCGCGTCCTCGTCGCTCAGGCTGCCGCCCTCGGCCGTCCACGCCGCGCCGTGGTCGTCGAGCGCGCCGCGCACGGGCACCAGCGCGTCGTCCAGGATCTGCTGCTGGGAGGGCGCGCGGGGCGAGCCGATCGCTTCGCGCATGGCGCTGGCCGCGCCCTCGAGCAGCAGGGCGGAGCGGGCATCGCCGATGTCGATGGCGTAGAGCGCGATGTCCTCGTAGAGGATCGCCAGCGCCCATCTCTCGTCGAAGAGCCGGTAACTGCGAAGGCTCGCGCCGAAATGGTGACCGGCCTCGGCGAACTGACCGAGACGGCGCATCGCGTTACCGAGGTTGTTGTGGCCCATGGCGACCATCCAGAGGTCGCCGACTTCACGGTGCAGCCGCATCGACTCGGCGAAGCAGTCGCGTGCTCGTTCAAGATCGTCCTGCAGCAGAGCGATCATCCCGAGGTTGTTCTGCGAGATGCCGATGGCCCACCGATCGCCGATCTGCGTGCGCAGCGCGAGTGCCCGCTCGTTCAGCTCACGGGCGGCGGCGTAGTCACCCTCGTACTCCGAGACGATCGCGAGGTTGCTGAGCAACGAGCCAACGCTGGACGTATCGTCGAGGCGCTCGCGGATCTCGAGGCTCGCCTGATACTTCTCTCGCGCCTCGGCGTACTCGCCGCGCTGCGCGGCCAGCGTCCCCCCGATGTGCAGGACCTGACCCAACCCACCCTCGTCGCCGATGGCCCCGAACTCGCGCTCGGCGTCGTCCAGGAACCCCGCCGCCGCGTCGTACTGACCCTGCTTGCGGGCGACCTCGGCCAGGGCGGTTCGAGCCCGGGCATGCGCCGACCGGTCACCGAGTTCGTCGGCCAAGTCCAGCGCATGCGCGTACGTCCGTTCGGCATCGGCCCACTCGCCGACGAGTTCAAGGACCTTGCCCAGCTTGATCAGTATCGCGCCCCGGTCGGCGTCGGGGACCAGGGAAGCAGCGCGCCGGAAGTAGTCGATCGCCACAGAATTCGCATAGGACGCCTGCGCGGCATCACCAGCTCGCACGAGATATTCGCGCTTCTTCCCCGCGTTGGAGCTGTGCCAATAGTGATGCGCGAGCAGGTCGAGATGTTGGTGCCCGCCGACGCCGTCCACTTCGTGTTCTTCGATGTAAGAACCGACGTTGCCGTGCAGCAGCTCGCGCATCGCGAAGGGCAGGCTTTCGTACGCGACGTCGCGGATGACCATGTGTCGAAATCCGTAGTTCTGCTCGCCGTCCTGCTCGGCCAGCACGAGATTGTCCTGCTGCAGCGCGAAAAGATGCCCGGACACATCCTCTTCCGAACCCAGCTGAGGATAGCTACCCCGCAGCGTCGGCAGCCGGAAATCGCGGCCGATGACGCTCGCGACCTTCACCGTTCGCCTAGGCGACTCGGCGAGGACGTCGATTCGGCTGAGCACGAGGCTGTTCAGACTGCTTGGCACGTCGAGACGGGCGAGCGCGGCCGCGTCGTGTGGGTCGATGCCCTGGGCGGTGACGAAGTTCAGCAGTTCCTCGATGTAGAAGGGGTTTCCCTCGCAGCGCTGGAGCACCAGGCGCACCAGCGGTTCGGGCGGGTCGCCAGGCAGATTGAAGACCTGGGCAAACCGGCTGGCAATCATCTCCCGGGAGGCGTCGACGTCGAGTTCGTCCAGGGCAATCTCGGTGAAGTGCGCCGTCGTGACCGCCCTGTGGTGCCAGCCTCTATCGTCCCCTCGACCGAAGGGACGATAGGACAGCAGCAGCATGATCGGCAGATCCACGATGGCTCGGACGACCACATCGAGGAGATCCTCGGAGAGCGGGTCGAGCCAATTGCAGTCCTCGATGAGGATCGCGACAGGCCCACGGTCGCGGCTGAACCGCTCGAGGATCTGGGCGATCAGCTGCTCGGTCGAGGTCTTGCGCAGCTTCGCGTCGAACGCTCGGGTCAACTCGTTGTCGGGCAGGCCGAGTCCGAGGACCCCGCCGAGCAAGGGCACCCGCGGCACGAGGCTCGGATCGAGCGCCCCGATTGCGTCGTCCAGGTGCCGGTGTTGGTCAGCCAGGGGCACCTCCGCAAGCAGGCCCAGCATGCTCGTCAGGACATCGGACCAGGCGACATAGCTGGTCTTCGCGCCGAACGCCTGAGCCGCGCCCAGGTGGCGGTCGATTCCGCGCGCAGCGAGGAGCTGCGCCGCCGCGGCCAGCAGCCGCGACTTACCCATGCCCGCCTCGGCGCTGATGCCGACCACCTGGCCGCTGCCCTCGATCGCGCGGACCATGCGCCGCTCGACGAGCGCCAGCTCGCGTTCGCGTCCGATCATGGGCTGCGTATGACGGTCGGTGCTGATCGTTGTGGCGGCGGCCCTCTGCTGGTGGCCGCGTAGTTCATACACCGCCACGGGCGCCGACTTCCCCTTGACCGTCATCTCCGGCAGCTGCTGCCACCCATAACGATCACCTGCCGCCCTCTGCACGGCGTCCGCCGCGTAGATGCGTCCGGACGGTGCGGCGGACATCAATCTGGCCGCGAGGTTGACCGCGTCACCGAGACAGCAGAAGGTTCGGCGTGTCGCATGGCCGTAGGTGCCGCTGCGCAGCCGACCGTGCGCGATGCCTATCTGAATGTCGCTGACCGCGTACTCATCGTCGAGCGCGGCGAGTTCGAGTGCGGCGGCGCAGGCCCGGGCCGGGTCGTCCTCGTGCGCGATCGGTGATCCGAACACCGCGTAGAGATAGGCACCCTTGTCACCGATCGTGAGCTGCAGAGCGTTGCCGCCGTAGCTGTCGATGATCCGTTGCGCTCGGACGATGAAGTCGTTCAGGACGAGCTGCCCGTCGGCCGAGTCGTAGTTGATCCCGGCGAAGCGGAGGAACAGCGGAACCGCGGGACGCAGCTCGGCGAGGAACTCGCCCTGACCGGTGCGCATTCGTTCGTAGACAGCCGGCAGCAGCCATTGGCGCACGATCTGCTCGGGCAGCGGCGCATGCGCGCTGGCGGGCGCAGGTAGCGTCACGGGCTCGCGCAGCTTCGACACGACGGCGTACTTGCGGCCACCGGGGCCGACGCGGTCGGCGGCGCTCTCGACCCGGCCGCCCAGGTGCTGGATGGCGGACTCGTCCAGGACGACCTCGCCCTGGCGAGCTTGCTGCTCGGCGGCGGCAAGATCGTCGATCAAGGCTCCGGCGAGCACATCGATGAGCTGGACCCGGGGGTCCCCGACGACGAACCTGCGTGCCGAGCCGACGGCAATCGCGATCTTCATGCCGAGTTGCACCGACGAGCCGGACGGCAGCGTCACCAACCCGACCTGCGACATCGCCTGCTGCATGGCCAGACCGCACGCGACGGCGAGCGTCCCTTCGTCGCCGTCGAGCCAGCACGTCACAGCATCGCCGCTGAAGTAGACGACGCTGCCACCATGATCGTGCAGGGTCGCCAGCACCCGGTCGAAGACCTGGTCGAGCGTGTCGGAGACCTGCTCCGCGCCGCGCTGCGCCCCCAGTTCGGAGACGAAGGCTTCGGTGAGCGGCGTGAATCCCGAGATGTCGGCAAACAGTGCCGCGCCGGTGACCTGACCGTCGACCTGATCGCCGGTCGCCAGAGCGCGCTGGCGGTCTTCGGCGAGGTAGGCCTCGGGATTGTCGAACGTCAGCGGGGGCGACGCTGCGGGCTCCGCGGGCCGCGGTGGGGGCGGCTGCACATATCCCATCATCACACTTGAGGCACGTCCGCCCGACGTTTGAGCGAGAAGAGTCCTCATCTCGCTCTCTGCAGGTCTGCATCCCTGCTCCGGGCGAGGTGATCAACTCAGCACCGTA
>JAVHVH010000048.1:0-26399 GCA_032160665.1 Pseudonocardiales bacterium
GGTTGTTGCGTGCATCGCCCTGCGGTCATTGGCTCTTGGCAGCGTCGGCAGGAACTGGGGTGGGCGGCGGATGTGCGTTGCTTGCTCCCATGAGTAGCCGAGCTTGATCAGCTCCGGCTCCGACCACCGGCCCGCGATGAACGAGACGCCGACCGGCAGCGAGGACGAATATCCGGCCGGGACGGTGATGCTCGCATACCCGGAGATCGCCGCTGGGCTGGACGAGCCGACCAGGAACTGGTCGCCGTGGACCAGGTCGGTCTTCCATGCCGGCGAGTTCGTCGCAGCGATGATCGCGTCGAGGTGGTACTTCGCCAATGTGTCGTCGATCGCCTGCTGGGCGATGGATGTCGCGTCGCTGCGCGCCTTCTGATAGGCCGGATCCGACAACCCGTCGGTGTCCTGCGCCAACTGGAAAATCTCCTGCCCGAAGTACGGCATCTCCTGCGCTGCGTGCGCATTGTCGAAGTCGATGAGGTCCTGCAGCGTCTTCGGGTAGCCGGGCGTGGTGTGCGCTTGCAGGTACGCGGCGATGTCGTGCTTGAACTCGAACAGCAGCGCGGTGAACTCCGGGTCGTACGCGGGCTCGATCGGAATGTCGGCGGGGTCGACGATCGTCGCGCCCAGCGACTTCATCCGAGTGATCGTCTGCTCCATGATCGCGTCGGTTTCCGGGCTCGCGCCGAAGTTGCCCTGCCGCCAGACGCCGATGCGGGCACCCAGCAAGGCGCCCGAACTCAGGTACGTGGTGTAGTCGGTGGTGACGTGCCCGGGCTGGGCCGCGGTGGCCGGGTCGTCCGGGTCGACGCCGGTCATCGCGCCCAGCACGACAGCGGCGTCGGTGACGTTGCGCGCGATCGGGCCGGCGGTGTCCTGCTCGGCCGAGATCGGCACGATCCCTGACCGGCTCGCCAGCCCCAGCGTGGGTTTGATGCCCACGTCGCCGTTCTGGCCGGACGGGCAGACGATCGAGCCGTCGGTCTCGGTTCCGATCGCGACGGTGGCGAGGTCCGCCGCAGCCGCGACGCCGGATCCCGAGCTGGACCCGCAGGGGTTCCGGTCGAGGACGTACGGATTGTTGGTCTGGCCACCGACGGCGCTCCAGCCGCTGGACGAGTGGGTGGAGCGGAAGTTCGCCCACTCCGAGAGGTTGGTCTTGCCGATGATGATGGCGCCGGCGGCCTTGAGCCGGGTGACGATGAACGCGTCCGGCGGGGTGCTGCCCGCAAGGGCGAGCGAGCCGGCCGTCGTCGGCATGCCGGTTGTGTCGATGTTGTCCTTGACCAGGATCGGGATGCCCAGCAGCGGCCGGCGGTCTCCCGCACGACGCTCACGATCGGCCCGTCGGGCTGCGCTGAGCGCGGCCCGGTCGACGGTGATCACCGCGTGCAGCCGGGGATTCAGCTTGTCGATGCGGTGCTCGTAGAAGTGGACGAGCTGCACCGCCGACAGGCGGTGATGGTCCATGAGCGATTCGAGCTGGGGGATCGTCGTGGCGTCGATGTCGATGCCCGCCAGCCGCGTCGATGGGACGTGCCCCGAGCGGTCGGGCGCCGGCGGCGCGGCGAGCGCGGACGGGACGGCGAGGGTCCCGACGCACAGCCCCACGACCACGGCTGCGCGCACTCGATGAGTTCGGGCATTGAGAACCATTGCCTTCACCTCCGGCATAACCGGCCTTGAGCTCTCACCGTGCTCTCGTCGGTGCCGGGTGTCAACGGGCGGCTCGCGCCGCGCGATGAGCCATCAGTCGGGGGAGATCGCGGCATGAAATTCCGTGAATATGGACGACCCTGGCAAGGGCTCCGACCGAGCCGCTTGACGCCGTAGCCGAGATGGGCGTTGACGGCGGCCATGGAGGCAGGAAGCCAAATGCGAAAGCTCGTCTCAAATGTTGGGCAGGATGACGATTGTGGTCGCGTGAAAGGGAGAGGACAGAGCGATGGTCGACAGCGAGAACACGGAAGACGTCACGGTGACGCTGGAAGTCACGGCGACCATCAACAAGCCCGTGGCGCGACACTGGGGGGTTCGGCTCGACGATCCCGACGAGGTAAAGCGTCTCATCAGCGACGAACTGACTCAGCGGGACTTCGACCCCGAAGGTCCGATCATCCGCGTTGCGGTGACCGTCCCGGGGGCAACCTCGTCTGGGGGGTAGGGCGGCCGCGCACTACTTCGCCGGCACGACGGACATCACGAGCAGGGTCAAGGCGGCGGTGAAGGTCGTCGCGACCTAACGCATGTCCGCGGCGGTCACGTCATACCGTCTAGTAGCTGATGACGACGTTTCGGACGGTGTGGGCGTCGGTGAGGCCGCCGGTCGCGGCCGTAAAACCTAGGATGGCGTTGGCCGGCAAGGTTACGAGTGCATCGATCAGCTTCGCCCCGTCGACGGTCACTACGAGGTGCGACGTGCTGGTGACGGCGACGCTTATCCGGTGCGTCCCTGTCCGCAGGGCGCCGACGGCGGTTGAGGTTGCGGCATAGGTGAGGCTCGTGCCGAGGCCGGACGTCGCGACGCCGACGAAGTTCGCCGATGGGTCGGGCGCGTTCTTGTGCGTGTCCAGCGTTACGGCGATGCCGTGCAGGCCGCTGTAGCCCAGGCCGCCGCCGCCCGACCCGATCGACGTCAGGGCGCTCGCGGGGTTCAGCAGTGTGAACGTCATGCCGTCTGCACCTGTACCCCCACCGATCGACGCGATGAATGTGGCGTTGAGGCGGGAAGTCGGCACGGCGGCGTTGTACCACGATGATCCGGTGACCGAGGCGGTCGCGGGGGTGAGAACCAGATCGGTGCCGGACAGGGCGGCTACACCATTGCGGCTCCAGCGGGGACTGTAGGGCGGCGGCACCGCGTAGGCGCGGGCTGTAACCCGCGCGGCGCGAACAGTGTGTATGTCGGTGAAGCCGCCGGTCCCGCCGGTAAAGGCGAGGAGCGTAGTCGGGGTCAGCGTGGGGATCGTCGGGCTGAGGCGGAGTACGCCGTCCACACTGACCTTGATGGTATGGCCGGTGACGGTGATGTCGACGGTGTGACTGCTGGTGCGCAGATTGCCGATGTTGCTCGCCGCGGCCGCATAGGTCAGGACGCTACCCACGCCGCTAGTGGCGACGCCGACGAAATTGCCGGACGGATCGGCCCCGTTGCGGTAAGTGTCCAAGGCGATGGCGACACCGGGCAGCCCGGCGTATCCGAGTCCTCCGCCGCTCGCTCCGAGAGAGCGGACCGAGGCGCGGCCGGCGTCGAGCAGGCTGACGGTCATGCCGTCACCTCCGGTGCCACCGCCGATCACCGCGGTGAATTTCACGTGCAGTCCGTCGCTGAGTACCGGGGTCGGGAAGACCGCCGACCCGGCCGTGCGCGCCACGGCCTGGGTGAGCTGCAGGTCGCTGCCGGACAGCCGGGCGGCACCGTTGAGCGTCCAGCCCGTAGGCGCCGGAAGCGTGACGCTGCCAGTCGGGGCGACGCCCGACGCCGTGAGGGTCACGTTCTGCGGGCCGTTCCCGTCATCGGACGTGATCTGGTAGGTCCCCGTGACCGCGCCGACGGTGCTCGGGCTGAACGTAACGGACTGGTGGATGACGTCGCCGGGGTTGAGCTTTTGGCCCTCGGCAACCGGGTTGCTCACGGTGAACGGCGCGGCGGGGGGCGCCGCCTTGGTGATGGTCAGGGCGAGGTTGCCGGTGTTGCTGATGTCGAAGCTCTTGGTGACCGACTGCCCGACCGGGACTTGTCCGAACGCGACAGTGGACGGCGATGTGACCAGCCGCGCCGTGCCGTCGACGCCGGTTCCGGCGAGCCGGACGGTCACCGAGCCGGCCGGACCCGAGACCGTGAGCGCGGAGGCGCTGGCCGCGGCAGCCGTGGGCCGGTAGGTCACCGAGACCGCAACGGAAGCACCCGCGGAGATTGTGCTGCCGACAGCCGGCAAGCCGGCGGCGGTGAACGGTGCCGCCGGTGGGCCGACACTACTGATGCTTTCGGGCTTGGTGTCGGTGTTGGTGATGTTGACGGTCATGGTCATCGACGAGCCGACCGCCCGGTCGCCGAAGTCGAGGCTGGCGGGCGTTGCGCTGAACCCGGGCTGCGTGCCCGTGCCGTGCAGGTCGACGCCGACGGTCGCCACGTCGGTCGTGAAGGTCAGGACGGTGCTCGACGGGCCGGGGGCCGTGGGCGTGTAGGTGACCGGCATCGACAGCGTCTGCCCGGTTTGCAGCGTGACCGGCAGGGTTGGTCGGCTGACGCCGAAGGGAGTCCCTACCGAGATCCCAGTGATGGTGACGGTGCGGCTGGCCCGCACGGTGAGCGTGGCTTGGCCGGTGGTCCCGACGGCGATGCTGCCGAAATCGACCGGGCTGGCGACCAGAGCGGCGTTGGCCGGGCGACCGAAGGCGAGCAGGTGGCCGTCGCGGGTGCCGACGTAGACGCGGCCACTGTCCGTGGCGGGAACGGCGAACTTCGAGGCGGTACCGATCGGCGCTGACCACCGCAGGCGCACAACTCCGTTGGTGGGTAGGGCGTCGTAAGCGCGCAGCTGCCCGTTGCCGCCAGTGGGGCCGTCGCTATAGATCACCCAGACGAGGGCGGATCCCGAGGCGGTGCCGTCGGAGGTGACGATGGGCGAACCGGACGTGTAACCGAACGTTTCGGTGCTCGTGCCCGCGCTACTCAGCGCCGGTAGCCCAGTGCCGGACACCCCGTATTTCGAGGCGCGCAGGAAGCCCCGGTTCTCGACGGTGTAGACGTAGCCACCGTCGCCTCCCCAGACGCCGGGGTGTCCCCACACCCCGTTGTACGGCCCGCTCAGCCCGAGGATTTTGTCGCCTCCGTTGCTGCCCTGCCCGCGGCCGCCCAGATCGTCACGGTCGAGAAGGAATATCCGGCCGTCCTTGCCCACCTGCACCAGTAGATGCGGGTGGGCGCTCGTACCGAATCCCGGGGGCAGGCCGACCGGTCCACCGGAGCCGAGGTCCTGGTCGTTGGCGTCGAGTTGCGCGGCGTCATTGGGACTGAAGAAGTCCTGGGCGCTCATGCTGCCGTCGCCGGAGACGGCGAGGCGAACCACGGACTCCGACAGTGCCCCCGGCGGATTTGTCCCCGGGCCAGGGGCCGGCGTCGTCCCGTTTCCGGTCGAGAAGAGAATGCGCCCCGGACCGTCCGAGACCAGTCCTCCGCCGCTCATCCAAATGCCGGCCTTACCGTTGCTCGAGGCGTCCTCGGTGGCCCACAGCTTGAGCGACCGGGTGGCGATGTTGACTCCCGCGACGAAACCGACGTAGGGACCGTGATCGCAATGGGAGGCAAACGCCAGGTACACCGAGCCACCCATCACCAGCAGACCTGGCCTTTGCATCGCGGTGTAGGGATTGAAGCTGACCGCCGGGGCATTGGTCGCCGCGCCGGTGAGCATGAGGGGCCAGCCGGTTCGCTCGGCGCCCGTAGCCGCGTCCACGGCGTGTACATACCAATGCGGATGGAGCGTGTCCGGGCCGTCGTTGACCTTCCCGGCGAAGTACACCGCGCCACTGGCCGGGTCGTAGACCGGTGTGCCGGTGATCCCGATGTTGGGAACAAGGTCGCCGCAGCCGATGGCCGACGACGGCCATGCCGGCCCGATGTTGCGACTCCATTTGACGGCGCCGGAGGCAGACTCGATCCCGTACACGTTGTTGTTCTCCGTGACCACGATGACCATCGAGCCCACGACGATCGGCTGGGCGTACACCTGACCGTCGACCGCGGTCGAGAACTGTTGGCCGAAGTCTGAGCTGCTGACCTGCGAAGGCGCCAAGCCAGGTTCCGTCTTGTCCCATGCGGTGCGTAGTGGATCGACCGACACCGTGCCGACGTCCGCTTGCGCCGGCGCCGCCAGCGCAAGGGGCGTCCACGCCGCGAGCACGAGAAGCACCGGCGTCGCCCGCCGGACAACCCGTAGGAACCCCCGCTCCTCGGCGGCGAACCCAAGATAGGCACCGATACCAAGCTTGCCCACGAGGCGCTCCTGCGGGTGACCAGGCGGCGGTTCCGGGTCCGTCGCGCCGCATGGCGTACCAGGCGTGCGGACGTTCTCGCCGTCGCGGGTTCCTGATTGACCGTTCTTCGAAGGTGGCTCAGCGGCGATGCGTAGCGCTACGGCTGCGACGCGCCAGCACAACGAGCGACAAACCGGCCCCGATCAGCACGGCCGCGAGAAGAGCTGCAGCTGAGATGGCTGCCCCGGTCGATGCAAGGAATCCCTGGCTTCCCCCGTTCTCGGCGGAGATGCCGCCAATGCCGCCAGAGGTCGAGGCCACGACCGTCTCAGACCCGCCGACCGACGACGTGCCGCTCGAGGATTCCGAGCCGCTGCTGGAAACCGTCCCGCTTGCCGAGCTCGAGGCAGACTCCGACGTGCTCTCGGATTCGGTCGGGCTTTCGGACTCCGACGTGCTCTCGGATTCGGTCGGGCTTTCGGACGCCGACGTGCTCTCGGATTCGGTGGCGCTTTCGGACGCCGACGTGCTTTCGGATTCGGTGGCGCTCTCCGACGCCGACGTGCTTTCGGATTCGGTCGGGCTTTCGGATTCGGTGGCGCTTTCGGACGCCGACGTGCTCTCGGATTCGGTCGGGCTTTCCGACTCGGTCGCACTTTCCGACTCCGAAGCGCTGTGTGACTTGGTGGCGCTGTGTGACTCGGTGGCGCTTTCCGACTCCGTGGCGCTTTCCGACTCTGTCACGCTGTGTGACTCTGTCGCGCTTTCCGTCGCGCTGTGTGACTCTGTCGCGCTCTCCGAGTGTGTCGCGCTGCCCGACTCCGAGGCGCTGCTCGACCCAGTGCCGCCGTCCGAGGACGAGGACGAGGAACCGTGCTGCCCGGCCACATGATTGGCTGATGCGGACGTCGGACTGGCTGCCGCGCCACCCCAGGCCGAGGTAACTACGGCAACGATTCCGAGGGCAAGAGCGGCGTACAGAATGCGTCGCGGGCTCCTGCGGTTGTGTCTTGGCATCACGACGTGTCCCCCTTCACCAGCGCTTGACGCAGGGCCGCGGCCTCCGCGCCTAGCGTGCAGGCGGCGCCCACCGGCTGGACGCGCACAGACCTGCTCATCTCTGGCGCAGGCCTCATACCCGTCTCAGCTGATCGATTATCGCCAAACGGCTCACAGCTGGTCGTTGCGCGCCGACGGCACGGCTACAGCCTCACGCGGCCAAGAGAGTGCGATTCTGACAAGAGGTGATCTGCCGAACGACAGAGGCATGGCTAGCGGCATCTGCTGCGGGTTGGCCGAACCCCGGAGAGGTTCCTGCAGCGGAGATTGCGGTCGCGGTCATCCACTGGCTGCGATGCCGAGGCCTGCGCTCATGGCGGCGATGATGGCTCCGCCGACGGTGATCGACAGGAATGATCGGGCGAAGCTCGTTTGGAAGAATCGGTGACGCAACCACGCGAGCGTGAACAACTCGGCGGCCACGACGACGATCGCCGCGATGATCGCGGCCTGGTAGTTCGAGATGAGGAATGGCAGCGTGTGAAACACGCCGCCGAGAAAGGTCCCGACGCCGGTGATCGCCCCGCGCGCGAAGGGATTGCCGCGCCCAGTCAGGTCGCCGGTATCGGACAGACCCTCGGAGAAGGCCATGCTCACGCCCGCGCCCAGCGCAGTCGCGATGCCGGCGTAGAAGGCGGTCAGCGGATGGTGCGTGGCGAGCACGACCGCGAATATGGGTGCCAGCGTCGAGAGCGACCCGTCCATGAGACCACTGAGCGCGGGCTGGACCCGGCTCAGCAGAAACGACTGGCTACGAGGTTCGCGCTCCCGCTTCAGGGGAGTATCAAGCATGGGTGTCTGTCCTAACGTCCTTGATGTGACCGACGTGATCTGAGCGTGGCGGTGATGGCTCGCCAAGGCCGCATGGCCAGGTCCGGACCTTGCCGATCGCGATCTTGCAGTTGACCACCGCGCTATACGCGCCAGTGGTAGCCCAGGGCGAAGTCGACCGTGACCGCGTAGGTCAGGTACATCAACCAGCAGCCCGTCGCGATGCGGAACAGGCCGAGCACCCGCTCGGCGACCGAGACGCCGATCGTGGCGAAGAACTCGCTCAGGTAAACGGCGAACAGTCCGACAAACACCAGCCCGACGGGCCAATCCCCTACCTTGAAGAACACGTTCGCGCCCAACGCCGAGATAACCATGTAGGCGACACACATCCCGGCATTCGGGCGCGCGTCGTTGCCGCGGTAGCGGTTCCAGCCGATCGCGAACCAGTGGACGCCGTAGGCCGTAAACGCGAGCGCGGCCATGTACAGCGCCGGGTCCTTGAACACCTGGAGCCACGTGAGGCCGACGAACAGGATGATGCCGGTGATGAACTGGCAGAACCCCGGCATCCAGATTCCCCAGACGCCGCTGGCCCGGTCAACCCGATCGTCGCGTCTGGGCCAGCCGGCCAACTCCTGCGGGCCCCAGATCAGATAGCCGACGCCCAGGCCGAAGAAGCCGAGAGCGAGCGGAGGAAAGGCCGAGACGGCAAACGTCAGCTGTGTCATCTCCACGTCCTCTGATGCCGGGGGGCCACACGAGCGGTGTTCCTGCGCGGCTCGTCACGGCGGGTATGCCCGCGACATCGACGCTACGTCCGCCGTGGTCGCGGCCACCATGCGCCTGACTGGAGTTCTGGCAGTACCGCTGGCGGGTAGTGCAACTGGCCGTTGGCCCCCAGTGACGCAATGTCCGCCAGCAGGAGCAGCTCGTGCTCGTCCATCGTGGCGGTCAGGTGAGGACGAACCACACCCGCTGGCTGCGCGAAGGTGGCGCGGGACCCTAGGGCGGGCTGAGCCGCTCGCGTTGCGGGACGACGGTGTACTTCGGGTCCCGTGCCGATGCCTGCCCGGCTTCGAAGATCCCGAACCGGGTCAGCGCCGAGCCGGTCAGCAAGGCGGCACCTGCCGCAACGCCAGCGATGCGGCTTCGCGCCGCGAGCGCCGTGGCCGCCGCACCGGCGAGAGTCAGCGCCTTGCTGGTGCGCATGAGCGTGCCGGCACGGCCTTGATGCAATGGCTCGGCGGCCACTCCCATCGACGACTCCATCCGGAGTTCGAAGGCCAACTCGAGCACGGCGCCAGCCAGGGCCATTCGCCGCGCCGGCGCGGCCTCGCCGAGCGGCGCGGCCAACATCCCGAGCCCACCGGCTGCGGACGCCGCCGAGCCGGCGAAGACGAACGGCAGCTCGCGGTGCGCCTCGTGCCACGTGGGGGTCGCCGTGTCGGCGAGCAGCACGGCTGTGTAGGTGGCGACGCCCGGAGCGACCGCGGCGGCGGCGATTCCCGCCGGCCGGCCCGAGGCACCGAGCAGACAAGCCAGCCACCGCAGTCGCCGGGGCAGCAGATGCCGCAGCTCCGCCGCGCCAGCGAGCCCGGCCGAGGGGCCGAACAGCGCGAGGATCCAGGTGCCGATAGACATGGGCGACGTGGGCTTCGCGACCCGCAGCATGTTGACGAAACGCGCGGGCTTGCCCAGGTCGTGCACCAGCGCGACGAAGCTCAACGTGATCCCGCCAAGCGCCCCGAGCCGCCCGACGCGGCGCAGCTGTGGGCGCCGAGTCAGGTCCGCGCCGGCGCCGAGCACCGCCGATGCGGCGGCCAATCCGCCGAGGAACAGATAGGCGGGGACGTCCGTGCTCCACGGCGCCGCCTTGACCACCGGCCGGCCGTAATAGCTGGTGAACTCCGCCTCCGGCACCATGGGCTGCTCGCCACCGCGACGCCGAAGACGGCTGACCACGGTCATGCCTTCCTCCCGAGGAAGGACGCGACCGCGCCCACGGCGAAGGTCAACGCCGCCAGACCCGCCTTCTTCCACATCACGGGAAGGTCGCGCGTCGTGACGACGGGGTCGGGCGGCAGGCCGTAGACCTCCGGTTCATCGAGGAGTAGGAACATCGCGCCGGCACCGCCGATGCCGTCGTTCGGGTCGTGCCCGTACAGCCGTGCATCCGCGACGCCCGCATCGTGCAAGGTTGACAGCCGCGCGGCCGCGCGCTCGCGCAGCTCGTCGACGTCCCCGAACTGGATCGACTCGGTCGGGCACGCTTGTGCGCAGGCTGGCGTCATGCCGTCGTGGAGGCGGTCGTAGCAAAGCGTGCACTTCTGCGCGAGGCCTACGTTCTTGGTGCCCTTGTCGCCGATGCGACGGTCGATCACCCCGAACGGGCACGCTGGCACGCAGTATCCGCAGCCGTTACAGATGTCGTCTTGCACCACAACCGTGCCGAACTCTGTCCGGAATAGCGATCCGGTGGGACAGACGTCAAGGCACGCCGCGTGCGTGCAGTGCTTGCACACGTCGGATTCCATCAGCCAGCGGAACTCGGTGCGCTTGCCGTCCGGGTCGCTCGCGCCGGGCAGCTCCGTCCCGGGCATGCCCAACTGAACCACGCTCGTGTCGGTGCCAAGCGACCTGCGATCGCCGGACAACGCCTCGTCGTCGGCCACGTTCGCCCGCTGCGGCTGCTCGATGAAGGCGACGTGCCGCCATGTACTCGCACCGAGGGCACCGGTGTTGTCGTAGGACGATCCCAGGAGGTTGAAGCCGTCGTCCGGTACCCCGTTCCACTCCTTGCAGGCCACCTCGCAGGCCTTGCATCCGATACAGACCGACGTATCCGTGAAAAACCCCTTGCGCGGCGGCGGCGCCTGCCAGCCCGCATCCGCGGCGACGTTCGGTTCAGGTCCGTACAGCTGAGTGCCCATACCACGCACCTATCCATGCGGCATCGCATCCTTCGACGGGCCGGTTTTCCCGCCGGGCGCAGCGACCCCAGCCTCCCCCCGACCGGCGGAGCCCGCAAGCCTCCGGCGGCTAGACGCCTCGAAGGGCGCGTGGAACACTCGGCACACGAGTGCTTCCGCCGCGGCAGCTTCACCCGGCTCGAGGCGAACCGGGTCTTGACCGGCGCGGCAGCAAGGAGCGACATGGGTCTCAAGCGAACCGTGCTTCAATGGCCCATTGTCCGCCAGGCCACCGGCCCGGACCGGTTGGGCCGCGGCGCAGCCGCGCAGTCACCCGTCAGTGCGCGTCGCGCCCCCCGCACGCGTAACGCCGACCGCATCGTGGGCAGCGTCTGTCCGTACTGCGCCGTAGGGTGCGGGCAGCGGGTCTTCGTCAAGGACGAGAAGGTCGTGCAGATCGAAGGCGACCCTCACTCGCCGATCAGCCGCGGCCGCCTCTGCCCTAAAGGTTCCGCCAGCCTGCAGCTCACCACGGGGGCGGCCCGCGAGTACAAGGTCCGCTACCGCCGCCCTAACGGCACGGACTGGGAGGACCTCGACCTCGACGCTGCGATGGACATGATCGCCGACCGGGTGATCAAGTCCCGCCGTCAGTTCTGGGAAGACGACTTCGACGGTAAGCGCGTCAACCGCACCATGGGCATCGCCAGCCTTGGAGGAGCGACCCTCGACAACGAGGAGAACTACCTCATGAAGAAGCTGTACACGGCGATGGGCGCGATCCAGATCGAGAATCAGGCGCGCATATGACACTCCTCCACAGTTCCCAGTTTGGGAACGTCATTCGGTCGCGGCGGAGCGACGAACTTCCAGCAGGACCTGCAGAACGCTGACTGCATCCTCATCGAAGGCTCCAATATGGCCGAGTGCCATCCAGTCGGCTTCCAATGGGTCATGGAGGCGAAGGCACGAGGCGCGACGATCATCCACGTCGACCCGCGCTTCACCCGCACATCTGCGCTCGCCGATCTGCACGTGCCGCTGCGAGCGGGCAGCGACATCGCGTTCCTCGGAGGTCTGGTCAACTACGTGCTCTCCGGCGGCCACGACTTCCGCGACTACCTCGTCGCGTACACCAACGGCCCAGTGATCCTGCGCGAAGACTTCCGCGATACCGAAGATCTCGACGGGTTGTTCTCGGGCTTCGACCCGGACAGCGGGCACTACGACGAGACGAGTTGGCAATACGAAGGCACGGAGGTGGCTGCCGCCGCCGGGCTGCGTGACACGCAGCGCGAGGAACGAACGGCCGCTCTTGGCAGCATCACGGATGCGGCGCGCGGCGAGTCGTACGGCGCCGGCGGGCCGACGCTCGCCGGCCAGCCCGAACGCGACGAGACACTGCAGCACCCTCGCTGCGTGTACCAGGTGCTCAAGCGGCACTTCGCCCGCTACACCGAGGACGTCGTGCAGGAGATCTGCGGCATCCCACGCGAGTCGTTCCGCAAGGTGGCGGAGGCGCTAGTCGCCAACTCCGGCCGCGAGCGCACGTCGGCCTTGGTGTATTCGGTCGGCTGGACGCAGCACAGCGTGGGCGTGCAGTACATCCGCACCGGGGCGATCCTGCAGACCCTGCTGGGCAACATCGGCCGGCCGGGCGGCGGCATTCTCGCGCTGCGCGGGCACGCGTCGATCCAGGGGTCGACCGACATCCCCACGCTGTTCGACCTGCTGCCGGGCTACATCCCGATGCCGCACGCGCACGAGCACCAGACGCTGGACGACTTCGTCGCCGCTGACGCCGGCGCGCGGGGCTTCTGGGGGAACATGAAGGCCTACACCGTGAGCCTGCTCAAGGCCTGGTGGGGCGAGGCGGCGACCGCCGACAACGACTACTGCTTCGACTACCTCCCCCGGCTCACCGGCAATCACAGCAGCTACGCCACGGTGATGCAGCAGGTGGACCGGGGCGGCGGCGGGTACTTCCTCGTCGGCGAAAACCCTGCGGTCGGCTCGGCCAATGCCAAGATGCAGCGCCTCGGCATGGCGAACCTCGACTGGCTCGTGGTGCGCGACTTCTCCATGATCGAGAGCGCGACCTGGTGGAAGGACGGCCCGGAGATCGAGACCGGCGAGCTGCGCACCGAGGACATCACGACTGAGGTGTTCTTCCTGCCCGCGGCCGCGCACACCGAGAAGAGCGGCAGCTTCACCAACACCCAGCGCCTGCTGCAATGGCACCACCAGGCCGTCGAGCCGGCCGGCGACGCGCGCAGCGACCTCTGGTTCTACTACCACCTCGGGCGCATCATCCGGCAGAAGCTGGCCGAGTCCACTGACCCGCGCGATCGTCCGCTGCTGGATCTCACCTGGGACTACCCGACCGCGGGCCCGTACGACGACCCCAGCGCCGACGCGGTGCTCGCCGAGGTCAACGGAACCGACGCGGACGGGACACCGCTCTCGGCGTACCCCCAACTCCGCGACGACGGCAGCACACGCTGCGGATGCTGGATCTATTGCGGCGTCTACGCCGACGGGGTCAACCAGGCGGCCCGCCGCAAGCCGGGCACCGAGCAGACCTGGGTGGCGCCCGAATGGGGGTGGGCGTGGCCGGCCAACCGGCGCACCCTCTACAACCGCGCGTCCGCCGACCCGGACGGGCGGCCGTGGAGCGAGCGCAAGGCCTACGTCTGGTGGGACGAGGACCAGCAGAAGTGGACCGGGCACGACGTACCCGACTTCGAGGCGGACAAGCGCCCGGACTACCGGCCACCGCAGGACGCCCGCGCGCAGGCAGCGCTGTCAGGCATCGACCCGTTCATCATGCAAGGGGACGGGAAGGCTTGGCTCTTCACGCCGACCGGCCTCGCCGACGGACCGCTGCCGGCGCACTACGAACCGCACGAATCCCCGTTCGACAACCTGCTCTACTCGCAGCGCGCCAACCCGGTCCGCGGGCGGTTCCCCCGCAAGGACAACCAGTACCACCCGCCGGGCAGCGACGTCTTCCCGTACGTCTTCACCACGTACCGGCTGACCGAGCACCACACCGCCGGCGGGATGAGCCGTTGGTTGCCGTACCTGTCCGAGCTGCAGCCTGAGATGTTCTGCGAGATCAGCCCGGAACTCGCGCGCGAACGAGGGCTGCAACACCTCGGCTGGGCGACGATCGTCACCGCCCGCACCGCGATCGAAGCACGCGTGTTCGTCACCGACCGCATGAGACCCCTCACCGTCCAGGGCCGTGTGGTCCACCAGATCGGGTTGCCCTACCACTGGGGGCCGAACGGTTACGTACGCGGTGACGCCGCCAACGAACTGCTGCCCGTCGTACTGGATCCCAACGTGCACATCCAGGAATCCAAGGCGGCGTCCTGCGACATCCAACCGGGTCGGCGCCCGCGCGGTCCGGCGCTGCTGGACTATCTCGAGGCCTACCGGCAGCGCGCCCAGGCCATCGACCGCTGAGGACGGGTCGCGGCGCGGTCACCGGCCCTCGAGTCGGCGCGGCGGCGGCGGGGCCCAGCACGTCCGGCCGCTCGTCGATGTGCACGACCGCAATCCGTGAGCCCGCACGCCCGAGCACAGCGCCGAGCAACGGCGGGACACATGCCGCGGATCGGCCCCGGGGTCCAGGGCTGCAACCAGCACATCTCACCCTGCTTATTGCCGCTCTGCCGGTGAACGGTGGTCCAGATGCGGCGGGTGTCACCGTCGACGCCGGCGGGCGACGGCGGCGACGACGAGGCCGAGCACGGCGAGCCGGTTGGCCAGAGGATGGCGTGTGGGCGGCTGCGGTGGTGCGGCGCGGGGCTGCGTGTGGATGTCCGGCAGCGGCGCAGCTTCGCCCGCGTGGAGCAGGCGCCGGCCCTGCAGGCTGAACAGGAGGATGAAGGAGGGCCCGATCAGCACGACGACGGCGACGAAGAGCACGACCAACGCAACCAGGGTGGTGTGCGGGGCGCCGGCGTTGCTCAGGGTCAGCGTGGTGCGCGGCAGCAGCACCGGGTACTGGGCCACGCCCCACCCCCACACGACGGCGGCGATCCCCAGCGCGGCGATCACCCGCACGCCGGTGCGCCGGCCGGTGGTGAGCAGGGTGAGCACGGCCAGGCCGCAGACCCCGGCCAGGACCACCAGGCCGAGCGCGCGGCCGGTGAGGCGGTCGTACAACACCGGGTTGGAGCTGTGCAACTCGGCGAGGGTGGCCAGCGACAGCGCGCCGGCGATGATGGCGGCGGCCTGTGCTCGGCGGGTGAAATAGGTCCGCAGGCCCTGGTCGGCGCGCCGGGCGGCCTCGCCGACCAGGTAGACGGCCGCCAGATAGGCGCAGGCGGCGACGAACAGGAAGCCGGTCAGGAGCGAGGTCGGGCTGGTCCACGCGCGCACGCTCGCGTGGGCGGCGTCAGCGGGCACTTGGCCCGTCGCGATGGCGCCGATTACGGTGCCCATGAAGAACGGAGTCAGCAGCGAGGAAAACGCGAAGGCCGCGCCAGCCGCGCGCTGCAGGCCGAGTCGGGACATTTCCTTGCGAAACGCGAAGCCGGCGCCACGCAGCACGATGCCGCCAACCGCGAGCCAGAGGGGCAGGGCTGCGACGGTCATTACCGCGGCGAACGCGTGCGGGAAGGCGGTCCAGAAGATGACCAGAATGAAGACCAGCCAGACGTGGTTGGCCTCCCAGACGGGGGTGATCGACTCGTCGATCAGCGCGCGCGGCGCCCGGCCCCGCCGGGTAGTGCCGGCCAGCAGGTCCCAAAGGCCGCCGCCGAAGTCAGCCCCGCCGAGGACGGCGTACAAGGTCACGGAGGCCAGCAGGATGGCCCCGACCGTCGCGGCGATCATCACACCTCTATATCGATGCCGCCCGCGTCCCGCGGGGCCGGCGCAGGCCCGTAGGGAACCGCCGGCTGCTCCGCGTCGCTGCGCCGCCAATGGGAGGCCAGCGACCGCAGGATCAGGATCGTTGCGACACCCAGCACCGCGTACAAGACGATGATCAGGCTCAGGCTGGTGAGCACGCCGCCGTTGGTGGTGGCCGCGGCGGCGGTGGTCTGCAACCGGTAGACCACCCACGGCTGGCGGCCGACCTCGGTGACCACCCAGCCGCACTCCATGGCCACGATCGCGGCTAGCCCGCTGACGGCGCCCAGCAGCCAGAACAACCGCTGCGCCGGCAGGCGGCGGCGTCGCCACCACGTATAGGCCGCCCACAGCCCGGTCAGCAGCAGCAGGAACCCGAGCGCAACCATGGCGTCGAAGCACAGGTGGATCAGCCACACCACCGGCGGGCGTTCGGCCGCCGGGACAATGTCCCACCCGGTCACCCTGGTGCTCGGACGGAATCCGACCAGCAGCGAGTCCATGTAGGGGATGCGAAGTCCGCCGTAGACGTGCCCGTCGACATACACGCCCCCGAGCCACTCAGGGACATTGCTCGATGTGCGCGGGACATATTCCATCGCCGCGAACTTGACCGGCTGGTCATGCGCGATTGCGCGGGCCGCGGTGTCACCGACGACGATTTGAAACGGGGTCAGCACCGCCGCCGGGACGAAGCCGATCGCGAAGCCGGTGTAGTGGTACGGGTCGCGGCGGCCGCGCAGGATGCCGGTCGCGTACACCCCGGCGACGAGGAACCCGGTCACCATGTAAGCAGCCAAAATCATGTGCGGCATCTCGTAGGCAGCCGCATGGTTGAAGTACACCTGCCACGGGTTGACCGACACAATCCGGCCATCCCGTTCGGTGAAGCCACCCGGCTGGTTCATCCACGAGTTGACCGCCACCACCGACATCGCACCGAAGATGCCGCTCACCGCGATCGGCACCCCGCTCCAGAAGTGTGCCCAGCCGGGCAACCGCCGCCAGCCGTACAGGTAGATCGCGGTGAAGATTGCCTCCAGGAAGAAGAACAGGCCCTCGATGCCGAACGGCAGGCCGAGCACTGCCCCGAACCTGCGCATCAGCCCCGGCCACAGCAGGCCCAGTTCGAACGACAGCACTGTCCCGGTCACGGCGCCGACGGCGACGAGCACGCCCATGACTTGCGACCAGCGCCGCGCCAACGTCATAGCCACGGCGTTGGACCGGCGCAGACCGATGAACTCCGCGATGAGCACGATCGTCGGGAACGCGATGCCCAGGCACGCCAGGATGATGTGGAACCCAAGCGTGGTCGCCATCTGAGCCCGAGCCGGGACGACCTCGCTGGCGTGGGAAGCAGCGAGGAGCGTCACCCCATGAACAATTGTCATGGCGCGGCGATGCTCGGTGTGCTTCGGGGCGACAGCACGAGCATCAGGGTAGTCGCGCCCGGCGAAATCCGAACGCTGCCGGCGAGAGCGTCCACATCGCCCTCTACGACGAGCACGCCGCCGATCAACAGCGTTCGTCGGAGGCACCGCGATGGACAGCAAGCCCGTCGGAGATCCAGGCTTCGACGCCGCCGATGACGTCGGTGGCATCTATCCCGATGTCGCGCAGGCTGCGAACTGCCAGGCTCGAGCTGTATCCCTGGCGGCAGATTGCGATGACGCGCATCCCCGGCACCGCCTCCGGGATCTTGTCCGCGCTGGTCGGATCGAGTCGCCATTCGAGCACCGTGCGGTCGATGACGAGTGCGCCGGGCAGCTCGCCCTGGATCGCGCGTTGTGTGGGCGTTCGGGTGTCGACGAGCAGCGCTCCCTCGCGTTGCGCGGCGTGCGCCTGCCCCGGGGTGAGGCGCTGCCAACCGACTCGGGAGCGTTCTAGCTGATCGTCAATGCGTCCCATGAACGCCATTCTGCGACCGACGTGAGTGAACCGGTCAGCGCACGACGAGCACGGCGTCGCCCTGTGGAACCAGCTCGCCGATCACCGGAGAGCCGGGGATCTCGCCGACAACGAGCAGTCCGCCGCTCGTCTGCGCGTCCGCGAGCAGCAGTAACTCGTCGTCGCCGACCTGGGCGGACAGGTGCGGTCGCACCCAGTCCAGATTGCGTCTCGTGCCGCCGCTGACGAAGCCGGCGCGCATTGCCTCCCGGGCGCCGTCCAGATACGGCACTGCCGCCGCGTCGATCACCGCGGTCACGCCGGATGCCCGCGCCATCTTGAAGAGGTGGCCGAGCAGGCCGAATCCGGTGACGTCGGTGGCCGCGACGTGCCCGGCGGCCAGGGCGGCCGCGGCGGCGTCGCGATTCAGCTCGACCATGCATGCGACCGCGTGCGGGAAGACCTCGCCCGTGCTCTTGTGTCGGTTGTTGAGGACGCCGACGCCGAGCGGTTTGGTCAGACTTATCGGCAGTCCCGGCGTGGCGGCGTCGTTGCGCAGCAGCCGGTTCGGATCAGCCACGCCGGTAACCGCCATGCCGTACTTCGGCTCGGGATCGTCGATGCTGTGTCCGCCGCCGACGTGGCAGCCGGCCTCACGGGCGACGGCCAGCCCGCCGCGCAACACCTCTCGCAACAACTCCATCGGCAACACGTCGCGCGGCCATCCGACGAGGTTTACGGCGACGAGCGGCAGACCGCCCATCGCGTAGACGTCCGACAGGGCGTTCGCCGCGGCGATCCGGCCCCAGTCATAGGCGTCGTCTACGACCGGGGTGAAGAAGTCCGCGGTGGCGACAACGGCCACGTGATCATCGATCCGGACGACGGCCGCGTCGTCGCCGTCGTCGAGTCCGACAAGCAAGTCCGGTGAACTCGGGCCGGTGAGACCGCGGACGATGTCCTCCAGCTCACCGGGCGGGATCTTGCAGGCGCATCCGCCGCCGTGGGCGTACGCGGTCAGCCGCACCCGCGGGGTCACCGTCACCACAAGATCGCCGCGGGGGGACCGCTACGTTTGGCGGTGGAGGCGTACAGGTGCCTGGTGGCCCTCCCGGTCTTCAAAACCGGTGAAGTCGAGTAGCTCGGCTTGGCGGGTTCGATTCCCGTCCGCCTCCGCAGTCGGTTTCGTCCCATGGCGTGCTCACCGTTCCGTTCTCCGCGATCACGCGGCAGCCTCCCGTGCAACCGTAGCCGTGCTCTCCCGGAGGACATGTTGGGAATGGGGGTACAACGGTGCCTAAGCCCTGGCTGTCTCCACGCGGGAGGGATGTCATGCCGCTCGACCCACGTCGAAGCGTTCCGCGAACCGATGCGGTCCTCGCCGACCCGCGGCTGGTGGCGGCGATCGCTCAGGTGGGACGCGCGTCGGTCAAACGGGTCGTGGCCCGGGTCCTCGATCAGGTGCGGGCGGGCGACCTGGATCCGGAGGGCAGTGCCGACGAAGCGGTCCGGCTGCTGACCTACGAGCCGGCGGGCCTGCGGCCGGTGCTCAACGCGACCGGCGTTGTGCTGCACACCAACCTGGGCCGCGCGCCGCTCGGACCGACGGCCGTGGCCGCGCTGAGCGACGCGGCCGGGTACGTCGACGTCGAGTTCGACTTGGCGACCGGGCAGCGGGCACGACGCGGGCGGGGCATGCTCGACGCGCTGCGCCGCGCGATCCCGGACGCAGGTGACGTGCACGTTGTGAACAACGGCGCGGCCGCATTGGTCCTGGCGACCACGGCTTTGACCTCGGGCCGCGAGATCGTCGTCAGCAGGGGCGAGCTGGTCGAGATCGGCGACGGGTTCCGGCTGCCCGACCTGATCGCGTCGACCGGTGCCCGGCTCCGCGAGGTCGGCACGACGAACCGGGTGACCCCAGCCGACTACGCGGCGGCGATCGGGCCGGACACCGGTGCGGTGCTGAAGGTCCACCCGAGCAACTTCCGTATCGAGGGCTTCACCAGTTCCGTCGCGGTTGGCGAACTCGCCGGCCTAGGCGTGCCGGTGATCGCCGACATCGGCAGTGGCCTGCTCGCCCCTTGCGCTTCGTTGCCCGGCGAGCCGGACGTCGCCTCAACGCTGCGGGCTGGCGCGATGGTCGTCACCTGCAGCGGCGACAAGCTGCTGGGCGGCCCGCAGGCGGGCCTGCTGTGCGGCGACGCCGACACGATCGACCGGCTGCGCCGCCACCCGCTGGCGCGGGCGCTGCGCGTCGACAAGTTGACCATCGCCGCGGTCGAGGCCACCCTCAACGGTCCGGCGACCCCAATCCGGCAGTACGTCGACGCCGACGCCGACGATCTGCGCGCGCGCTGCGAGTTGCTTGCCGACGTGCTCGGCGGCTCGGTCGTCGAGTCAGTCGGAGCGGTCGGCGGCGGAGCTGCCCCGGGCTATCCGCTACCCGGCTGGGCGGTCGCGCTGCCCGTGGAATTCGCGCAGCGGCTGCGTACCGGCCACGTCCCCGTGATCGCCCGGATCGAACGTGACCGCTGCCTGCTCGATTTGCGCTGCATCCCGCCCAGCCAGGACGAGGCACTGCGCGACGCGGTGCTCGCCGTGACCGGACGCTGACCGTGCACGTCGTCGCCACCGCCGGTCACGTCGACCACGGCAAGTCGACGTTGGTGCGCGCACTGACAGGGATGGAGCCCGACCGCTGGGCCGAGGAGCGCCGTCGGGGCATGACGATCGATCTCGGCTTCGCGTGGACGACGCTGCCTTCCGGCGCGCAGCTTTCCTTCGTCGACGTTCCCGGGCATCAGCGGTTCATCGCGAACATGCTCGCCGGAATCGGCCCAGCACCCGCGGTGTTGTTCGTCGTCGCGGCCGACGAGGGATGGTGTCGCCAGTCGGAGGAACATCTTGCCGCGCTGGACGCACTTGACGTGCGGCATGGGCTGCTCGCAGTGACCCGCAGCGATCTGGCCGACCCGGCCGCCGCCGTCGCGCAGGCCCGCGCCCGCATCGCTACCTCCAGCCTTGGGGAGACCGACCACGTCACCGTCTCCGGGCGGACCGGGCTCGGCATGACTGAGCTGCGGAAGGCGCTCGACCGTCTCGTCGCTGCGCTGCCCGCGCCAGACCCCAGCGCCCGGGTCCGGCTCTGGATCGACCGTTCCTTCACCGTGCGCGGCGCCGGCACCGTCGTTACCGGCACTCTCACGGCCGGCTCGATCACCTACGGCGATGAGTTGGCATTGCGCGGCACATCGGTGACCGTGCGCGGCATGCAGGTCATGAACTCCGAGCGGGATCGCGTCCAAGCCGTCGCCCGGGTCGCGCTGAACCTGCGCGGGCTGCCCCGCGACGAGATCGGGCGTGGTGACGTGCTGCTGAGCCCCCACTCGTGGCACCTGACACGCGCGTTCGACGTCCGCGTCGACACCACGGCCCGGCTGCCGGCCGAACTCATGCTCCACGTCGGGACAGCAACAGTTCCCGTTCGGGTGCGGCCGCTGGGCGACTCTGTGGTCCGGTTGACCTCGGCCGAGACGTTGCCGCTGCAGGCCGGCGATCGGGCAGTTCTGCGCGACCCCGGGCGGCAGACCGTCGCGGCCGGCGCGCTCGTGCTCGACGCCGATCCTCCGCCGCTCACCCGGCGCGGGGCCGCGCGGACGCGTGCGGCGGAACTCCGAACGGCGACCGGACGCCTCGACGCACGGACCGAGGTCGAGCGCCGGGGCACAGTGCGGCGCGACCACCTGGTCCGCGTCGGCGTCCCCCTTGATGAACTCGACGGCGTCCATGAAGTGGGCGGCTGGTTTGTCGCGGCGTCAACCTGGGACGGCTGGGTGGCTCGCGCATCGCAACTCGTCGACGACTGGGCCGAACGTAACGCCCTCGACCCCGCAGTCCCCATCCCGGTGCTCGGACGCGGGCTCGGGCTGCCCGCCGATGCTCCGGTCGTCTCCGCGGTCATCGACGCAGCGGGGCTACGCAGCGTCGACGGGCGGGTGAGCCGCCCGGGTGTCGTCGCGGACCTCGATCGGGGCGCCGCTGGATTGCGCACGCTCGTCGAGCGGTTGCGGGCCGCGCCGTTCGCGGCGCCCGAACGCTATGAACTGGACGCCCTGGGGCTAGGACCGCGCGAGCTCGCGGCTGCACAGAAGGGGGGCGTGCTGCTGCGGATCGCCGGAGACATCGTCCTGCTGCCCGACGCCGCCGAGCAGGCGCTGATCCGGCTGCGCAGCTTGCCTCAGCCGTTCACGACGAGCGCGGCGCGCCAGGCGCTCGGTACGACGCGGCGCGTCGTGATCCCGCTGCTCGAATACCTCGACGAACGAGGCAGCACCGAGTGGGTGGCCGGCGGGTCCAGGCGCATCCGGTTGCCCTGATCGGAACGGACGAGTTCAGGTTGTGGGCTCCTGTAGACCCCGCGTCGCGGCCGCACCGACCGAGGTCGCCGCGGTGCTACCGGAGAGGATCGGTGGTGCTCATCGTCTTGAACGTGTCGTACCAGGGTGGCGTACTGCCATCGCGACGAATGATGTTGTAGTAACGCCCGGTGCCGGTATCACTGTTGCCCGCGATCAGGAACAGGTTGGCGTTCCAGTACCTCGTGCCGGAGTCGGTCAGCTCGCCGTCGCCGGCGAGCATGTGCAGCCATCCTCGGTAGAACGCTTCCGGCTTCCCGGCGATTGTCCACCCGGCCCACGCGCCGCCCGAGTTGGAGGAACCCGCGTTCCACTCGCTGATCGCGAACCTGATCTTGTTGCCCGCCTGCGGTCCCCACAGTGCTGTGACTCGTTCCCGTGACCTGATGATCCAGTTGCGGTAGAAGGCGTAGGCAATCTTGTCGTCGAACACGTAGGGAATGCCGGCGAAGTCCGCCGAGTGTGGATAGGCGTGGACCGACTCGAAGTCCGGTGGTAAGACTCCTGCTTTGATTACGGCGGTGTTGAACTCGTCGATCCATCGTGCCTGATATTCGCAGGCATAGCCGTAGGGCTTCGACGGATCAGCCCTACAGGACTGACCCCAATTTGGCCCACCGGCGACGCCGATGTAGTCGCCGATCACGACCTCCGAGAAGCCCAGTGAGTTGGCGTAGTTGCGCAGTGGAGTGGCGTTGTCCGCGTAGTGCTCACCCATCCGTTTCGAGACGCCGACCGCGCCGGCGCTGGTGATGCGTGCGCCCTGCGAGCGCCACGTCCGCCAGCAGACGTAGTTCATCTCGCTGTTGAGCTCGATGACCACCGGGCCCGTGTATCCGATCTTCCGTACCTCGGCGAGCTGTGCCTCGTAGAACGGGAGGTTGCCCCCAGCGTCGCCCGTCCACGGCGGGCAGAACACCGTGCCGTGGTTCAGGTCCGCCGCGATCGGGACCATCTTCAGCCACAGCACCGCGCGGTCGGTGACCGTGATGCCCCGCACGGCGTGGTCGAAGTCTGAGCGCAGCACCGTGCCCGCGTGGTGGTCGGTGCCGCAGTGTTCGTCGATGAAGCAATCGGGGACCGCGAACCTGATCACCGGGATACCGGCCGCCTTCGTCTTGGCGGGAATGCCGCTCCTCGGATCTACGGCCGGATTGCCGTCGTGCGCCCACGCCCCGATCTCGCTGCCGTAGATCAACGACTTCAGGATGAGAAGCGACTCGTGCCCCTCTCCTTTGGTTATCGGCGAGCACGCGGTGATCACGCAGACGAACGCGATCGCGACGAGCCCGTGCTTGCGCATGGCCCCAGCATGCCCGTTCTCAAGAACGATTCTCAGACAGCGGCGAACGAGCCGATGTTCGACACCCTCCGTTTCACCTAGGTAGGGGTACCGCCGAAGGGGTAGCAAGAGTTCGTCAGGGTGACCACACCGACGACCCTCGGATAATTCTCCGCAAACGGAGAAAGAACGTCGGTCACGGAACGTGAGCGCGACGATCTTCACCCGAGTCGAGAGCTGACGCAGCACCACATCGACGCCTCGCCAACGGCGCGCCTGACCCATACGGCGAGGTCAAGCGCGATGCCGGCTGCGCTGGTCAGCCGGTCTTTCGGCCGCCGGGTGAGCGGAGTTCTCCGATTCGGCTCACGATGTGCTTCCCGGCGTCGCAGTACCACACCGCACGCCCGTCGACCGGGCGCGGATCGAGGCCGAGCGCGTCCTGGCATACCGGCCACACGGGGCTGGCGGTCGTCGACGACATCACGTCTCCACGTGGGGGGTCGACGAGCCCGTAGTTCTCATCGGGCGAGAATCCGGCGAAGTATGCGGCAGGCTGAGCCGGTCTGGCGGGGCCGCTTCTCCTCTGAGAGCGACCGCACTGCCCTTCCGAACACAGACACGCATCGCCCCCCGATGATGCGCGGCCAGCCGTGGATTCCCCCCGAATCCTCCAGCGAACTGCCTACAACCAGGATGCCTTTCGAGAGATGTAAAGTCAACGTGAAGCCGTGAGGTCGGGTCCAAAGTCCTGACACCAAGTCGTACGCGACGGCTTCGCCGGGCTGTTGACCGCCCAGGAGGACTTCACCAACCCAGAAACCTTCGTGCGACTCGTCATCATCGAAGAGACCGTCAAGACCCACGTCAGCCGCATGCTCACCAAACTCGGACTCCGCGACCGCACCCAGGCCGTGGTCACCGCCTACGAGACCGGACTGGTCGTCCCACGACCCCGCGAGCCCACCTAGCTCCAACCCAATCAAGCAGCGGACTGGAGTAGACGCCGGCTGGCGAATCGCACCCGATACCTGACGCTGGACGATCGCGATCTGCCGCTCGCCAGGCCCACGTGCCGTGGCGATGGGTGAGGTGTTCGTGGACGAGCTCGTCTTTGCCGGAGAAGGAGTAGTACAGCGAACCTTTGGCGACGCCTGCGTGGGCGATGACCCGGTCGATGCCGACGGTTTGGATGCCCCGCTGTGCGCCCCACGGCGGCTGCCAGCAACACCCTCGAAGAATCGGCCGGTCGTCATTTCTGACCACGATCGGGGCGAAGTCTGGCCTCGCGGTCGCGTCGGCCGGAGGGGCGCTCAAGAACCCGTCCTGGTACGCCAACCTCATCGCCCATCCCGACGTTCTCGTCCAGGACCGCGGCCGGTAGCCGAGCACTTCTGGCCGCGCTACCCGGAATATCGGCAACGGGCCGCGGGCCGCGGGATTCCGCTCGTCCCGCTAGGGCCTACCGACCCGGAAGCAACGCACGGCTTTGAACGTTGATAGCCGTCAGGACGATGCACAAGATCCCGCGATAGGAAGCTGGAGAACATGAAGACTCTGTACGCAGCCGAGGCAGTCGTCGAAGGGGGACGGGAAGGGCACGGCCGGACATCGGACGGTCGGCTCGACGTCGACCTGTCCATCCCTGAAGGCCTAGGCGGCCAGGGCGGCACCGGCACCAATCCGGAGCAACTGTTTGCGGTCGGCTATGCCGCCTGCTTCCAATCCGCGCTCCTGAACGTCGCCACCGGACGGAAGCTCGACGCGTCCGCCTCGCGCATCGCGTCACGAGTGGGGCTAGGACCGACCGGGCACGGCGGCATGGGCCTGACGGTTGCGCTCGACCTGCACGCACCGAACCTGTCGTCGGCCGAGGCGGCTGACCTCATGCAACGGGCGCATGAGCTGTGTCCCTATTCGAACGCCACGCGGGGAAACATCGATGTCACGCTAACCGTGGATGGGGCGTCACTCGAGGCCGCACGGGCTGCGTGACGTTCCTGGTTGAGCGTTCGTGAGGCTTCAATGCCCTCAGCTGGATCGCTAGGAGGGTTCGGCCTGGGCACCGTTTAGATGCCATGGAGCAGGCGGCGTTCCCCATCGCCGAGCTCGATGCTTACGACCGCGGCGGACGGTCGTGCGACGGCGTGTCGATGACGGATGGCGGGATCGTGCCCTATCTGGCGCCACCGAGCAGCTACCGAACAGCTCTGCAACGCGAACATATGCGCGCCGCGTCCCTTCGCCGTCACCCGCGCAGAACGGATCGCGCGCGGAGGCTGCGACCGGGTCACTGCTGCGGAGGATCCTCGTCGGTATTCGTCTGGCCGGACAGATACTGCTCGAACTCAGCCCCGAGTTCTTCGGCGGTCGGCAGCCGGCCGCCATCGATTAGTAGTCGGCTGCCTCGTCCGGCTGTCATGTCGTCGTATTGCCGCTCGAGAGCACGGACGAGGCTCGTGATCTCCTCGGATTCCGCGACTTGCTTGTCCACATTGGCCCGCGTTGCCTCCGCAGCCTGGACGAGCGCCTCGGTCGGTAGCGACAAGTCGCTGGCGCGCGCGACGCAGCCGAGCAACGCGTGTGCCGCGTCGGGATAGTCGATCTGGGCCAGGTAATGCGGAACCGCAGCGGCGAAGCCGCATGCCGGTGTCCCTGCTTCGCCGAGGCGGTACTCGACGAGATTCCCAACGCTGGCTGGTACCTGGATTGTCGGCAGCCACTTGGGATAGTCAGCGACCAGTTCGGGTGGGCTGCCGTGAGCGATCACGGTGAGTGGCCGCGTATGCGGCACTGCCATCGGGATTGCGTTGAGCCCGATCATGACCCGCACCTCGAGTTCGGCAACGATGGTGCCCACCGCGGCGATGAATCGCTCCCATTGGAGATCCGGCTCGGGTCCGTGCAGCAACAGGAATGGCACGTCGTTGAGATCCTGAACCACGTGCACCGAGAGTTCGGGTGCGGCGTAGCCATCCCAATGATCCGTCGTGAACGTCATCTCGGGCCGCCGTGACCGGTAGTCGATCAGCTGGTCCACATCGAAGGTGACCAGCAGCTCGGAATCGAGCGCGTTAAGCAGGTGTTCCCGCGCTAGCCGGCGGCCGCTGCCGGCATCGACGAAGCCGTCGAGCGCATGTATGAGCACCGGCCGCACGAGCTCCGGCCGGGCGCTCATCGTGAACAGAGCTGATGGATCTTGCACCAAAATCCCTCCGACATATC
>JAVHVH010000056.1:0-15146 GCA_032160665.1 Pseudonocardiales bacterium
TCGGGCTTGAAGTGCCCGCGCACCACCGACATCACCTCGGCGCGCTTCAACTCGTCGGGCAGGTCGGTGATCAGCACCTGCGAGCCGAGGTTCGAGGTGAGGACCAGGATCGTGTTCCGGAAGTCGACCGTCCGCCCCTGACCGTCGGTCAGCCGACCGTCGTCGAGCACCGCGAGCAGCACGTCGAACACGTCCGGGTGCGCCTTCTCGACCTCGTCGAACAGCACCACGCTGTACGGGCGCCGGCGCACGGCCTCAGTCAACTGGCCGCCCTCGTCGTAGCCCACATAACCAGGCGGCGCGCCGATCAGCCGGCTCACCGAGTGCTTCTCCATGAACTCGCTCATGTCGAGGCGGATCAGGTGGTCCTCGCTGTCGAACAGAAAGCCCGCGAGCGCCGTGCACAACTCGGTCTTGCCGACGCCGGTCGGGCCGAGGAACAGGAACGAGCCGGTCGGGCGGTCGGGGTCAGAGATGCCGGCCCGGGCCCGTCGCACCGCGTCGGACACCGACTGGATAGCGCGCTTCTGCCCGATGACGCGCCGGCCGAGCTCGTCCTCCATCCGCAGCAGCTTCGCGGTCTCGCCCTCGAGCATTCGCCCGGCCGGGATGCCGGTCCATTGCGAGACGACCTCGGCGATGTCGTCGGCAGTCACTTGCTCCTTGACCAGGACGTCTTCGTCCGGCACCGCGGACTCGGCCTCGCTCGCGGCGGCCAGCTCCTTCTGCAGCCTGGGCAGCTCGCCGTACAGCAACCGGGATGCGGTCTCGAAGTCGCCGTCGCGCTGGGCGCGGTCGATCTGTCCCTGGAGGTCGTCGATCTGCTCCTTGAGGTCGCCGACCCGGTTCAGGCCGGACTTCTCGCGCTCCCACCGAGCGTTGAGCGCCTCCAGCTTCTCGGTGAGATCGCCCTTCTCGGCGCGGAGCTTCGCGAGCCGTTCAACGGACGCCGCGTCGGTCTCCTTCTGCAGCGCCATCTCCTCCATCTTCAGCCGGTCCACCGCGCGGCGCAGCTCGTCGATCTCGACCGGACTGGAGTCGATCTCCATGCGCAGCCGCGAGGCGGCCTCGTCCACCAGGTCGATGGCCTTGTCGGGCAGGAAGCGCGAGGTGATGTAGCGATCGGACAGCGTCGCGGCCGCGACCAGGGCGCCGTCGCTGATGTCGACGTGGTGGTGCGCCTCGTACTTGCTGTTGAGCCCGCGCAGGATCGCGATGGTGTCCTCGACGGACGGCTCGGCGACCAGCACCTGCTGGAAGCGCCGTTCCAGCGCGGGGTCCTTCTCGATGTGCTCGCGGTACTCGTCCAGCGTGGTCGCTCCGACCATGCGCAGCTCGCCGCGGGCCAGCATCGGTTTGAGCATGTTGCCGGCGTCCATCGCGCCCTCGCCGGTGGCACCGGCGCCGACGACGGTGTGCAGTTCGTCGATGAAGGTGATCACCTGACCGCCGGAGTCCTTGATCTCGTTGAGGACGGCCTTGAGCCGCTCCTCGAACTCGCCGCGGAACTTGGACCCGGCAATCATCGCGCCGAGGTCGAGGGCGATCACTCGCTTGTTCTTCAACGACTCGGGAACGTCACCCTGGACGATGCGCTGGGCCAGGCCCTCGACGACGGCGGTCTTACCGACACCGGGTTCGCCGATGAGCACCGGGTTGTTCTTGGTGCGGCGCGAGAGCACCTGGACCACGCGCCGGATCTCCTTGTCGCGCCCGATGACCGGGTCGATCTTGCCTTCGCGGGCGGCCTCGGTGAGGTCGTTGCCGTACTTGTCCAGGGCCTGGAACGTGCCCTCGGGATCGGCGGTCGTCACCCGCTGCGAGCCGCGGACGGACTGCAACGCGTCGGACAACGCACTCGGCGTGGCACCGTACTGCTTGAGGACGTCGGCGACGTCGCCCGGCTGGTCGGCCAGAGCGAGCAGGAGGTGCTCGGCCGATACGAACTCGTCCGAGCGGTCACGGGCCTCGCGCTGCGCGGCGCCCAGCACGGCCAGCATCGTGCGCGACGCGGCCGGCGCCGACACCGACGCACCCGAGGCGGACGGCAGCTTGTCGAGAAGGCGTCCCAGGTCCGCGCGCACGGCTTGCGGGTCAGCACCCACCGCCTGCAGCAGCGGACGGCTCAGGGTTTCCTTGTCGTCCAGCAGAGCAACGGCCAGGTGCACCGGTTCCACCGCGGGATTGCCCCGCTCCTTAGCGTCGGAAGCGGCGCTGTTAACCGCCTGCGTGCTGCGGGTGGTCATGTCCATGCGAGTAGTTCACCTCATCGGGAGTAGTCGTGTCACTTGCGCCGAAGCGCTCATAGGGGCAACGTCTCAAGAGTTGAGTCCGTTCCGCTCAAGTCAAACTCTCCGCGGACGCGCCCCGGCCGGGCTGGTCTTCCCCGAACCGGCGGACAAGTAGCCTCCCTTGGGTGAAGGGGATCGTCCTGGCCGGTGGCGCGGGCACGCGGCTGCACCCCATCACCCGCGCGGTCAGCAAACAGCTGCTGCCGGTTTACGACAAGCCGATGATCTACTACCCGATCTCGGTGCTGATGCTGGCCAGCATCCGCAACATCCTGCTGATCACCACTCCGGTCGAGCAGGCGCAGTTCACCCGTCTGCTCGGCGACGGCAGTCAATGGGGACTGAACCTCACCTACGCGATCCAGCCGTCGCCGGACGGCCTCGCCCAGGCGTTCCTGATCGGTGCCGACCACGTCGCCGGGGAGCCCGCGGCTCTCGTGCTCGGGGACAACATCTTCTTCGGCCAGGGGTTGAGTGGGCAGCTGTCGGCCGCGGTCGCCGACGTCGAGCGGGCGGGCGGGTGCAGCCTGTTCGGCTATCGGGTCAGGGACCCCGAGCGGTACGGCGTGGCCGTGCTGGACAGCCAGGGCCGCTTGGTCGACATCGAGGAGAAGCCGGAGAAGCCGCGGTCGAGCCTCGCCGTCACCGGGCTGTACCTCTACGACGAGCGCGTGGTCGAGTACGCCCGCAGTCTGACCCCGTCCGCCCGTGGCGAGCTCGAGATCACCGATCTGAACCGCCGGTATCTCGACGCCGGGACGGCCCGCCTCGTCGACCTCGGGCGGGGCGCCGCGTGGCTCGACACCGGGACGCAGGACTCGCTGATGGAGGCCGGCCAGTTCGTGCAGGTGCTGCAGCACCGCCAGGGCGTCACCATCGCATGCCTCGAGGAGATCGCGATGCACCGCGGGTGGATCTCGCCGGAGGCGGCCCTCGAGCTCGCCGACGAGATGGGCACGTCGAGCTACGGCGGCTACCTGCGGCAGGCCGTCGCCGACTTCGTCGAGACGGGCTGACGCGTGGCCGCACAGATCGACCCGATGATCGTGACCGAGACCGCCATTGGCGGACTGTGGCACATCGCGACCAAGGCGGTGACCGACGAGCGCGGCACCGTCCGCGAGTTCTTCCGGACCACCGGCTTCGCCGAACTCGGCGTGCCCGTCCGGAATCCCTGGTTGCAGGTGAACATGACGTGGACGCGGCAGGGTGCCGTGCGCGGAATGCACGGCGAGGCGATGACCAAGCTCACCGGCGTCGCATGGGGTGCGGCGTTCGGTGCCTTCGTCGACGCCCGGGCGGAGTCACCGACGTTCGGCACGGTGGTGACCGTCGCCGTCGAGGTGGGCATCCAGATGCTCGTCCCACCGGGCGTGTGCAACGGATTTCAGGCGACGAGCGCGGGCGGCTGCCAGTACCTGTATTGCCTGGACGCCGAATGGGACCCCGGCATGCCCGGCGTCGCGGTGAACCCCCTCGACCCGGGTCTCGCGATTCCGTGGCCGTTGCCGATCGACGTGGACGACCCGGGCTGCATCTCGGCCAAGGACGCCCACCTCCCCCGTCTGTCGGCCGGGTGAGCCGGTCGAGAAGGTGCCGACCATGAGGGTCTTTGTGACCGGCGGCGCCGGGTTCATCGGTTCGCACTTCGTGCGTTCCCTGATCGCCGATGAGTACCCCTACTTCGCCGGCGCGGACGTCACGGTGTTCGACAAGCTGACCTACGCCGGCAACCTCGCCAACCTGGCACCGGTCGCCGACAGCCCCCGGTACCGCTTCGTCCAGGGTGACGTCTGCTCGGCGGCCGCCTTGGACGCCGCGCTGCCCGGCCACGACATCGTGCTGAACTTCGCGGCCGAGTCGCACGTCGACCGCTCGATCGGCGGCGCCGCGAGCGACTTCGTCACGACGAACGTCCTCGGCGCGCAGCAGGTTTTCGCCGCGGCTCTGCGCCATGGCGTCGATCAGGTCCTGCACGTGTCGACCGACGAGGTGTACGGATCGATCACCGACGGGTCATGGACCGAGGACCACCCCCTGCTGCCCAACTCCCCGTACTCCGCCGCCAAGGCCGGCGGCGACCTGATCGCCCGCGCGTACACGGTCACCTACGGCCTGGACGTGCGGATCACGCGCTGCTCGAACAACTACGGCCCGTTCCACTTTCCCGAGAAGGTCATCCCGCTCTTCGTCACGAACCTGCTCGACGGGCTGACCGTGCCGCTATACGGGAAAGGGGCGAATGTCCGCGACTGGCTGTACGTGGCCGACCACTGCCGGGGTCTCGCGTTGGTCGCGGAGAAGGGCGCGAAAGGCGAGATCTACAACATCGGGGGCGGGCGCGAACTGTCCAACCGAGCGCTGACCGAGCTGCTCCTGGAAGCAACCGGGCGGGATTGGAGCTACGTCGAGCACATCGTCGATCCCCGCGGCGCCGGCCACGACCTGCGCTACTCGGTCGACTATTCCAAGATCGCTGCCCTCGGCTACCGCCCGCAGATGTCCTTCGAGGACGGCCTGGCGCTGACGGTGAAGTGGTTCCGCGACAATCGCGAGTGGTGGGAGCCCCTGCGCGCCCGGGCGGCTCTGTGACCCGCTGGCTCGTCACCGGCGCCGGCGGCCAGCTCGGGACGCACCTCGTGTCGCTGCTCCCGGCCGAAGACGTGGTGGGGCTGACCCGGGCCGACCTCGACCTCACCTCAGCCGCTGACGTCGGGGACGTGGTCCACGCGATCCGTCCGGACGTCGTGATCAACGCGGCCGCGTACACCGGGGTGGACGCGGCCGAGACGGACGAGCCGGCCGCGCACGCCGCGAACGCGGTCGCGCCCGGGCTGCTTGCTGCTGCCCTTGCGCGCCACGGTGGGCGGCTCATCCACGTCTCCACCGACTACGTGTTCGATGGGACCGGGGATCGCCCGTACGAGCCGGACGATCCGACCGGTCCGCGCACCGCATACGGCCGCACCAAACTGGCCGGCGAGCAGGCGGTGCTCGCGGCCCTACCCGACTCCTACGTCGTGCGGAGCGCGTGGATCTACGGCGGCCCCGGGTCCAACTTCGTCGACACCATGGTGTCGCTGGAACGCTCGCGCGACACGGTCGACGTCGTGGCCGATCAGGTGGGCTCGCCGACGTGGGTTCGCGATCTGGCCGGCGCGCTGATCGCGCTCAGCTCGGCGTCGGTGCCGACGCGGCGGCTGCACTACGTGAACGCCGGCACCGCGTCCTGGTTCGACCTCGCGCAGGAGGTGTTCCGCGCAGTGGGCGCCGACCCGTCTCGGGTGCGCCCGGTGACGTCGGCGCAGTTCGTGCGTCCGGCGCCGCGCCCGGCCTGGTCGGTCCTGTCGACAGCGTCGTGGACGGCGAGCGGGCTGGGCGCGCCGCGCGACTGGCGAACGGCGCTGCGCGAGCACCTCGGCCGCTGACTCGCGGCCGACTGGTCAGCGTCGGCGCTGCGGTTTCCAGACCACCAGCGCGGTGGACGGTCCGCGGCGGGCGGCGAGCTCGGCGTGGGCCCGGTCCAGGTCGGCGTTGAGTTCGGCCACGCGCTGACGCAGCGCGTCGACGTGCGACTCGAGTTCGATGATCCGCTTGATGCCGGCCAGGTTGACGCCCTCGTGCTGCGAGAGCCGCTGCACCTCGCGCAGCAACGCGACGTCGCGGGCCGAATAGCGCCGGCCGCCGCCGCCGGTGCGCCCGGGGGTGACCAGTCCGAGCCGGTCGTACTGGCGCAGCGTCTGCGCATGCATCCCGGCGAGCTCGGCGGCAACCGAGATGACGAACACCGGGGCGTCCTCGGGGACGGCACCGGTTCTGGGTCGGCGGTCAACCATCCTGATCAGTCCTCCCCGTGGTTCCCAACGCGGCGGTGATCTGTGGGCGCGGGTCGTCAGGATGTGTCGCGGCGAACTTCTCCAGCGCTTCGCGCGCCTCGCCGTCGATGCTCTGCGGCACCGCGACCTCGACGGTCACGAGCAGGTCCCCGTTGTGGCCCCGGCCGCGCACGCCGCGCCCGCGAACCCGCAGGGTGCGGCCCGACGGCGTCCCGGGGGTGATCTTGAGCGCGACCGAGCCGTCCAGCGTGGGCACCCGCAGGGTTGTGCCCAGCGCCGCCTCGACGAACGTGATCGGAACGGTGAGCGTGAGATCGTCACCGGATCGGCCGAACAGCGAGTGCGCCCCGACGTGGACGAGGACGAACAGGTCGCCTGCGGGAGCTCCGTGCGCGCCCGGCGTGCCCTTGCCCGAGACCCGGACCTTGGCCCCGTCGCGGATTCCCGGGGGGATCCGGACGTTGATAGTGCGGGTCTGCGTGGTGGCCCCGCTGCCCCCACAGTCCGGGCAGGGGTCGTCGATGATCTGGCCGGTTCCCCGGCACTCGACGCAGGGCTCGCTGAAGCCGAACGCGCCCTGGTTGCGGCTGACATAGCCGCTGCCCCCGCAGTGGGCGCACGGGCGGGGCGCGGTGCCGGGCTTTGAGCCCAGACCGTGGCAGGTGGTGCAAGCCGCCGGCCCGGACAGCCGAAGCGGCAGAGTGACGCCGTGCACGGCCTGCTCGAAGCTGAGGTTGATCTCGGCGGTGACGTCCTGGCCGCGGACCGGTCCGGGGCTGCTGGCCCGCCGGGTTCCCCCGCGCCCAGCGCCGGACCCGAAGAGCCCGTCGAACAGGTCGTTGAGGTTGCTGCTCGAGCCGCCGCCGAAGAGGTCCGAGACGTCGAAGTTCGCCGTCGTCCGCGCCCCGCCACCTGGGAAGCCGCCGAACGCACCGCCGCCGGCGAACAGCGTGCGGGCCTCGTCGTACTCCTTGCGCTTGGCCGGGTCGGCCAGGACGTCATAGGCCTCGGAGACTTCTTTGAAGCGGGCCTCCGACTTGGCGTTGCCCGGGTTCTTGTCCGGATGCAGCTCGCGGGCGAGCTTGCGGTAGACCTTCTTGATCTCCTGGGGCGTCGCGTCCTTGGTGACGCCGAGCGCCTTGTAGTAGTCCTTCTCGATGTAGTCCTTCGTGCTCATCTCGGCGTCACCTCCTCCGTTGCTGCTGCTCGGTTGTCGTGCTTACTCCCGGTGTGCGTCGGGGTCGGTCACCGTGGGCCGGATCTCGTCCTCGCCGATCGTCGACTCCCCGCTCGTCTCGACCGGCGCCTCGATCAGCGTCTCGACCGAGGCTTCGCCGGGCGCCGGCGCGGCTGGCGCCGGATCGCTCACTCCCACCATTGCCGGGCGAAGCAGCCGCTCGCCGTGCCGGTAGCCGCGCCGCATGATCGTCGTGCAGGTCGGGACCGTCACCTCGTCGCTCTCGTCGTGCAGGACTGCCTCGTGGATTGCCGGGTCGAACGGTTCGCCGACCTCCCCGAAGGCGACCAGGCCGAGCTTGGCGATGACCCCGTCGAGCTTGTCGGCCACGGCCTTGAGCGCTCCGCTCAGATCGCCGTGCGCCTTGGCGCGGTCGATGTCGTCGAGGATCGGCAGCAACTCGGCCAGCGTGCGGCCGACGGCCAGCTCGCCCGCGGCCAACCGGTCGCGCTCGGCCCGCTTGCGGTAGTTCGCGTACTCGGCCTGAATGCGTTGCAGGTCGGCCGTCCGCTCGTCGAGCAGCGCGGCCTCGACCATCGGCGCCTGGCCGCGCTCGGGAGCCGGCTCCCCGACCGCGTTGGGATCGGCGGGTCGGGCGGCCCCGGTGACGGGATCGATCCTGCGCTTGTCGCGCACAACGACGCGTTCCGGTTGTTCCTCCCCGCTCCTCGCGTCGTGGTCACCGATCACTTGGTCTCCTCGGCCGGTCCCTCGTCCACGACCTCGGCGTCGACGACACCGTCGTCGGCGGGAGCGGACGAGCCGGAGTCCTTGGTGAAGTTGGGTCCGGCGCCCGCAGCACCAGCGGCATCGTCCCCCGCGGCCTGGGCGGCGGCGTACATCGCCCCACCGGCCTCGGAGGCGACGGCGGAAACCTTGTCCTGCGCGGCCTTGATGGCCTCGAAGTCGGCACCCTCGAGCGTCTTCTTGAGCTCGTCGACGGCCGCCTGCAGCTCGATCCGCTTTTCCTCGGGCAGCTTGTCGCCGTTCTCGGCCAGGAACTTCTCAGTGGTGAACTGCAGGCCCTCGGCCGAGTTGCGGATCTCCGCCTCGTCGCGTCGCCGCTTGTCCTCTTCGGCGTGCGCCTCGGCGTCCTTCATCATCCGGTCGATCTCGTCCTTGGACAGGCCCGAGCCGCCGGTGATCGTCATGCCCTGTTCCTTGTTGGTGGCCAGGTCCTTGGCCGACACGTGCACGATGCCGTTGGCGTCGATGTCAAAGGTGACCTCGATCTGCGGGACGCCGCGCGGCGCCGGGGGCAGCCCGGTCAGCTCGAACATGCCGAGCTTCTTGTTGTAGGCCGCGATGTCGCGCTCGCCCTGATAGACCTGGATCTGGACGCTGTTCTGGTTGTCGTCCGCGGTCGTGAAGATCTCCGAGCGCTTGGTCGGGATCGTCGTGTTCCGCTCGATCAGCTTGGTCATGATGCCGCCCTTGGTCTCGATACCCAGCGACAGCGGGGTCACATCGAGAAGCAGGACGTCCTTGACCTCGCCCTTGAGCACGCCGGCCTGCAGCGCGGCGCCCACGGCCACGACCTCGTCCGGGTTCACGCCCTTGTTCGGCTCGCGACCGCCGGTGAGCTCCTTCACCAACTCGGCGACCGCCGGCATCCGGGTCGAGCCGCCGACGAGGACCACGTGGTCGATCTTGCTCAGGCTGATCCCGGCGTCCTTGATGACGTTCTGGAACGGCGCGCGGGTGCGCTCGAGCAGGTCCGCGGTGATCTTCTGGAACTCGGCTCGGGACAGGGACTCGTCCAGGAACAGCGGGTTCTTCTCGGAGTCCTGCGTGATGTACGGCAGGTTGATGCTCGTCTGCTGGTTCGACGAGAGCTCGATCTTGGCGCGCTCCGCGGCCTCACGCAGCCGCTGCATCGCCATCTTGTCCTTCGTCAGATCGATGCCGTTGGCGGCCTTGAATTTGTCCGCCAGCCAGTCGATGACCCGCTGGTCCCAGTCGTCGCCACCGAGGTGGTTGTCGCCGGACGTTGCCTTGACCTCAATGACGCCCTCACCGATCTCGAGCAGCGACACGTCGAACGTGCCACCGCCGAGGTCGAACACGAGGATCGTCTGCTCGGTCTCGCCCTTGTCGAGGCCGTATGCCAGCGCAGCGGCCGTCGGCTCGTTCACGATCCGGAGGACGTTCAGGCCGGCAACCTGCCCGGCTTCCTTGGTCGCCTGGCGCTGGGCGTCGTTGAAGTAGGCGGGGACGGTGATGACGGCGTCAGTGACCGTCTCGCCGAGGTAGGACTCCGCGTCGCGCTTGAGCTTCTGCAGCACGCGCGCGCTGATCTCCTGGGGGTTGTAGGACTTGCCGTCGATGTCGACCTTCCAGTTCGGGTCGCCCATGTGGCGCTTCACCGAGCGGATCGTGCGGTCGATGTTCGTGACGGCCTGGCGCTTCGCGACCTCACCGACGAGGACCTCGCCGTTCTTGGCGAAGGCGACGACGCTGGGCGTGGTCCGCGAGCCCTCCGAGTTCGCAATGACCTCCGGCTCGCCGCCGGAGAGGACGGAGACGACGGAGTTGGTGGTGCCGAGGTCGATGCCGACCGCTCGTGCCATGTCGTGGTGCTCCTTTGTTGACGTAGTTCTGGGTGGTCCAGTCGCATTGGCTCACTGACCAGCCATGCTGCTCGCCGCGTGAGCCACTGTCAAAAGAACTGAGTCGACCCCGCTCAAGTTCCGAATGGGGCCGTGACGTGCGTCACATCGGGCGGCGCGGGCCTACTGGCCGAACGGCTGGCTGAGCTTCCCGGTGAGCACGTAGACCCCGGGAGCCGGGGTGCTGACGATCGTCCACCCAGTGCCGTCGTCGGCGATCACGGCAGACGTGGGCGTTGCCTCCTCGGTCGAAGCGCCCAGGAACTTCGAGTACCGCACCCGGACGTGGAACGTGCAGGCGCACGGCACGTCGATGCGCAGGCTCGATTGGGTGGCGGACAACAGTCGCTCGGGGGCCGGGACGATCGGCGTCGGATACCTGACCCGGTACAGCGTCCAGTGGGAGCCCTCGCTCACCCTGGTCAGGTACGGCAGATTGCCGGCGGCCACGAGGCGATATTCGGCCGAGTCCTGGTCGTTCGCGGACTTGTCGAAGGCCACGTAGCCGACTGCATTGTTGTCCAGCCAGACCTTGTACGAGGTGGCGTCGAGGCCCTTCTTGGAGGTGAGCACCGAATTCAGCGCGTTCGCCTCTTGGGTCTCGTACCCCCCAGCCAGTGCGACGTGGCTGATCAGCACGTACGCCGCCGTGTGAATATGGGTGTCCTGGACGACTTCCACGCGGTAGTTGGCGATGCCGGGCTGCTTCTGCAAGTCGCTGATCAGCGGGTTGTAGTACGCGCGCGCAGCCGCCGGTTGGCTGGACAGGCGCAGGTCGACGATGGTCGCATCCGCGCACAGCGCCAGCGCCGGCAATGTGGTGAGCACCGCGACGAGACGCCGCGCCCGGGCCGTCGCTACCACGACCGCCGGCAGGCAGATCCACGGCAGCCGAGTGAAGTTGGAACCCATGCCGTTCGGGAAGATCGCGAGCAGGGGCGAGGCGAACGTCGTGCACCACAGGACGACGCGCACGGCCGGAGCCGGGGCCGCGCGCACCATCACGAGAGCACTGGCCGACACCGTAAGACTCGCGACCAGCGTGTAGCCCTGCGGGCCAGGCGTCCCGAAGAACGCGGCCACGAACAGCAACGCTGCGCCGCACGACCCGATGACGACAGCCGTCAACTTCCGGTAGCCGCGGTCGACCACGAAGAACGCGGCAAGTCCGAAGACGATGAACGCTCCGGTGACGGGCGAGAAGAGCGCCGACGCGACCGCGCCGAGGAGCGCGATGACGATCCGGCGCTCACGGACGCCGATGAAAGCCAGGATCGCGGCCGCGCAACCTAGCGCGAACGGGATGCGCCCGCTCCACAGACTCAGGCCCGACGTGATCGTGGCCAGCCACGTGGCGGTTGTGCGGAACCTGGTGTCGGCAAAGGCTCGATACGCCAGCGGTGTGATGAGGACGGTCGCCAGCGCGCCGGTGAGCGGAGCGCCGATCCAGGACGTCAGGTACGGGCTGAGCACCGAGTAGTGGCCCGGCGTCGTGCCGCCACCGAACCACTGGAACCAGTAGCCCAGGCCCACGCCGCTCGCCGCGGCCAACTGACGGGCGAGCGCGGCCTGCAGATCGCCGACGTTGGGGCGGACGACGAAGAAGGCGGCGGCGTTGACGAGAGCGGCCAGGGACGGGGCCAGGATCCGCGCGTACGCCAGCGCGGGCCGACGAAGCTGCGCCCCCGCGTCCGTCGGCGCAGCAAGGGTCACAACCGCGCTCATGGGCGTTTATCGTCCCACAGGCAGGCGCCGGAATTGCTGGGCCAGACAGCCGCCGCTCATCGGACCTCCTCGGGGCCCCTCGCTCCGCAGGCGTCGCTCATCGCCGGACGCCTACACCGGAATCGGAGCGCGCATCCAGTGCCGTGATCGTCGGGGCGCGCGGGCGGGCCCGGCACCGGCCGGGCCCGTCCGCGTGTCGCCGGCTCGAACGTCCTCAGGCGATGGCTCGAACTAGCCCAGGCCCACGCTGGCCAGCCATTCCTTGGCCACGGCGTCCGCGTCCTTGCCATCCGCGACCTGCGCGACCAGCTTGGCCAGCGTCGCCGTGTCCAGCTTGGCCGACACCGCGTTCACCGCCGCGGTGATGGTCGGGTTCAGCTTGGAGGTCGTCACAATCGGTACGACGTTCTGCGCGGCGAACATGTTCTTCGGGTCCTGGAGCGAGACGAAGTTGTTCGCTGCGATCGAAGGATCGGTCGAGAAGATGTCGGCGGCGTCGATGCTGCCGTTCTTCAGAGCGTTCACCGTGACGGTTCCACCTGCCGAGGTCACCGTGAAGGTCCCGAAGGTGACGCCGTAGACGGACTTGAGCGCCGGGACACCGTCTGGACGCGTCTTGAACTGAGCCGGCGCACCCAGGGTGAGTTTGCTGGCGACCGGCGCCAGGTCCGCGATCGACGTGAGGTGGTACTTGGTCGCGGTGTCCTTAGTGACGGTGATGGTGTCGCTGTCCTGGGCTGCGGCGTACTTCAGCGCGGTCAGCTTGCTGCCCAGTGCGGCGGGCAGCGCGGCCGCGACGGCGGCCGGGCTCTTGGCCGTCGCCTTCGGATCGAGGTAGGACAGGATCGATCCGCTGTATTCGGGGATGAAGTCAATCGACCCGTCCTGCAGTGCCTTGAAGTAGACAGGACGCTCACCGATGTTCAGCTTCTTGGTGATGCTGACGCCCTTAGCACTCAGCGCGTCGCCGTAGATGTCGGCGAGCAGCTCGTTCTCGGGGAAGCCGGCCGAGCCGACCGTTAGGCTGCCGGCCGAGCTGGCGCCGGAGCTGTTGGAGTTTCCCGAGCCCGTCGGCTTGCTCGAACTGCACGCGGTGAGGGTCACCGCCAGCGCCAGCACCGTGGCCGCGCCGACTGCAAACTTGCTCTTCATCTGGTTCTCCTCGAAAGACGTGTCGTATCTAGTGGTGGGCCTAGGGCGGCGAAGGGTCACGACTTGACGGGCGCCACCTCCACGCGGTCGGGGAGTCCGGCCAGGGCCGGGGTCGCCCGCACCCGGAAGCGGCCGGACACACCCGGGGAGACGACGAGGCGTTGCACGCCGAGGAGCAGGAGATCAGCGGTGACCGCGAGCGCGGCGACCAAGATGCCCGCCCCGATCATCGCGGGGTAGCCGACGTCCGGATCGTTGATCTGCGGCAGGCCGTTGAAGATGAGGTAGCCGAGGCCGCCGAGGAACGGCAGGAACGCGGCGATCGTCGCGTTCGCGATCACCTGCAGCACGGCGCTGCGGATGCCGGACAGGATCAGCGGCAGCGCGATCGGGAACTCCACCTTGCGAAGCACCTCACCACCCGTCATCCCCATGCCTTTCGCGGCGTCGCGTACCTCGGGGTCGACGTTCTGCACGCCGGCGTAGGTGTTGGTGAGGATCGGCGGGATCGCCAGGATGATCAGCACGATCTCGACCGGGACGACGTAGGGCAAACCACCGATCGCCACCAGCCAGCCGATCGAGTGCGTGTACGTGATCTTGGGCGTGAGCGTTACGACCAGCAGCAGGAGCAGCCCGAACGCGGGCACCGCACGCACACCGTTGGCCAGGCCGACCACGACGACTACGCCGCGGCCGGTGTGCCCGATGATCAGCCCGATGGGCAGCGCGATGATCGCGGCGACGAGCACGGCGAACACGGTGTAGGCGACGTGCTCGCGCAGGGACACAAGCAGCCCGTGCTGGCCCCACCAGTGGGAGGCAGTGGTCAGCCAACCGGGGACTAGCCCGAGGCCGGGCAGATCACCTGCCTGAGCGAGGTTTCTCATCGGGCCGCCGCCGCTCGGCGCCACGGCGTCGACAGGCGCAGTGCCAGCAGGATCAGTCCGTCGAAGACGAGCGCGACGAGGATGAACATGATCAGCCCGAGCAGGATGGGCGTCGCGCCGTTGCGCGTCGCGTTGTAACCGGCGGTGAACAGCGAACCGAGCTGGCTGACGCCAAGAGTCGAGGCCACCGCGACGAGGCTGACGTTCGACACCGCGGCCACTCGCAGGCCCGCGCCGATCACCGGAACAGCCAGCGGAAACTGCACGGCAAACAGCCGCTGGCGGCCGGTGTATCCCATCGCCGACGCGGCCTGCAGCGTCCCGTCGTCGACCGACGACAGGCCATCGGCGACGACGCGTACCAGCAACGCGACGGAGTAGACGCTCAGGGACACCGCGACATTGAGCGGGTCGAGGATGCCCGTACCGAGCATGCCGGGCAGGATCAGGAAGAGCACGATCGACGGGATCGTGTAGAGCAGGCCGGCCACCGTGATCAGCGGCGGATACGTCCACCGATAGCGACTCGCGACCCATCCGATCGGCAGCGAGATCGCCAGCCCGACCGCGACGGGAACGGCCGCGAGCCAGAGTGTGGTCCACAGCCAGTCGAGGATCTCGGACTGATTGTCGCGGAAGTACTGCCAGACACCGTTCACGTCTCGCCCCCGGCCGCGCGATCGAGATCCCGGGTGGCGGCGTCGACTGCGTCCTTGCGGACATCGGCCGCGCGTTCCTCGATGCGGGCAAGGACGTTCGAGGCGGTGATCGTGCCCGCGAACGTGCCGTCGTCATGCACGACGACGCCGCGGCCGCTCGGCGACGACAGCGCGGCGTCGAGCGCCTCGCGCAACGTGCCTGACTCGCGGGCGAGCGTCCCGCCGAGGTTGAGCAGGTCGGGCGTGATCTTGCCGGCGAGGGCGCCCTCCGGAACCCGGCCCACCGCGAGCCAGCCCTGCGGCCGAAGCTCGGCGTCGACGACGAGCGCCCAGTCGTCACGGGCGTGATCACGCGCGGTCCGCACCTGCTCGCCCAGGCGCACCGGCGTCTCGTCGTTGAGGGGCAATGCGCCGGCCTCGGCGAAACCCAAAGCCCGGTAGCCGCGATCCCGGCCGACGAAGCCGGCGACGAACGCGTCCGCCGGACGGGACAGGAGCTCCGCGGGCGGCGCGAACTGCGCCAGCTTGCCACCCACGCGCATGACGGCAACGTGGTCGCCGAGCTTGATCGCCTCGTCGATGTCGTGCGTGACGAACACGATCGTCTTACCGAGCTCGCTCTGCAGGCGCAGGAACTCGTTCTGCAACTGCTCGCGGACAACCGGGTCGACCGCGCTGAACGGCTCGTCCATCAGCATCACCGGCGGGTCGGCGGCCAGTGCGCGGGCGACGCCCACGCGCTGCTGC
>JAVHVH010000081.1:0-2954 GCA_032160665.1 Pseudonocardiales bacterium
TCATCAAGCCCGGAACGACCACCCCGCACACGAACTTCGACGCCAACGTCTACATCCTCAGCAAGGACGAGGGTGGCCGGCACACGCCGTTCTTCAACAACTACCGCCCGCAGTTCTACTTCCGCACCACGGACGTGACCGGCGTGGTGACCCTCCCCGAGGGCACCGAGATGGTCATGCCCGGCGACAACACCGAGATGACGGTCGAGCTGATCCAGCCGATCGCCATGGAGGAAGGCCTGCGCTTCGCCATCCGCGAGGGTGGCCGCACCGTGGGTGCGGGTCGCGTCACCAAGATCAACCAGTAGTACGCAGTACCCCGCCGCGGGTGGGGCTCGGCACGGTGAGCAGGCAGCACCGGATCGAGACCCACCCGGGACGGGCGCCCACCGTCTCCGAGGCGGTCGGGCTCGATCCGTAAGTGCAGCACCGAGAACAGTGAAGGTGAGTCAGCCACCATGGCGGGACAGAAGATCCGCATTCGGCTCAAGGCCTATGACCACGAGGCCATTGACGCCAGCGCGCGCAAGATCGTCGAGACCGTGACGCGCACCGGCGCGCGGGTCGTCGGCCCGGTGCCGCTCCCGACGGAGAAGAACATCTACTGCGTCATCCGCTCGCCACACAAGTACAAGGACAGCCGCGAGCACTTCGAAATGCGGACGCACAAGAGGCTCATCGACATCCTCGACCCGACGCCGAAGACAGTCGACGCGCTCATGCGCATCGATCTGCCCGCCAGCGTCGACGTGAACATCCAGTGAGCGAGAACAGGCCGGCTGCCGGGCAGTCACACCAAACTGTCGCGAACATTCAGTAGCGGAGAGATCTGAACACCAATGGCTAACGACAAGACAGGGATTCTGGGCGAGAAGCTCGGTATGACCCAGGTCTTCGACGAGAACAACCGGATCGTGCCGGTGACCGTCGTCAAGGCCGGGCCATGCGTCGTCACCCAGATCCGGACTCAAGAGAAGGACGGCTACACCGCCGTCCAGCTCGCCTACGGGCAGATCGACCCGCGCAAGGTCACCAAGCCGGTCGCCGGGCACTACAAGGCGGCCAACGTGACGCCCCGGCGTCATCTGGTCGAGCTGCGTACCGACTCGATCGAGGGCTACACGGTCGGCCAGGAACTGGGAGTTGACGTCTTCGCCGACGGCGCCCACGTCGATGTCAGCGGCACCACCAAGGGCAAGGGCACCGCGGGCGTCATGAAGCGCCACGGCTTCCACGGTCTCGGTGCTGGCCACGGCGTCCAGCGCAAGCACCGTGCCCCGGGCTCGATCGGTGGCTGCGCCACGCCCGGTCGAGTGTTCAAGGGCATGAAGATGGCCGGCCGGATGGGTCACGAGCGCCAGACCACGCAGAGTCTGATCGTGCACAAGGTCGACGCCGAGCGCGGTCTGCTGCTGATCCGCGGCGCGATCCCCGGCCCGAAGGGCGGCCTCGTGCTGGTCCGCTCCGCCGCGAAGGGGGCGTCGTCATGAGCCTGTCGGTCACCGTGCAGAACCCGCACGACGAGAAGGCCAAGGCCACCTCGATCGAGCTCCCGGCCGAGATCTTCGACGTGAAGACCAACGTGTCGCTGTTGCACCAGGTCGTCGTCGCCCAGCTCGCCGCGGCGCGCCAGGGCACGCACTCGACGAAGACGCGCGGCGAGGTCCGTGGTGGCGGCAAGAAGCCGTATCGCCAGAAGGGCACCGGCCGCGCCCGTCAGGGCTCGATCCGCGCGCCGCAGTTCGCCGGCGGTGGCGTCGTCCACGGTCCGCAGCCGCGCAGCTACGAGCAGCGCACGCCCAAGAAGATGAAGGCCGCCGCCCTGCGCGGTGCCCTCTCCGACCGGGCGCGCAACGACCGCGTGTTCGTCGTGTCCTCGCTGGTCGATGGCGATGTCCCGTCGACGCGGGACGCATCGGTGGCGCTGGCCAAGATCAGCGGCGCGCGGCACATCCTCGTCGTCGCCGAGCGCACGGACGATCTCACCTGGAAGAGCCTGCGCAACCACACGTCGGTGCACCTGCTCGAGCCCGGCCAGCTGAACACCTACGACGTCCTCGTCAGTGACGACGTGGTGTTCACGCAGGGCGCGCTCGAGGCATTCCTCGCCGGCCCGGCGACAGGCAAGTCGGGCACGGGCGTGGCGACGTCGAGCGAGGCCGATGTGGCCGAGATCGACGACCCGGCGGTTGTCGAGGCTCCGGCCGTCGACACGACGAAGCCAGCCAAGAAGGCTCCGGACGGCGACACCACCGAGCCGGCCGAAACGGCCCCGGCCAAGAAGGCGGCGGCCAAGAAGGCGCCCGCCGAGGCCGACGCCGACGCGACCGACGCCGACGCCGACGCGGCGGATGAGGAGCAGAGCTGATGTTTGACGACCCCCGTGACGTCCTGCTCGCTCCGGTTATCTCGGAGAAGAGTTACGGCCTGCTGGACGAGAACAAGTACACGTTCGACGTCCACCCGCTGGCCAACAAGACCCAGATCAAGATCGCGGTCGAGAAGGTGTTCAGCGTCAAGGTCACCGACGTGAACACGCTCAACCGGCAGGGAAAGCGCAAGCGGACCCGCTTCGGCTACGGCCAGCGACGCAGCGTCAAACGAGCGATCGTCACGCTGCGCGCCGGAGACCGCATCGACGTGTTCGGACAGATTGGCTGATCATGGCTATTCGTAAGTACAAGCCCACCACCCCCGGCCGCCGCGGCGCCTCGGTGGCGGACTTCGCCGAGGTCACCCGTGACCACCCGGAAAAGTCGCTGGTGCGCCCGCTGCACAACAAGGGTGGCCGCAACAACTCCGGCAAGATCACGACGCGGCACCAGGGCGGCGGGCACAAGCGCGCCTACCGGGTCATCGACTTCCGTCGCCACGACAAGGACGGCGTCCCCGCGAAGGTCGCGCACATCGAGTACGACCCGAACCGCACCGCCCGCATCGCGCTGCTGCACTAC
>JAVHVH010000112.1:0-10549 GCA_032160665.1 Pseudonocardiales bacterium
CGGTCGCGCCCGATCTCGTCCGCGACAAGGACGGCGTGAGTGCCGCGCTGCGGATCGCCGAGCTCGCCGCCGGGTTGAAGCAGGCCGGCTCGACGCTGCTGGCCCGGCTGGACGAACTGGCCGACACGTACGGCCGCTACGCCACTGACCAGCATTCGATCCGGGTGGACGACCTCTCGATCATCGACGAGACGATGTGCCGCATCCGCGCCATCCCACCCCCGACCCTGTTGGGCGAGTCGGTCACCGTCGAGGACCTGATGCCTGACACGGACGCGGTCCGGTGGCGCTGGTCGGGCGGGCGGGTCGTGGTCCGGCCGTCAGGCACCGAGCCAAAGCTCAAGGCCTACCTGGAGGTCATGGAGCCCAGCGGGTCGGCCGAGGTCGCGGCCGCGGCGCTGGCCCGGCTGCGCGCCGAGATCGCCGCGCTGCTCGACGGCTAACGGGTCGGCACCAGCCCGCCGGTCAGCCAGGTGGACCAGGGCACGTCCCAGTCGCCGTATCCGGTGCCGGCCTGCATGGCCGGCCCGGTGGCGTTCGGGTACTCGACGACGTCGCCCACTCGCAGCAACCGGTACAGCCGTTGGGCGTCAGTCGGCCGCAGGTTCGTGCAGCCGTTCGAGGAATCCACGCCGTTGACGATGTTCGGGATGTTCCATGGCGCGGAGTGCAGGTACTCCCCGTCATAGGTCAGGCGCTGCGCGTACTTGACGTGCGCGTCGAAATAGCCGGGACCGCTCATCGAGACCTCCCGGCCCTTCTCCATGATCACCTTGATGCCGCGCATGGTCGGCGTCGCCGTCCCACCCAGCGACACCGGGAAGGTTCCGTAGGTTTTGCCGTCGGTGGTCACCGTCATCTCGTGCTTCACGTCGTCGACCCACGAGATGTTGCGGGGGCCCGTCGTGAAGTCCGAGATCAGGCTGTCGTCATACGCCAGGCCGTCGCCGGCGGACAGGCCCGCGGCCGAGATGTCGACGTGCACGGACGCGTGCGCCGGCCAGTACGTCTGCGGCCGCCAATGGGCCTCGATGGGGTAACCCTTGTAGTAGCTCGAGGGCTCGAAGAACCACGCTCCCTGGATCGGCTTGCCGTTGACCGTCGCGGTGGTGGCCCGCTGCAATTCCTTGCCGCTGGTGATCTTCTTCGACAAGTACGCGATGACCGGCATCCCGACGCCGTATTCGGAGCCGTCGGCGTTGAGCAACTTGATGTGCACCGGCTTGTGCGGCCTGGCCGTCGCATCGGCGGACGACAGGTGCGTGGAGTGCGTTCCTGCGCCCGTTCGAGGAGCGGCCACGTCGTGTTTGTTCTCCGACCGGCCGATGTTGGCAACGCCGGCCACCACCGCGATCACGGCGGCGGCCGCCAGCAGTGGCGCGAGTACCCGGCCGGCCCGGTGCGGACGCCGGGCCGGCGCCTGGGTGAACCGCGGCGCCGGCGGCAGGGCGGATTCGTCGACTGCGGCGCGGGCCTGGGCGTCGAAGGCCTGGGCGAGTATGCGCTCGAGATCGTCGTCGGTCATGAGTCACCCCCCAGTACGCGGGCGAGTGTGGCCATGCCCCGGCTGGCGGCCGACTTCACCGAGCCGGGCGAGATGTCGAGAGTCTGGGCGATCTCGCGTTCGGACAGCCCCGACCAGTACCGCAGGATCAAGACCTCGCGCTGGTGCCGCGGCAGCGCCCGGACGGCGGCAAGCGCGGCCCGATGCTCGTCGCGCAGCAGCACGTCGTGGTCGGCCCCGGCGGTGGCCTCCGGCTCGGCCACCCTCAGATGCTTGCGGGCGACCTGGCGCCGGCGTAGCACCGAGCGGGACAGGTTGAGCACGGACGCGCGCAGATACGCCAGCGCGGCGTCGGGGTCGCGCAACGCGGCGGAGCGACGGTGCAGGGCGACGAATGCGTCCTGGACGACGTCCTCTGCGCTGGCGACGTCGTCGACGAGGAGTGTGGCGAGCCGGACGAGATAACGCCAGTGCGCGTCGTAGAGCGCCCGCAGATCGACCTGGTCGGCGAGGGCAGCCGTCGCTGCGACGACTGTCCCTTCGCTGTCCGCCTCCACTGCGATCAAGAGTGCCACAGGATGAGGACGCGCCCCACCGCCGTGGGGTTGCCTCAGCCGCGCCAGATCGTGTCGACGCTCACCGTCTCGAGGGTGGTGGAGCGCGGCGCGGCGTAAGCGGCCGTGACCACGTCACCGGAGCTGGACTGGATCGCGGCGTTGCCGCTGTCCGTGCAGCGATAGCCGAGATCGACGCCATGGACGGACGGCACCGTGCCGGTGCTGGCCACGCACCGGACGCCGCTCTCGAGTTCCAGCGCCCACGGCCGGGACGGGCTGGCACCGGGGCCGGAGTTGGGCAGCGACCCGTTGACGCGCAGCATGACCGCATCTGACCAGGGAGTGGCCAGACAGGCCAGCTCGATCGGGGCCGTCGGGTGGGCGGGCGCGAAGCATGGATCGAGGATCCGGTTGCCCTCGAAGCACCGGTAGGCGCCGGCCACCGGATCAGCGATGCTCGTTGTCCAGCACTCGCCGCGCCCGGCATCGCCGACCTTCACCGAGAGCTGGCCGGCCCCGTCGTAGGGGTGGAACGCGACGATCGTGGTGGCCGGCGGCCTGCTGGTGCCGGCCGCCGGCTGGGCCCGAGCCGGCCGCTTTGAAGCACACCCGGCGAGGATGACGACGCCCGCGAGCGCGACCAAGCCGAGAACGCGCACATGCTTCGTCGCCCCCACGTCCTTACAGACGTACAAGTCGGGCGTTACGTTGCGCCCGGACCGCTCAGCACCGTAACGATGTGGTCACGGATGGCGGACAGCTAGCGCGGGCCGAACTGCCGATCGCCGGCATCGCCGAGGCCCGGCACGATGTAGGCGCTGTCGTTGAGCCGTTCGTCCACGCTCGCGGTGAAGACGCGAACCTCCAGACCGCTGGCCTCGAGGTTCGCCAAGCCCTCGGGCGCGACCAACGCGCAGACCACCGTCAGGTCGTCGGCGCCGCGTGCGACCAACAGGTTGAGGCAGTGTTGCAGCGAGCCGCCGGTCGCCAGCATCGGGTCGAGCACGATCACCGGTCGCCCGGCGAGATTGTCCGGCAGCGAGGCCATGTAGGGATGCGGCTCGTGGGTGCGCTCGTCCCGAGCCAGGCCGACGAACCCCATCTGGGACTCCGGCAGCAGGTTGAAGGCCGCTTCGGCCATCCCCAGCCCCGCACGCAGGACGGGCACCAGTAGCGGAGGGTTCGCGATCGCGACGCCCACCGCGGCGGCCACCGGCGTCGTGATCGGGGCGTCGGCCCGCGCCAGGTCCCGGGTGGCCTCGTACACGAGCAGCGTCGTCAGTTCGCGAAGCGCCCCACGGAACTCGGCGTTGCTGCTGCGCTGGTCGCGCATCACGGTAAGTCTGGCTTGGACGATGGGATGGTCGACCACGGTCGTCTGCACGATTCGAACCTAGACTGATCCAGTGAGGCTTGGAGGCTTGATCGTGACGACGCTGGAACGCAATGACCTGGACAGCGTGACCCGCGACGACGCGGCTCTGCGCCGGTTCCTGCACGGACTTCCCGGGGTGGACCAGGTCGGCGCCGAGGGCCGGGCCGCGTCACTGGCCACCCGCAGCATCAAGACGACGGCCAAGGCCTGGGCCATCGACACCGCGATCGGGATGGTCGACCTCACCACGCTCGAGGGCGCAGACACCCCGGGCAAGGTCCGCTCGCTGTGCGCGAAGGCGGCTCGTCCCGATCCGTCGGATCCGAGCGCGCCGCCGGTCGCCGCGGTGTGCGTCTACCCCGACCTGGTCGAGACCGCCGTCGCGGCGCTGAAGGGCACCCCGGTGCAGATCGCCTCCGTCGCCACCGCCTTTCCGTCGGGCCGCGCATCTCTCGACACGAAGCTGCACGACGTGCGCGATGCCGTGGCAGCCGGCGCCACCGAGATCGACATGGTGATCGACCGCGGCGCGTTCCTCGCCGGGCACTACCTGCAGGTCTACGAGGAGATCGTGGCGACGAAGGCCGCCTGCGGGGATGCCCACCTCAAGGTCATCCTCGAGACCGGCGAACTCGCCACCCTCGACAACGCCCGGCGCGCGTCGTGGCTGGCGCTGCTCGCCGGCGGCGACTTCATCAAGACCTCGACGGGCAAGGTGACACCGGCCGCCACCCCGCCGGTCGCGCTCGTGATGCTCGAGGCAGTCCGCGACTTCCGTGACATCACCGGTGACCTGCGCGGCGTCAAGCTGGCCGGCGGCATCCGCGCGTCGAAAGAGGCCGTGCGGTACCTGGTGATGGTCAACGAGGTGGCCGGCGACGAATGGCTCACCCCCACGCTGTTCCGCTTCGGCGCGTCCAGCCTGCTCAACGATCTGCTGCAGCAGCGACACAAGCTGTCAAGCGGCAGCTACGACGGTCCCGACTACGTGACGGTGGATTAGCGATGGCCGACAAGCCCGTATTCGACTACGCGCCCGCGCCGGAGTCGCGGGACATCGCCCGCCTCAAGCCCAGCTACCAGATCTTCGTCAATGGCCAGTTCCGGGACGGGACCGGCGAGGCGATCAAGACGATCGACCCGGCCGACGAGGAGCCGCTGGCGGAGGTGGCCGAGGCGGGTCCGTCCGACGTGGACGACGCGGTGCGAGCGGCCCGGCGCGCGTTCGACGGGCCGTGGTCGGCGATGTCCGGAGCCGAGCGGGGCAAGTACCTGTTCCGCATCGCCCGAGCCATCCAGGAGCGTGGGCGCGAGCTCGCGGTGCTGGAGTCACTGGACAACGGCAAGCCGATCCGCGAGTCCCGCGACGTCGACATCCCGACCGCGGCGGCGCACTTCTTCTACCACGCCGGTTGGGCCGACAAGCTCGGCCATGCCGGTTTCGGCCCGGCCCCGAAGCCGATCGGCGTGGCCGCGCAAATCATTCCGTGGAACTTCCCGTTGCTGATGGCGGCCTGGAAGATCGCTCCGGCACTGGCCTGCGGCAACACCGTGATCCTCAAGCCGGCCGAGACGACACCGCTCACCGCGCTGGTCCTCGCCGAGATCATCGCCGAGGCCGACCTACCGCCGGGGGTGGTGAACGTCCTGGCCGGCGGCCCGTCGATCGGCCAGGCACTCGTCGAGCACGACGGCGTCGACAAGATCGCCTTCACCGGTTCCACCGACGTCGGCAAGATCATCCAGCGGACCACTGCCGGTTCCGGCAAGCGGCTCACGCTCGAACTCGGCGGCAAGGCGGCCAACATCGTGTTCGACGATGCGCCGCTGGATCAAGCGGTCGAGGGCATCGTCAACGGGATCTTCTTCAACCAGGGGCAGGTGTGCTGCGCCGGCTCTCGGCTGCTCGTCCAGGAGTCCATCGCCGACGAACTCGTCGGCGCCCTGCAGCGGCGATTGGCGACGCTGCGGGTCGGGCACCCCCTCGACAAGAACACCGACGTCGGCGCGATCAACTCCGCCGCCCAGCTGGCCCGCATCCGCGAACTCACCGACGCCGGCGAGGCCGAGGGCGCCACGCGCTGGTCCCCGCCGTGCGTGCTGCCCGATCGCGGCTTCTGGTTCGCACCGACCGTGTTCACGGGCGTCGCGCAGTCGCACCGCATCGCGCAGGAGGAGATCTTCGGACCGGTGCTGTCGGTCCTGACCTTCCGCACACCGGACGAGGCGATCGCCAAGGCCAACAACACGCCGTTCGGGCTGTCGGCCGGGGTGTGGACGGAGAAGGGCTCGCGGATCCTGTCGATGGCCAACCGGCTGCGCGCCGGGGTGGTGTGGGCCAATACGTTCAACCGCTTCGACCCGACGGCACCGTTCGGCGGGTACAAGGAATCCGGCTTCGGACGTGAAGGCGGCCGGCACGGGCTGGGGGCGTATCTCGATGTCTGAGCGTGTGACGGTCCGCAAGACCTACAAGCTCTACATCGGCGGCGCGTTCCCGCGCTCGGAGTCCGGTCGCTCGTACCCGGTGTCGTCGGCCAAGGGCGAGCTCCTGGCGCACGCCGCGCAGGCCTCACGCAAGGACGTACGGGACGCGGTCGTGGCGGCGCGAGCGGCGTTCGGCAAGTGGTCGACCGCGTCGGCCTACAACCGCGGCCAGATCCTCTACCGGGTCGCCGAGATGCTCGAAGGGCGCCGCGAGCAGTTCGTCGCCGAGGTGGCCGCCGCCGAGGACACGACCGCGAAGCGCGCCGCGACGGACGTGGACGCCGCGATCGACCGCTGGGTGCACTACGCGGGTTGGACGGACAAGCACGCGCAGGTGGTCGGGTCCACGAACCCCGTCGCCGGTTCGTACTTCTCCTTCACGCTCCCCGAGCCGACTGGCGTCGTCGCGGTGCTCGCCCCGCAGGACTCGTCGCTGCTCGGGCTGGTCTCGGTGCTCGCGCCGGCGCTCGCGACCGGGAACACGACGGTTGTCGTTGCGGCGCAGGATCGGCCGCTGCCCGCGATCACGCTGGCCGAGGTGCTGGCGACGTCGGACCTGCCGGGCGGCGTGGTGAACCTGCTGACCGGCTTCACGGCCGAGCTCGCGCCGTGGCTCGCGAGCCACCGCGACGTGAACGCGATCGACCTCACCGGCGTACCTCCCGGCGCTCGGGCCGACCTGCACGCCGCCGCGGCCGACAACGTCAAGCGGGTTTACGTGCCCCGCGACACGGACTGGTCGGTTGACCCCGGTCTGTCGCGCCTCAATGCGTTCGTCGAGACGAAGACCGTCTGGCACCCGATCGGCGTGTGATCGCTACACCGCCGACCCGCCGTGCCTGAACTGCCCGAGGTCGAGTCGGCCCGATCGGTCATCGAGCGCGCCGCGCTCGACCGTCGGATCGTCGAGGTGGACGACACCGATTCCTACGTATGCCGGCCACATCCGCCCGGGCAGATCCGGGCGGCGCTGCTCGGCCGTCGGCTGACGCGCGCGCACCGGCAGGGCAAGAGCATGTGGTGCGACACCTCGCCGGCCGGCCGGTCGCGCACGCCCGGGCCGACCCTCGGTATCCACCTGGGCATGGCAGGCAAGATCGTCGTCGCCGACTCCGCCGGAGGCGAGATCGACGGCGGTGACTACTGGGAGGGCCGCCGCTCGCCCGGCGACTACCGATGGGCGCGCTTCACGCTGATCTTCGCCGACGGCGGACGCCTGATGCTGGTCGATCCGCGCCGGCTCGGGCGGGTCCGTCTCGACCCGCCGCTCGAGTTGCTCGGACCGGATGCTGCGGTGATCACGCCGGCCGAATTCCGCGCGGTGGGTCCACGGGGCACCGCGCCGGTGAAGGCGCGCCTGCTCGACCAGCACGTGATCGCGGGCGTCGGCAACCTGCTGGCGGACGAGATCCTATGGCTGGCTCGGATCAACCCCGCGCGGCCCGCCGGCGACCTCACCCGTCCCGAAGTCGACCGCCTCCTGCGGGCCCTGCGTCGGGCGGTCACGGCGGCGCAACGCGGCGGCGGTGTGCACACGCTGTCCCTCGTCCCGTTCCGCAAGCCCGGCGCCCTATGCCCCCGCGACGGCGCGCCGATGACGAGGAGCACCGTCGGCGGCCGCACCAGCTGGTGGTGCAGCCGCGAACAAGCCGTTGGCGGCTGACGTCAGGGCTCGGTCAGAGCACGGTCACCGACCTCTGCACCCACCTAACCCATGGACGCCGGTTGCTTACGGCCGGCTTGTCAGTCGACCCACGACCTTGCCGGAATCAGCGGACAGCGCGTCGCCGTGTCTGTGCACGACTCTCCACTCGCCGTCCTCGCGGCGGAAGATCGTCGTCGCGCGAAGCACGTACGGCTGCGGCGGGGCACCGGCGATCGAGGCGGTCGTGTGCTCCAAGGCGACGGTGTACGCGAAGTCACCGCTCGCCCCGGCCGCCACGATCTCGTTCTCGTATGAGGTGCAGTTCGAGAACTGCTCGCCAAGTGCTTCAAAAATCGGGCCGATCTCGGCCCAGCCGCGTCCGGCCATGGCGGCACCGAACAGCGTCAACGGATCGCTGCGCGACCACATGGCGATTCGCTCGGTGGGATCCCCGTTGTGCAACGCGATCTCCGCCTGGGTGAGGCGCGGCATCGTCGCTGCGAGGAATTGCTCCGTCTCGGTCATGATCCACCCCTTCCGGCGATTATTAGACTGACCGTCTATCTGAATAGATCTGGAGTATTATCCCGGTTGTGACGAGTGTCAAGAGGCGCACCTACCGCTCGAGCATCCGTCGTGGGGACGCACCGCGGCTCGTGTGTGCTGCCGCCCACCAGTTGTTCTCGACAAGGGGTTACGTCGCGACCTCGATCGAGGAGATCGCGGCCGAGGCCGGTGTCGCCCGGCCGACAGTGTTCACCGCCGTTGGGACCAAGCCGGTCATCCTCAAGACGGTTCTGGACCAGGCAATGGCGGGTGACGACGCGCCGGTACCGCTCGCGGAACGTCCTTGGTTCAACGAAGCGCTCGACGAGCGCGACCCGAGGCGATCACTGGAGCTGCACGCGCGAAACCTTTGCTCGATCCTCCCGCGTGTCGCCCCGCTCATGCGGGCGGTCGAAGCAGCCGCGGCCGGGGACGCCGATGCGGCGGCGCTCTGGAACGACCTGTCCCGACAACGTCGCACCGGCACAGCCATCGTCGCGGCCAACCTCGCGGCCAAGACCACGCTGCGTTGCGACGAGCGCACGGTGGCCGACACCCTCTGGGCGTTGCCACCCCACGCGTATCTCTCCCTGGTGGTCGACGCTGGCTGGCCGGCCGAGGAGTTCCAGACCTGGCTCACCGACCTACTGCAACGCCTGTTCCTGCCGTGACGCGTCGGCTCGGTGCGCTGAGAGCGAACTCCGGGTACGCCGGCGCCCCTCTCCGCGTTGGCAAAGACATGACCGATCGTGAGCCTGCGGGCACGCCACCGGACCCCCTGGATGCGTACTCTGCGGCCGTTGTGCGCGTCGCCGAAACGGTTCTTCCCAGCGTGGCCAGCCTGCGCGTGCGCACGCGGCGCGGCGAGGGTGCGGGCAGCGCCAGCGTGCTCACTGCCGACGGGTTCCTGCTGACGAGCGCGCACGTCGTCGAGGGAGCCACGGTCAGTGAGGCTTCATTCGCCGACGGGCGCGAGGTCCGCGCCGACGTCATCGGCTCCGATTCGCTGTCCGACCTCGCCGTGCTCCGCGCCCGCGACGAGGTGCCTCCACCAGTCAGCCTCGGCGACGCGAGCCAACTGCGCGTCGGACAACTCGTCGTCGCATTGGGCAATCCGCTGGGCTTCGCCGGCAGTGTCACCGCTGGCATCGTCTCGGCCCTCGGCCGTTCGCTGCCGACTCGGGCCGGTCGCGTCGTCGATGAGGTGATCCAGACCGACGCCACGCTCAACCCGGGCAACAGTGGCGGAGCCCTCGCCAACAGCGCTGGACGAGTGGTCGGCGTCAACACGGCCGTGGCGGGCATCGGCGTCGGCCTGGCCGTGCCCATCAACACGACCACTCGCCAGATCATCACCACCCTGATGACCCAGGGCCGGGTACGGCGGGCGTGGCTCGGCATCGCCGGCGCCCAGGCGTCGCTCCCGCCGTCGCTGGCCGGCAAGCTCGGCCGGCGCACCGGCCTGCGCGTTGCCCAAGTCGTGTCCGGCAGCCCCGCCGCGGCGGCCGGTCTGCGGGTCGGCGACATCGTCCTCGCCGTCGACGGCCAGGACACCGCAACCAGCACCGCGGTTCAGCAACTCATGGTCGAGAACGCGATCGGCCGCCGCCTGGAAGTGACCGTGTGGCGCAACGGAGCGCTCGTCGATGTCATCGCCGTGCCCCGCGAACTCACCGACGCCTGACGGGCAAAGAGTCGAGCCGCGGCATCACCCGCGGCGGCTGGTCCCCTCGTCCCGATCGGTTCGGCCCGAGACACGCATGCCGTAGTGGTACGTCAGCTTGCCGCCCAGCCATATTGCGGCGATGAGGAAAGCAACGGCGACGGCGCTCAGGGACAGTTGGCCCCACTTCGTCTTGTCCAGTTCGACGTGATCGCCGGCGCGCCACGCATAGCCGATCGCGAACAGCACGAACGCCGCGGCGTTGAGCGTCAGATGTCTGGCCGCAGTGGCGAACGCGGCTGATCCTCGCGGGATGGTGCGGAAGTCGACAACTCCGAATACCGCCGCCGCAAGAGCGCCGACCAAGCCGACGCCGATGAGCCAGAACGCGCCGTCGACCAGGTACGGCAGGCCGTCCGCCCGGGTCCTGGTGAGAATGTCGAAGATCAACGACGACAGGAATGCCCCGATCGGTAACGGCACCAGCAGGGGATGGAACGGGTGGCCCTCGGGACCCGCCAGCAGCGAACGGTTCACCCTGGATGGATACCCGCGCGAGCAGGCTCCTGACCGGGTCCGGACTTCAACCAGACAACGATCTTGTGCTCGTGGTGGGCGTTACGGTCCAGGGAAGACGGCGCGCAACTCGTCCAGTGTCGCGGCGTCCGCTTGCAGCGGCGGCGTGTGCTGCGGATCGAGTCGCCCGTAGACGAGTCGGATGAAGCACTCGGCGGGCATCTCCACGTCCGGCGGGCTCGCGGAGTCGGTCGGC
>JAVHVH010000116.1:0-3816 GCA_032160665.1 Pseudonocardiales bacterium
GCTGAACGTCACCTTGTAGGTCGCCTGTGCCGCGCTGACAACGGTCAGCGTCGCGGCGTGGCCATTCACCGACACCGAAATGGGCAGGCCGTTCGCCCCACGAGTCACGCCACCCTTCACCGTGATCGAGTGACCGTGCAGGTGAGCGTGGTTCGCCGGGGACGTGATGCTCGGCGTATTCATCATCTCGCCAGTCGCGAGGGCCCCGAGCGGCTTGACCTCGGATGTGCGGTTCGCGTCGCTGACCGCGAACCCGAGGTAGGCGTTCCCGCCCGACGGCACACTCAGCGCAAAGGGCGTCGCGAACTGCCGGGTCGGCGCAACATGGGAGAACTGGATCTTGCTTGGCGCGCGCGACCAGGTGAGCGCCCGCGTATCCGCCGACTGCTCACCCTCGAAGGCGCGGATGTCCGAACGGATGAACACGGTCGCCGCCTTCGTACCGAGACCAGTGATGACCTGATCGGGCAAAGCGGTGACGAAGTGCGCGCGGCCGGGGAACAGGTATCCCGGCGCTCCCGCGTCCGGTGCCTCTGCCTGGCTCAGGTACTGCAGCGACACCGGGTGTGCATGTCCGTCGGTCGAGGTGAAGGTGTCCCTCACCCGAACCTGGTGCGAGCCGCGAATCAAGCTCGTGACCCGTTTGAAGGTGACGCCGGTTCCGGTGAGAGTCGGGCAGGACACCAACGTCGGCGGGTAGAGGTCGCTGACACTGCACCGCCGCAGCGGCGCCGATTCGGTGATCGTGAGATCGCCGTTGCTCGCCCGCGCCATGCTGGTCGTGAGGGCCGGCTGCGGGAGCGTCAGGGCGAGTGTGCCCCGCAGGTATGTGCTGATAGCGCCCGGCAGATAGGCGTTATGCCCGCTCACCTTGATCGAACTCGCGGTCGACGTGCCGCTGGTGGTGACGTTGCCGCTCGGCAGCGCGACCGTACAGGCCTGGCTGCCCAGCCCGAGAACCGTCATCGTGGGGGGTGCGACGGTCGCGATCAGGGCCGGGCCGCACGAGGCGGCGTCAGTGGCGAGTGCGATGCCGTCTCCGCGTTCGGCGAGCGCTTGGTAGCCCACCGTCGTCGAGCCATCCTTCACCGGGACGAACGCCCACATGTAGAGGATCGGCCCGGTGTACGCGCCGAGGTACTCGGTCCCGGTGTCGACGCCGTGGGGAACCGCGCGCATGCGGCAGTTGGCAATGAGGTTGGGGATCGTGACGACATCGCTGAACGCATTGCCGGTGACCGGCACCGCAGCTTTGAGCACCGTCACGGCGGGGCCGCTGGCCGACACGAGGATGCAGTCGATATCGACGCTCGTGACATCTGACGACGCCTGACCTGACACGGTCAACGTGGTGATCGCCGGCGGCGCTTTGATCTGGATCGTCTTCGTCGCGCCACTCGGCGTCGTGATCTTCGTGAACGTGCCGGGTGCCGCGCCGGCGGCCGAGGCAAGCGCGGTGGTGGACGCCGCTACGAGCGCGGCGATCGTGAGCAGTCGGAGTGAAGCTGCGCGCATCAAGGCCCCCCAGGTGATGCCGGATCGTCGCCCCCGTAGGCCGGCGATCATCAGCGAGAGCCGACCCTAGCGCGAATCGGCCGAGATGAGCAGAGCGTGGTCGGGATGATGTGATCACCGGGGGCCGCCCCCCGCCCGCTGCTGTTCCCCGGCAATGCCCGTCAACTCCTTGTTCGGTTGGCGCTCAAGGTGGACACTGTGTGTGGCCATTCGGAAGACAGCGGGCAGGTCACTGGGCGCACGCCAAGCCACCGGGGGCTGATTTGGGGCGGCGCTGCTCGTTGGACTCCTCCGGCTCGGGCGGGCAGCGCGCCCATCCGCTCCCCGAATACCTCGGCGGGGAGACCGTGTCGCCGCGCTCAACCTGAATGCCGGAGGTTCGGGGTCGGCGCGTGCGGGCTACTTCCCCAGACCCGTCTACAGGCCCCGATGCGGGGCCTGTAGCGGTGGCGGGTGTTGGGTTTGAACCAACGTAGGCTGAGCCGGCGGTTTTACAGACCGCTCCCTTTGACCACTCGGGCAACCCGCCGTGCGCCGGATTCCTCCGGCAACGGCACGTGAGCCTACCGGACCGGCATCGACTACGGTCGTGGGCACCGAGCACGCAGGAGGTAATCGAGACATGGCTGACCCGTCCTTCGACGTCGTGAGCAAGATCGACCGACAGGAGGTCGACAACGCGGTCAACCAGGCCGCCAAGGAGCTCTCGCAGCGCTTCGACTTCCGCGGCGTCAACGCGAGCGTCGAGTGGTCCGGCGAGCTGGGCATCACCATCAAGGCCGACACCGAAGAGCGCGCGAAGGCGGCCCTCGAGGTGTTCAAGGAGAAACTCGTCAAGCGCTCGATCTCGATGAAGGCGCTCGATGCCGGTGAGCCGCACTCGTCCGGCAAGATCTACGTGATCAACGGGACGCTGCGCCAGGGCATCGACCAGGACCACGCCCGCAAGATCGCCAAGCTGATCCGCGACGAGGGCCCGAAGGGCGTGCAGGCCGCAATCCAGGGCGACCAGCTGCGGGTGTCGGGCAAGAAGAAGGACCAGCTGCAGCAAGTCATCGCGCTGCTGAAGGGCGCCGACCTCGACGTCCCGCTGCAGTTCACCAACTACCGCTGACGGCGCCTCGCCGACTCAGTGCAGGTAGCGGGGGTCGGACTTCGCCATCTGCTCGAGGCGCGCGATCCGGGCCTCCATCGGCGGGTGCGTGGAGAACAGCGAGCCGAGCCCGCCCCGCGGACGGAACGGGTTCGCGATCATGAGATGGCTCGTGGTCGACAGCCGCGGCGTCGGCTTGAGCGGCAGCCGGGCGGTGCCGACCTCCAGCTTGCGCAGCGCCGAGGCCAGCGCCAGGGGATCCGCCGACAGCCGGGCACCGGACTCGTCGGCCTGATACTCCCGCGAGCGGCTGATCGAGAGCTGGATCAGCCCGGCCGCGAGCGGGCCGAGGAAGATCATCAGCAGCCCGGCGAACGGGTTGCGGTCGCGGTCGCCCCCACCGCCGAAGAAGATCGCGAAGTTGGCCAGCATGGTGATGCCCGCGGCCAGGGCACCGGCCACCGACGAGATGAGGATGTCGCGGTTGTAGACGTGGCTGAGCTCGTGCCCGAGGACGGCCCGCAGCTCGCGCTCGTCGAGGATCTGCAGAATGCCCTCGGTGGCGCAGACGGCCGCATGGCGCGGGCTCCGTCCGGTCGCGAAGGCGTTCGGCGCGATGGTCGGCGAGATGTACAGGCGCGGCATCGGCTGCCGGGCCGAGGTCGCCAGCTCGCGCACTATCCGGTACATCGCCGGCTGCTCGATTTCGCTGACCGGCCGGGCCTGCATCGAGCGCAGCGCGAGCTTGTCGGAGTTGAAGTAACTGAACGCGTTGACTGCGAAGGCCAGGGCGAGCCCGATCACGGCCCCGCTTGTTCCGTACAGGCTGGCCCCGATGATGACGAACAACGCCCCGAGGACGCCGAAGAGGACGGCGGTCTTGAGACCGTTCTGAACGCCATGCATGTCAGGTCAACGATCAGGCCCGGCGCATCCGTTCCCGGCTCGGGGTGACGCAGGCCGCACGGACCGATCTGGTTGACTCGCAAGCATGTCGGCGATCGACCACCTGGTGCAGGCGAACGAGCGGTACACCGCCGCCTTCCCCGGGCCCCGGCCGCTCACGCCACGGCTGCACCTAACCGTGATCGCGTGCATGGACTCGCGCCTCGACCTGTTCGGCGCGCTCGGCCTCGAGGTCGGCGACGCCCACCTGATCCGCAACGCCGGCGGCATACCCACCGACGACGTGCTGCGCTCGCTGGCGC
>JAVHVH010000210.1:0-2507 GCA_032160665.1 Pseudonocardiales bacterium
ATCCAACGGCTCGCCCCTGCTCTCGACCGCGAGCCGCGCAGCACCGACACGGTTGAGGTCGAGAGCGAGAACCGTCATGGCGGCCGCGCGCACATGCTCGGCTTTGCCACGGCCGACGTACAGCCAGCCGCGCGCCTCGATCTCGCGCAGCGCGCTAGGTCGGCATGGCCAACATCGTGACGCGGTCGGACGGACGCTGGCGGGCGCGATACCGGGACGCGGCGGGCAGGGAGCACTCCAGCCACTTCAAGCGAAGCTCGGCGCGCTGGACTGGCTCGACTCGAGTTTGAACGCAGCAACCCGAACACGCTCTCCGGAGCCATCTTCGGGGTGGCGCTGCGACTGACCGGCTCGCCGGGACGGTGCTGCAAAGCGGGTGCATGGTCATCACCGCCAGGTGACCTCGAGCACCAATCGGAGCCGTCGTGCGCCGAACGTTTCCACGCGCAACGACCACCTGCTGGGTCAGCTGGTCGGTCGAGGCATGCGGCTGCTGCCCGCCGGGCAGGCGGCACGGAGTAGGGCAGGGCACCTCGGTCAGCAGTAGTGGACGACCGAGGTGGGCCGGCAGCCGGAGTTGTCCTGTCCGCCGGGCCCGCCTCCCGGCGAAGAGGGTCCGGTGACCGTTCTGGTGACGAGGACGATGACCGTGATCGTGATCGCCGCGACGAGCGAGATCGCGATCGCGACAAGCAGCAGGCCGTACGGTGCTCGGCGGGATGCGGTGGACGGGGACTGGGTGAGCGTGGTGGTAGTCATGGACCTACCGTGGCCGGGCACGACCCGGCGCTGAATACGCATCGCGGCGTATTTCCTCGCGGCAGTGTTGACCGTAGCGTTGCCGCCGAAGGGGGTCAGACCAATGAGTGGATCTGTCGCACTTGCAGAGTCCGACCTGCGGGCCGTCATCGGGCTCATCGACGACGCCGGCCGGGACGAGCCCGGCGACGTCGTCCCGTGGGCCCTGTTGGACGACCTGGATCAGTTGATCAGGTCCGAGGGTGTGCAGGTGTGCGAACTGGACTGGGTACACGAAAGCCTGATCGCGCACCAGTACCTCGTGCCCGGCGGTGAACGCGGAGTGGATCCTCCCGGCCAGGACGAGGACACCGCGCAGTACTTCGAGCACTGCCGCGGCTTCCTGCCGTGTACCGATCCGCTGCGACCCGGTGCGTATCAACACCCGGTGCGCTGGTCGGACTTCTATTCTGATCGCCAGTTGCGCGACTCCGAGGCCTACCAGTGCTTCTTCCAGCCGGTACGCACATGCCTGTCGGTCGGCCTGCCATCGCCGCCTGGACGAACGCGTCGGGTGCTCTTCATGAGCACGTCCACGCGCGACTTTACCGACCGCGACGTCATGCTGCTCAGGCTGCTGCGCCCGCACCTGAACGAGATCTTCCTCGACGCCGAGCGGCGCCGCAGCGGCGTCCCGAGGTTGACGGCGCGCGAGTGGGAGATCCTCCAGCTCGCCGGCGAAGGGCTATCCAATCACGCGATCGGCCAGCGTCTGTTCATTTCCGCCGCGACGGTCCGAAAGCACATCGAACATATCCTCGAACACCTCAGCGTCCACAGCCGAACCGAAGCTGCCGCGATCGCCCTTCCGCACCGACCGCCACAGCGCTACCCAACGCTTCAACCGGCATCCCCGTAGCAGCCGCGCCGCTCACCTCAACGGTCAACGCCGGACAAGGCGCGAGCCGTACTCACGTCGCCCGCGCGCCCGCCCGTCCCGCGCGGGCCGAGGCGACAACGTCCCTCCGTACGCGATCCGTCTCGCTAGGTTCGGACATACGCTTGTTCATCAGAGGTGTTCGGTCGCGCGGACGAAGCGTTCTCGCGCGGCTGAGCCTGTCGCAATGGAACCCCAGCCCAACGAGACCACGCCGCGTCGCGGGTCCCCTCCCCGTTTGACGCATCACCTGTGAGGTGCCTAATCACGCAGCTTGCCCAAATCATTACGCCGCTCGTGACCGTCGACGCGGGTTGGGCTGTTTGGTCGCCGCGCGCCAGACGACCGCTACTGAGCGCCGGGTGGCCCAGTCCCGCCTGATCGACAGTCTCCCGCAGCGCGAGCCGTTTGCTAGAAACTGATTGTGGGACCGATACAAGAGGCGGCGCGGCGCTCGCGGTCCGTCCGAGAGCCAACCGCATTGCGCAGCGCGTCGCTGGTTTCCGGATAACGGTCGTTTCTGGAGAGGGACGCAATGTCGCAGTCCTTGCGAGTGACCTCCGGATGCCACGAAGTGTGAAGTTGCTCGACGGCGTTGGGTGTCGCCGAGATTGGCCGATGAGAACTCTTGGCACTCCCGGCGTCCGGCGTCGTAGTTGGTCAGTTATCGTCGGTGCGGTAGCCGAGGTTCGGCGAGAGCCAACGCTCGTTGCCGGCAACGCTCCGGCCCTGGCGCCGTGCATACGCAGTCACCTCGTCGCGGGCGAGGTTGCTGATCAAGATTCCGAGTGGGACGTACCGTGGGCGCCTAGGGGAGATGGCTGATCGGAGC
>JAVHVH010000276.1:0-7577 GCA_032160665.1 Pseudonocardiales bacterium
TCGTCTTCGGCGTCGTCGTAGTCCTCGTCGTCGTCTCGGGCGTTGCCCTTGTCGCTACCGCGGGACTCGATCCGATCGGTGAGCCGGCCCATCTGGCTCGCCGCGGCAGAGACGACCGCGGTTTTCCCAGCGCCCATCAGTTGCTCGCGCAGCCGATCGAACTCGGGGGAGTTCTGCAGCAGGTCGACGCCTTGACCGAGCAGACCGTTCGGGCCCGACAACTTCTTCCCGGCCATATAACTGCCGAGCGTGATTGCCAACTTCAACTTCTTTGTCCGGCCGAGGAGATATCCGCCTCCGACGGCCAGCACGACGCGAACAGGAGCTTGCATGGGTTGTCCCCCTTCACAGGGATGCTCAGAACCGAGAGGCACCGGCTTGGCTGCTCGGAACACGATCTGGGTACCCACGTGTGCCCGCAGTCACACATAACTGGTGAGATCGGTTCGGCGCGCGGGGGACATCTTCCGGCCCGGCGCGGATCGGGCATATGAACGTGAACTGAGGCACCCGATTTGGAGCTAAGTAGGCGTGCCTGTCTACGATGCGCGGGGAGGTCAGGCGGACAGCGACGTGCGCCCACTGCAAGTGAAGATCGGGGCGACAGACTCGTGGGCGATCCGAACGGATTCCTCAAGCACCGCAATCGGGTGACGCCGCCGCGCCGGCCCGTCGAGGTGCGCATACAGGACTGGCGAGAGGTCTACGAAGACTTCTCCGCCGAGACCCTCAAAGAGCAGGCGAGCCGGTGCATGGACTGCGGCATCGCGTTCTGCCACGGCGGCTGCCCGCTCGGCAACCTGATTCCCGAGTGGAACGACCTCGTGTACAAGGACGACTGGCGTCACGCGATCGACCGTCTGCACGCGACGAACAACTTTCCCGAGTTCACTGGCCGGCTCTGTCCCGCACCGTGCGAAGCCGCGTGCGTGCTGGGCATCAGCCAGGACCCCGTCACGATCAAGCAGGTCGAGGTCGAGATCATCGACCGCGCGTTCGACGAGGGCTGGGTCGAGCCGATGCGTCCCGAGACGCAGACCGGCAAGCGGGTCGCGGTCGTGGGTTCCGGACCGGCCGGGCTGGCCGCCGCGCAGCAGCTCACCCGGGCTGGGCACGCGGTGACGGTCTTCGAGCGCGACGACCGGATCGGAGGCCTGCTGCGCTACGGCATCCCGGAATTCAAGATGGAGAAACGGCACATCGAACGCCGACTGGCGCAGATGGCCGCCGAAGGCACCGTGTTCCGTCCGGGCGTCAACGTCGGGGTGCACGTGTCGGCCGACCAACTTCGGACCGACTTCGACGCGATCGTGCTGGCCGGTGGCGCCACCCACGCGCGCGATCTGCCGATCCCCGGACGTCAGCTGGCCGGCATCCATCAGGCGATGGAGTACTTGCCCTGGGCCAACCGGGTACAGGAAGGCGATCTGGACGAGCCGCCAATCACGGCCGACGGCAAGCGGGTCGTGATCATCGGCGGTGGCGACACCGGCGCCGACTGCCTCGGTACCGCGCTGCGGCAGGGAGCCAGCAGCATCCACCAGTTCGAGATCATGCCGCGCCCGCCGGAGACCCGCCCGGACGCGACACCGTGGCCGACCTACCCGCTGATGTTCAGGGTGAGTTCGGCGCACGAAGAGGGCGGCGAGCGCATTTTCGCCGTCAACACAGCGGAGTTCGTCGGCTCCGACGGCGCCGTCGCTGGGCTGTCGGCGCACGAGGTCGAGATGCGCGACGGCCGCTTCGAGAAGGTCGACGGCACCGACTTCGAATTGGACGCCGAGCTGGTGCTGTTGGCGATGGGGTTCGTCGGTCCGGAGCGCGAAGGGCTGTTGACCGACCTCGGCGTCGAGTTCGACGCGCGCGGCAACGTCGCGCGCGGGACGAACTATGAGACCACCGTCCCCGGTGTCTTCGTCGCGGGTGACATGGGACGCGGACAGTCCCTGATCGTCTGGGCGATCGCCGAGGGCCGCGCGGCCGGGGCCGGAGTCGATGCCTATCTCGAGGACGGCAGCGTGCTGCCGGCGCCGATCCACCCGTCGGCCGTCGCGTTACGCCGTCCCTGACTGCGTTCCGGCGGTTGGCAACACGCAGGCGGTGTCCAGCCCGAGGACGCGGTTGAGTCGACCGAATGCGAGCCAGGCGCCGAGACACATCGTCAGCTCGACGATTTCGCATTGGCTGTAGTGCACGTTCATGCGATCCCAGAAGGCCTGGTCCAGACCGTGGTGATCCTGGGCGTACCGCTCGGCGTATTCGGCGGCGAGTCGGGTGCGGCCATCGAGAGTGTCGGAGCTCGCCCAGTTGCGCACTGCTTCGTCGAAGCCGTCCTCGACGCGTTCGCCGTCGCGCTCGGTCCGCCAGTCCTGGCAGAACACGCAGCCGTTGACCTGGGCGATGCGTAGCCGCGCGGCTTCGAACTCGTGCAGACCCAGCGTGGTGTGCGCGTATACGGCGGCGGAGAAGCGCGCCGCGGCCGGCCCGATGTGCGGCACGAGTTCGCCCCACACGTAGGCGATCGGGTCCTTTCCGACCGGTACGTCGACCAGCATCGTCGCCCCTTCCGAGGGTCGTCGGCCCCGCCTTGGCGTGGTGGCTCCGGTGTGACGCTAGAGCAGCGTGACCCGGCGCGCGCGGTGACGGCCGATCCCCGTGCGCCTACTTGGCGATCTCCCAGATGTGGCCGCCGGGGTCGGCGAAACTGGCGGTGCGTATTCCCCAGGGCCGGTCCATCGGACCGTTCAACAACTCCACCCCGCGGGTGGCCAGGTCCGCGCACACCGCATCCACGTCCTCGACGTTGATGGTCAGCTGCATGCGGGATCCGGCCTTGGGGTCGGCGACTGAGGCGGGCACGATGAGGCTTTGCGCCTCAGCGGTCTTGAGCAGGTTGATGAGCGTGTTGCCGAAGTTGAACACCGCCGAGTCGTCGTCCTCGAACATCACGGGCAGCCCGAAAACGTCCTCGTAGAACTGTTTCGTGAGGTCGAGATTGTCGACGAACAAGGTGATGGCGCCGATACTGCCCGGCCATGAATCCACGTGCGCACTCCCGTATGAGATCCAAGATCGCTTGTTGGCCCATCCTTACACTGCAGGTGAGACAACAGCCCGGGTTGAGGACGTGGTCGAAGCACGATGACGCTCACCTTCGCCGTTCTCGGCGACTCCATCGCCTACGGGCAGGGTGCGGCCCGCGCTGCGGACACCGTCGGCGCGCGGTTGAGCGCCAAACTGGCTATGGCGGGGACGCCGACCGAACTGCGGGTTTTCGCCGTACCGGGGGCGCGCAGCGACGCGTTGGCCGGTCAGGTCCGACGCGCCGTTGCCGAGGGCGCCGATATCGCGCTGATCGTCATCGGCGCGAACGACCTGACCCGCTTCGTTGCGCCGCAGCTGGCCGCCGACCAGCTCGGCGAAGCCGTCCGCGCGCTGCGCGCCGCCGATGCGCAGGTCGTCGTGGCTCCCGCGCCTGACCTGAGCTCCGTGCCGTGGGTGCCCGCCCAGCTGCGTGCGGTCGTGCGGGCCGGCAGCGCGCTGCTGCGCCAGGCCCAAACCCGCGCGGCGCTGGCTGCGGGTGCGCGCGTCGCCGACGTCGACGGCAGCACCGCGGCCGCCTTTGCCGGCGACGTCAGCCTGTTCGCGGCCGACCGGTTCCATCCCTCGAGCGCGGGCTATGCGTTGATCGCCGACGCGCTGGCCCCCGCCGTCTTCGCCGCCGCCGCGGATGCGGTCAGCCGCTCGGCCTGATCGCCACTGCGGCAGCCAGGGGTTAGCGCTCGCCGCTGCCAGGGCAAGAGCGTTCACGTGACTCGTCGTCGCTCGGCGCGGATGCGCCGCTTCGCCCTGGCGGTGAACAGGTGGGACGTCGCCACGAGCGCGCGGGTGGCCCGACACCACTCACCAGCCGTCATCGAGGCCGGTCTGCCGCTGCTGACGCGGGCGGCGGACCGCTCCGTGCTGTGGATGGGGCTCGCCAGCGCGATGTCCGCCTCGGGTAACCCCCGGCTCCGCCGCGCGGCCCTGCGCGGAGTGGGCTCGATCGCCGCGTCCAGCCTGCTCGCCAATCAGGTCGGCAAACGAATCCACGCCCGTAACCGTCCGCTGGTCGGGGCCATCCCTGCGCTCCGGCTCGCCCACCGCGTGCCGGTGTCCAGCTCGTTCCCGTCGGGACACTCGGCCTCGGCCGCTGCCTTCGCGGTCGGCGCATCGGTCGAGGCGCCATGGTTGGCCCTGCCGGTCGGTGCCCTGGCCGGTGCGGTCGCCTTCTCGCGGATCTACACCGGCGTCCACTTTCCCAGTGACGTGGTCGCCGGCGTCGCGCTGGGAGCGACGGTCGCGGGTGTCGGCGCGGTGGTCGTGCCGGGCCACCACCGGGACCCGGTCCGGCCGGGTCGCGAGCCGCGTCGTCCGCAGTCTCCGCGTCCTACCGGCGAGGGGCTGGTCGCGATCGTCAACATGCAGTCGGGCTCCACGGACGGGCGACTGCTGGCCGACCTGACCGAGGCTCTGCCCGACGCCGAGATCATCAGCGTCGGGCCGGACGACGATGTGACGGCGATACTGAAGGACGCCGCGCAGCGGGCCGAGGTGATCGGAGTCGCAGGTGGTGACGGCACTATCACCTGCGCCGCGACCGTCGCGATGGAGGCCGATCTGCCCCTGCTGGTGATCCCGGGCGGCACGTTCAACCACTTCGCCAAGGACCTCGACCTCGTCGAACCGGCCGATTCGATCGAGGCACTGCGCGCCGGGCGAGCGGTGCGGGTGGACGTCGGCGATGTCGACGGGCAACCGTTCCTCAACACGTCGAGTCTGGGCAGCTACCCCGAGTTTGTGCGGATCCGGGAGCGGTGGGAGAAACCGCTGGGCAAGCCGGTCGCGGCCGCGGTCGCGATGATTACCGTGCTCCGCACGAGCCCGCGGCTGGACGCGGTGATCGACGGGGTCCCACGTCGCCTGCTGCTGCTGTTCATCGGCAACAACGACTACCACCCGCGCGGTTTCGTGCCGCGGTGGCGGGAGCGCCTGGACTCCGGTCAGCTCGATGTCCGCTTCGTCGATGCCGCGCGACGCGGGACGATGGTGCGTCTGCTTGCGGCAACGCTGACGGGCGACTTCTACCGCACCGGGAGCTACCTCGAGTTGCGTCGTCGCGAACTGGACATCCGCCTCACCGGCGAGGCCGGCATGCTGGCGCGCGACGGCGAGATCGATGACGCGCCGAGCAAGGTCACGTACTCGGTGCGTCGTGAGGCTCTGACGGTGTACCGCGGCGAGGCCACCCAGTCGTGATCACCGCGACGGTAAGCAGGACCCACAGGCCGCCGAGCAGCCAGCCGGCGACGACGTCGGTCGGGTAGTGCACACCGAGGAAGATGCGGGACAGGCCGATCCCGATCACCCCGACGGCAGCTACCACCCCCGCCAGCAGTCGCGGCACCCCGAACGCAATCGCCGCCAGCGCGAGCGCCGGCAGGATGGCCGCCGCCTGGGTCGCATGCCCGGACGGAAAGCTTGAACTGGCGACCGTGACCAGACGGTGGTCAACCGGTGGGCGGGGCCGGGCGACGAAAAGTTTGACGATGTCGCCCAGTGCGATGCCGCCGAGCGCGCTGACCGCGACGACGAGTGCCATCGACTGTCGGGCCCGCAGGGCCAGCACGATCGCCACCACAGCGACGATCGGGACCAGCACCCGGTCCGACCCGAAGGTCGACAAGGCTTTCGCAATGGTCGTGACAACGGCGGTCGGTCCTTCCTCGACGTGCCGCATCAGCCGGTTCTCCGCGGACGAGGTGTGCGTGCCCAGGGCCCACCCCAGCAGGTCGAAGACGGCGATCAGCACAACCGCGCCCGCGGCGAGCACGCCAGCCGCGGCCCACGGACTCCGACTGGGCCGCCCGGTTGCGCTCACCTCTTCAACGTACGGGCGGGCCACGCCCGCGTCCTTCCCGCCCAGCGGACCCTTAGGCGATGAGAGCGCAGGCCCTTCTCCCTTGCCCGTTGTCGGGGTCAGCGGGCAAGGTCTGAGCGGTGCAGACCGTCGGATTGAGCTGGCAGCACTCCGGCGAGGTCGCCGCAGCGCTGGCCACGACGGGGGGCGTCATGGCCCTGTCGAGCAACCGGGCGGTCCGAGCGATCGGTGCGTTCTTCCGCGAGACCGCCGTCATCGGCGTCCTGTACGGGCTCTGGCAGCTGGCCGGCGAGGTGTCGGTCACCGGCACGGGCGGTGCCTACCAACGGGCGCGATGGATTGACCGGGCCGAGGGTAGCCTGCCCCTGCCGTCCGAGCGCACCGTCCAGCACCTGATCCTCGGACACCGCCTCGTCGTCGAGGGCGCGAATCTCTACTACGCCGCGATGCACATGACGATGATGTTGACGTTCCTGATCTGGCTGTTCGTGCGGCACCGCCAGCATTACCGGCCGGTCCGCCAGGTGATGGCTTGGACGACGCTGGGCTGCTTGATCATCCAGCTGCTGCCGGTCGCTCCGCCGCGGATGCTCCCCGGCATCGTCGACACCGGCCGGCTCTACGACCAGTCGGTCTACAGCAGCGGCCTGGCTATCGATCAGCTGTCGGCGATGCCCTCGGTGCACGTTGCCTGGGCCGTCGTGGTCGGGTACTACGTGTGGCGGATCAGCCCGAGCCGATGGCGGTTCATCGGCCCGGCCCACGCCGCCCTCACGATCTTCGTCGTCGTCGCCACCGGCAATCACTGGTGGCTGGACGGCATCGTCGCGGTCGCCGTGTTGGCCGTGTGCGCATGGGGCGTGTACGGAGTGCGGACCGCCTGGACCGTGGCGCTGGGCCGGTGGCAGCTTCGTCGTGGCGTGGCGCCTCCGGCCTACGCCCCGGTCACCGACTCCGCTCTGCGCTGAGGCGCCGGTCGCGCGCCGATGACGATCGTGGTGTTCAACTCGTCGAGCTCGACCGTGCGCGCCGCAAGGCCGGCCTGGGTGACGGCCTCGACGAGTGCCCCGGCCTGACGCTCGCTGGTCTCCACCACCAAGTGACCGCGCGGGGCGAGCCACCGCGGCGCTCCGGCCACCACCTGTCGTAACACGTCCAGCCCGTCCGCCCCGCCGTCGAGGGCCACGAGCGGCTCGTGGTCGCGGGCCTCCGGTGGCATCAGCGCGACCGCCTCGCTCGGTACGTACGGGGCGTTCGCGACGAGCACGTCGACGCGCCCGCGCAGGGACGCGGGCAACGGGTCGAAGAGGTCCCCCGTGTACACCTGGGCAGCCGGCACGTTGCGCTGTGCGCACTGCGCCGCGATCGGGTCGATGTCGGCGGCGTGCAGGTCAACGTCGTCCAATAGCGCGACGAGCGCGGCCCCGAGCGCGCCCGAGCCACAGCACAGGTCGAGCACAACCGGTCGGTCCAATGATCCGGCGAGCTTCGCCGCCTCTTGCACGAGGAACTCGCTGCGGCGCCGAGGCACGAAGACTCCGGCGTCGACGGCGATCCGGTGACCGCAGAATTGCGCCCAGCCGAGAACGTGTTCGAGAGGTTCACCGGCGACCCGCCGCTCGACCATGGCCGACAGTTCGGCTGGCGTCGGCGCGGA
>JAVHVH010000277.1:0-12183 GCA_032160665.1 Pseudonocardiales bacterium
CCTTTCAGCTCCCCGATCGGGGACCGATCGGGGAGCTGAAAGGTGCAAAGCCCGGGGTTGGTTGCGGGGGTGGGTTGCGGGGTGGGTTGCGGGGTGGGTTGCGGGGGTGGGTTGCGGGGTGGGTTGCGGGGGTGGGTTGCGGCAAGCAGTGAACGGGTGATTCACTGCTTCACATGGCGTATCGGCGGACCCCAGGCGTGCAAGCCCGCCTGGACGCCCAGCGCGACGCCATCCTCGCCGCCGCGGCCGACCTGCTCGCCGAGCAGGGCTACGGCGCCTGCAGCATCTCGGGCGTCGCGGCGCGGGCCGGAGTCGCGGCGGGAACGGTGCACAAGCAGTTCGGCAGCAAGGGCCGGCTCGTGGCCGAGCTGTTCCGCGTCGTCGTCGGCCGGGAGGTCGAGGCGGTGCGCCAGGCCGCGGCTCACGGGTCGGCCACCGAGCGGACCCGCGCCGTCATCGAGACCTTCGCCGGCCGCGCGCTGAAGACACCCCGCCGCGCGTACGCGCTGCTCGCCGAGCCGGTCGACCCGCCGGTCGAGCAGCTGCGCCTCGAGTTCCGGGTCGCCTTCCGCGACGTCATCGCTGACGCAATCACGCGCGGCGTCGCCGACGGCCAGCTTCCGCCGCAGAACGCGACGGTCGTGGCGGCCGCGCTCGTCGGGGCGATCGGCGAGGCACTCGTCGGCCCGCTCGCCACCGGCGCCGAGGACCCCGACACCGTTCCCACCCTGATCGCCTTCGCCCACCGCGCAATTGGAGGTTCCATCCGTGCCCACGCATGAGGTCACCAACCAGGTCCCATCGATCGTTGGCACCGACATCAGCACCCATCCGGCGCTGCTCGAGGGCCTACACCGGGAAGGCGCGGGCTGGGCCGAAACCCAGGTGCGCGACCTCGCCACGCTCGGCAACAGCGAGCGCTGGCAGGAAGCCGGCCGGCTCGCCAACGACCACCCGCCGACGCTGCGGACCCACGACCGCTACGGCAACCGTATCGACGAGGTCGACTACCTGCCGCAGTACCACGACCTGATGCGCACGGCCGTCGAGCAGGGTCTGCACGGCACCCCGTGGATCGACGAGCGGCCCGGCGCCCACGTCGCCCGGGCGGCCAAGGTGATCGCGTGGGGCGTCGCCGATGCCGGGCATCTGTGTCCGATCTCGATGACCTACGCCGTCGTGCCCGCCCTGCGCACGACCCCCGCCCTGTCCGGGCAGTACGAACCGCTGCTCACCAATCGCGTCTACGATCCTGGCCTGCGCGCGCCGCTCGGCAAGGCCGGCCTGATCGCTGGGATGTCGATGACCGAGAAGCAGGGCGGCTCGGACGTCCGGGCGAATACGACCCGCGCCATGCCGAATTCGGACGGCAGCTACCGGTTGACGGGGCACAAGTGGTTCACGTCCGCGCCGATGTCGGACCTGTTCCTGACGTTGGCCCAGGCTCCCGGCGGGCTCTCGTGCTTCCTCGTTCCGCGGGTGCTACCCGACGGCACCCGCAACGCGTTCTTCCTGCAGCGCCTCAAGGACAAGTTGGGCAACAAGTCGAACGCGTCCAGCGAGGTCGAATACGACGGCGCGGCCGGGTGGCTGGTCGGCGACGAGGGACGCGGGGTCGCGACGATCATCGAGATGGTCAACATGACCCGGCTGGACTGCGCCCTCATGGCCGCCGGCGGGATGCGTCTGGGCACCGCGCACGCGATCCACCACGCCACCCACCGGTATGCCTTCGGCAAGGCGCTGATCGACCAGCCGGCGATGACCAACGTGGTGGCCGACCTCGCCATCGACTCCGAGGCCGCGTCGACGGTCGTCATGCGGATCGCCGGAGCTGTCGATCGGGCCGAGCGGGGCGACGCCGCCGAACGGGCGTTTCGCCGGGTCGCGCTGTCGGTGACCAAGTACTGGCTGTGCAAGCGGCTCTCGGCGCACACCGTCGAGGCCCTCGAGTGCCTGGGCGGCAACGGCTACGTCGAGGACTCGGGCATGCCGCGGCTCTACCGCGAGGCGCCGCTGGTGTCGATCTGGGAAGGCTCGGGCAACGTCGCGGCGCTCGACACGCTGCGGGCGATGGCCAAGGAACCCGAGGCCATCGAGGCGTTCTTCGGTGAACTCGACCTGGCTGCCGGCACCGATGCGCGTTACGACGACGCCCTCGCGCTGTTGCGCAAGCAGTTCTCGGACCAGGCCGACATGCAGTTCCGGGCCCGGCGGATCGTCGAACAGATGGCCATGCTGCTCCAGGGCTCGCTGCTGCTGCGGCACGGACATCCGGCGGTGGCCGACGCCTTCGTGGGCTCGCGGCTCGGCGGCGACTGGGGAGTGGCGTACGGGACGCTGCCGGTCGGCGTGGACACCGCCGCGATCCTCGACCGCGCTCGCGTCGACGCATGACCGAGCCAGGCTGGCAGCAGGGCCTCACCGCACGACGGGACTCGCTGTTCGCCGGACGTCCCGCGCCGGCCGAGGACGCCAGCTATCCGACGCTCACCTACGAGGTGACGGGCCGGATCGCGCGGATCACGTTCAACCGCCCCGAGCAGGGCAACGCGATCACACCCGACACCCCGCTTGACCTCGCGCACGCAGTCGAGCGCGCCGACCTCGATCCGCGGGTACACGTCATCGCGGTGGCGGGGCGGGGGACCGGCTTCTGCGGGGGCTACGACCTGTCGCTGTTCGCCGAGCACGACATGGCCGATGCGCGGCCGCAACAGTCCCGCGACGGCACCGTCCTCGACCCGATGGCCCAGGCGCGCAATCACGACCCGTCGCGGCCGTGGGATCCGATGGTCGACTACGCGATGATGAGCCGGTTCAATCGGGGGTTTGCCAGCCTGTTGCACGCCAACAAGCCGACGGTGGCCAAGCTGCACGGCTTCTGTGTCGCGGGCGGTACGGACATCGCGCTGTACGCGGACCAGATCATCGCCGCGGCCGACACCAAGATCGGCTATCCGCCGGCCCGGGTCTGGGGCATCCCGGCCGCCGGCATGTGGGCGCACCGGCTGGGCGACCAGCGGGCCAAGCGGTTGCTGTTCACCGGGGACACCATCACCGGTGCCGAGGCCGCCGACTGGGGTCTGGCCATCGAGGCGCCCGCGCCCGAGGATCTCGAAGAGCGGACGGAGATCCTGCTCGAACGGATCGCCCGAATGCCGCTCAACCAGCTGATCATGGCCAAGCTCGCGCTCAACTCCGCGCTGCTGGCCCAGGGCGTGGCGACCAGCGGCATGCTCAGCACGGTCTTCGACGGGATCGCCCGGCACACCGGCGAGGGCCACGATTTCGCCGCCCGCGCGGCGACTGCGGGGTTCCGGCAGGCCGTCCGAGATCGGGACGAGCCGTTCGGTGACGCAGGGCGAACCGTCTTTAGGGGCTGATCGCTCACCCGCTGTTGGGAACGGTTCTCATATCCAGTACCGTTGCCGGCATGACGTCTCGACGGACCCGCCTGCCTCTCCTCGTCCTCGCGGTGACCGCCGCCCTGCTGGCGGCGTGCAGTTCAGGAGCCGGCTCGACTGGCGGAAAGCTCGGCGTCGTCGCAGGGGAGAACTTCTGGGGTGACATCGCGGCGCAGATCGGCGGTTCGCAGGTGAAGGTCACGTCGATCATCACCGACCCGAACACCGACCCGCATGAGTTCGAGAGCAATGTCCAGGACGCCGCGGCGATCCAGGACGCCAAGGTGGTCATCATCAACGGCGCGGGATACGACGACTTCATGGCCAAGCTCATCGCCGCGGGCGGCTCCACAAACCACTCCGACATCACGGTTGCGGACCTGGTGGGCGCGACGAGCGATTCGAACCCGCACCTCTGGTACAACCCCGACTACGTCACGAAGGCGGCTCAGGCCATCGAAAGCGAGTTCGCCAAGCAGCGGCCGAACGACGCCAAGACGTTCCGGGCCAATCTGGCAACGTTCCTCAAGGGTGAGCAGCAGGTCCGCGACGTCATCGCGCAGATCAAGGCCAAGTACGCCGGAACGAAGGTCTCCTACACCGAGCCGGTGCCCGGCTACCTCGTCGACGCCGCCGGCCTGGTCCTGGGCACCCCGGCGTCGTTCACCCGCGCGTTGGAGGACGGCCGCGACCCCAGCCCGGCCGACAGCGCAGCGTTCGAGAACGCCCTGAAGTCCCACACGGTGCAGGTGCTGCTGTACAACAACCAGGTGACCGACTCCGAGACGACCCGGCTGAAGGCGCTGGCGACGTCCGGCGGCGTTCCGGTCGTCGGCGTGAGCGAGACGTTGCCACCGAACGAGGACTTCCAGACCTGGCAGGCCAGCCAGGCCCGGGCGCTTCTGGCGGCTCTCGGTGGCTGACGCACCCACCGTCGTGCTGCGCGACGCGACAGTTCGCTTCGGTGCCCGCACCTTGTGGGCCGGACTTGACCTCGATGTCGCGCCGGGCGAGTTCCTCGCCGTGCTCGGCCCCAATGGCAGCGGCAAGACAACCCTGCTCAAGGTGCTCCTCGGTCTGCTGCGCCTCTCGTCCGGCACGGTCGACGTTTGCGGACGGACGCCCCGGCGGGGCAGCAATCACGTCGGTTACGTGCCGCAGCAGAAGTCGTTCGACCGCGACGTGCCGTTGCGCGGCCGCGACCTCGTGCGCCTGGGTCTGGACGGCCACCGATGGGGGACCGGCCTGCCGAACCGCTCGACGCGCGCACGCGTCGACCAGGCGATCGCCGAGGTGGGCGGGACCGACTACGCTGACGCACCGTTAGGCACGTTATCCGGCGGTGAGCAGCAGCGCCTGCGCATCGCGCAGGCGCTGCTCGGCAACCCGCAGGTGCTGCTGTGCGACGAGCCGCTACTCAGCCTGGATCTGCAACACCAGCAGGCGACGAGCAGCCTCATCGACCGCCGCCGGCGCAGCGCCCGAACGTCTGTCTTGTTCGTGACCCACGAGATCAATCCGGTCCTGCCGCTCGTCGACCGGGTCCTGTACCTCGCCGGTGGCCGCTGGGCGATCGGTACGCCCGACGAGGTGATGACGAGCGAGACCCTGTCGGACCTGTACGGCACCGAAGTGGACGTGCTGCGGGTCCGGGGCCGAATCGTGGTCGTCGGAGCGCCCGACGCTGCACACGGTGAACACGACGGCTCGCACCATCACCACCCCGTCAACGATGACCACGACGACGAGCAGGCGACGGCGACCAAGTCATGGGTCTGACGTCCTACCTGCAACTGCCGCAGGTTCAACACGCCCTGATCGCCGCCACCCTGGTCGGGATCATCAGCGGCGTCATCGGCCCGTTCGTTATCACTCGATCGGCCGCGTTCGCCGTGCACGGCGTCGCCGAACTGTCGTTTACCGGAGCGATCGCGGGCGTGCTGTGGGGCAACGATCCGGTGCTCGGCGCCATGCTCGGCAGCCTCGTGGTCGCCACTGCGATCGGCGTACTCGGCGCGCGGGAACGCGAGCGGGACTCCGCGATCGGCGTGACGCTCGCGTTCGGTCTCGGCCTCGGCGTGTTCCTCGCCACCAGGTTGCCCAACACCGCGAAACAGGCGACGGGCGTGCTCTTCGGTCAGATCCTGTTCATCACCACCGGGCAGATCGTGCTCCTGGTCGTGGTCGCCGCCGCGGTCCTCGTCGCGCTCGCCGTGCTCTACCGGCCGCTGCTGTTCGCTTCGGTAGACCCCGAGGTGGCGTCGGCTCGGGGAGTCCGGGTCAAGCTCATCGGGCTGCTGTTCCTCTTCGTCCTTGCCCTGACCGTCACCGAGGCCGCCCAGATCGTCGGGACGCTGCTGGTGCTGAGCCTGGCCGTCACGCCGGCCTCGGCGGCGCACCGGCTCTCGGCGCGGCCCGCCACGGTCATCGGGTTGTCGGTGCTCTTCGCCGTTGTGGCCAGTGACGGCGGGATCCTCGCCAGCCTCGTGGCCGATCAGGTTGCTCCGAGTGCGTTCGTCGCGGGGATCAGCTTCGTCATCTACATCCTCGCGCGCCTGGTCGGGGCGCGGGTGCGGTTCCGGCGGCGCGCCGTCGAAACGGCGCCGGCTGTCAGCTTGCGCGGCGGTGCGGCGAGGCCATGAGCAGCTCGGCGCGGCGCGCTCCGGTGCACTCGCCGTTCGGCAGCAGCTCGCCGAAGTCCTCGAAGACGACAACGCCGTTGCACAGCAGGCTCCAACCCTGTTCTGGGTGAGCCGAGATGACGTGGGCGGCGTCGCGGTCAAGATCGGCTGCAGTAGGGCATGCCGGGGAGTGGAGGCACTCGTGGATGGCCGTGTTGTCGACCTGGGTCTCGATCATCATGTGTCCTGTAATCGCTTCCGGTGGGGCTCGGTCCAGTGTGCTCGAAAAAGCGTCGATGTCCAGCGCACTCGCTCAGTTGTGGACGAAGAGGCGCCGACCTGGGTTCCTGATACCTTGTGAAGTTTTCGTAAAGTTGAGCTTCACGCTGACCATACAACAGGACATCAAGTTCGTCCATCCTTATCTTGGGCGCGTCGCAAGGCCCCGCTCCGCGGGACCCAGTCCGCCAGAGCGGCCGGAAAGCCCGCCAGCAGGGCGGCCTGCACGACTTCGTCGTCATCGTCGATCACGGCGGCGATACCGCGAGGCGCAAGCGTGCGCAGGACGCTGAGCTTGTACTGAGGGGCGGGCCGGTAGTCGGCGTACGGGCGCAGATAGAGCTCGCCGTCGGGCAGGTCGTGTTCGGCCAACCAGTCCTCGGTGACAGCTCGCAGCCACTCCGGGCGGCCGGTCAACCACACGATCTCGTGCTCCCGGGCCAGGTCTGCCACCAGCCGAGCACCTTCGGCGAGCAGGCCGTCCTCGGCGGCCGCGTCGAAGAACGCATTCCATGACCGGCGTCCCTCGAGATGGTGCAGCCGGTGCCGGACGTCGGCGACGACACCGTCGATGTCGAAGACCGCCAGGCCGTTCTTCTCGCTCTTCGCGCGAGCGTTCATCGCCACCTCGCTCCGCTTCTCGCTCGCTGCGCTCGCCACGAGGCTCCAGCGTAGGATCATGGACTCGTGCGCTTCACTGGCCCTCCACCGTCATTCGAGTTGACCTACGACGACGTGTTCATGATCCCGTCGCGATCGGACGTCGCGTCCCGCTTCGACGTGGATCTGTCCACCGATGACGGCAGCGGTACCACGATCCCGATCGTCGTGGCCAACATGACCGCAGTCGCCGGTCGCCGGATGGCCGAGACCGTTGCCCGGCGCGGCGGGCTCACCGTCCTCCCACAGGACATTCCCGTGCCCGTGGTCCGCGACGTCGTCGAGTGGGTCAAGCGGCGGCACCTCGTCGTCGATACCGCGCTGACGCTTGCGCCGCACAGCACCGTCGGCGATGCGCTCGCGCTGCTGCCGAAGCGCACGCACGGAGCCGTCATCGTGGTCGAGAACGACCGACCGGTGGGCATCGTGACGGAATCGGATTGCGCCGGTGCCGAACGTTTCGCCCAACTCCACCAGGTGATGACGCCTGATCCGCTGACGCTCGACGAGTCGCTCGACCCCGCCCGGGCCTTCGAGATGCTCGACGCCGGTCGCCGCAAGCTGGCGCCGGTCGTCGGCGCTGACGGGCGCCTGGTCGGCATCCTGACGCGCACCGGCGCGTTGCGGTCCACCATTTACCGGCCGGCCCTCGACGCCCAGGGGCGGCTGCGGATCGCCGCGGCCATGGGCGTGAACGGTGACGTCAAAGCCCGGGCGGCCGACCTGCTCGACACGGGCATCGACCTGCTCGTGCTCGACACCGCGCACGGTCACCAGGAGCGGATGATCGAGGCGCTCGGTGCGGTGCGAGCACTCGCGCCGCACATCCCGATCGTGGCCGGCAACGTCGTGTCGGCCGAGGGGACCCGCGACCTCATCGCCGCCGGGGCCGACATCGTGAAGGTCGGGGTGGGGCCGGGCGCCATGTGTACGACTCGGATGATGACCGGCGTAGGGCGCCCGCAGTTCTCGGCCGTACTCGAGTGCGCGGCCACCGCCCGCGAACTGGGTCGGCACGTGTGGGCCGACGGGGGAGTGCGGCACCCCCGCGACGTTGCCCTAGCGCTCGCGGCCGGCGCGTCCGCGGCGATGGTCGGATCCTGGCTGGCGGGCACCTACGAGTCTCCGGGCGACCTGCACGTCGCGCCGGACGGGCGGCTCTACAAGGACAGCTTCGGCATGGCGTCCGCCCGCGCAGTTGCCAATCGCACCAGCGGCGAGGGCGCCTTCGAGCGGGCCCGCAAGGCGCTGTTCGAAGAGGGCATCTCCACCGCCCGCCAGTTCCTCGACCCGGCGCGGCCGGGCGTCGAGGACGTGCTGGACACGATCACCGCAGGCGTGCGCTCGGCGTGCACGTACGCGGGCGCGGCCAACCTCGCCGAGCTGCACGAGCGGGCCGTCGTCGGCGTGCAGAGCAGCGCCGGCTTCGCCGAAGGACGTCCCCTGCACGCCGGTTGGTGAGACAGTGAGACCGTGACCCACGAGCACAGTCAGCACCAGTCCGGTGAGGCGGACCGACGCTGGCTGCTCGCGGCGCTGGTCGTCATCGTGGCCTTCATGGCGGCCGAGGTCGCGGTGGGCCTGATCGCCCATTCGCTGGCCCTGATCGCCGACGCCGGGCACATGCTCACCGACGCCGCCGCTCTGTTGCTGGCGGTCGTGGCTTCGCGCATCGCCGAGCGGCCGGCGCGCGGCGCGTACACCTACGGGTTCGCTCGGGTGGACGCGCTGTCCGGCCAGGCCAACGGGATCACCCTGCTGCTGCTGGCCGTGCTCTTCACCGTCGAAGGCGTGCGGCGCATCATCGATCCGGTCGGCGTGCGCGGGGGACTGGTGGCGGTCGTGGCCGTCGTGGGCGTAGTCGTCAACGTGGTCGCCACCTGGCTGGCGGGCCGGGCCGACCGGGCCAGCCTGAACGTCCGGGGCGTCCTGGCCCACCTGGTCACCGACGTGTGGGCCTTCGCCGCCACGTTGGCGGCCGGACTCGTCATCGTTTGGACCGGATGGCTGCGCGCCGACCCGGTGGCGTCGCTCGCTGTTGCCGCGTTGATGGCGTGGACGGGCGCGCGGCTGGTGCGCGAGTCCGGGCGGGTGTTCCTGGAGGCGGCTCCGCCGGGCTTCGACCCGAGCGCTCTCGGCACCGACCTCGCCGCCGCCGACGGGGTGGCGCAGGTGCACGACCTGCATGTGTGGGTGCTGGGCTCTCGCGCTACGGCCCTGTCTGCGCACGTCTTGGTCGAGCCCGCGTTCGACTGCCACGAGGTGGCGCAGGCGTTACGCACGAAACTGCGCGCCGACTACGACATCGCGCACGTCACGCTGCAGGTCGACCACGCCGACGACGCACTACACCGCGCCGACAACTGCAGCGACGCGCACGGCGAGATCCACGTGTCGCCGTCGCACCCGTCCTGACCGTCAACCCGGACGCTCCGGTCTACCGTTTCCCAGCGATCGTCCGCGGTGCCAGAATCGGGTCATGTTGCTGCCGATGGCGCCCACGAGCTCGCTGTTCCTCATGGGCGAGTCGCGCGAACACCCGATGCACGTCGGCAGCCTGCAACTGTTCCAGCCGCCCGAGGGCGCCGACGCGCTCGACGTTCGCAGGATGTTCGACGACGCGATCCTCGACGACCAGGTCGCCCCGCTGTTCCAGAAGCGCCCACGCCGTTCGATCGCGACGCTGGGCCAGTGGGGCTGGGAGACCGACCGGGAATTCGACCTCGAGCACCACGTACGTCGCAATGCTCTGCCGCGGCCCGGGCGGATTCTCGAGTTGCTCGCGTTGTGCTCCCGGCTGCATTCCAGCCTGCTGGACCGGCACCGTCCGCTGTGGGAGATGCACCTCATCGAAGGTCTCGACGACGGCCGCTATGCCGTCTACTTCAAGGTGCATCACTCGCTCGTCGACGGCGTCTCGGCGTTGCGGATGCTGTCGAAGACGCTCACTCCCGATCCGGATGAGCGGGGTATGGCCCCGCCGTGGGCGCCCCGGGAGCGCACGCCACGACGCAAGGCTGACGGCGGCGGCGAAGAAAGGCGGGGCTCCGCCGTCAAGGATGCCCGGCGGGTCCTCGACGACGCGGTCGGTCTCGGTCCGGCGTTCGCCCGGACCCTGAGCCGCGCGATCAAGGAGCAGAGCGGCTCGCTGTCCTTCTCCGCACCGCAGTCGATGCTCAACGTGCCGATCACCGGGGCCCGCCGCTTCGCAGCGCAGTCGTGGCCCATCGACCGGATCCGCCGGGTCGGCAAGGCGAGCGAGGCCACGGTCAACGATGTCGTGCTCGCGATGTGCTCGGGGGCGCTGCGCAACTACATGCTGAGCCTGGACGCCCTTCCGGACGCGCCGCTGATCGCGATGGTCCCGGTCTCGTTGCACGGTGAGGGGCCGGCGTCGGGCGACGGCGGCGGGAACGCCGTGGGCGTGATCATGTGCAACCTGGGCAGCCATCTGCCGGACGCCGGGGAGCGGCTGGCCACCGTCCATCGATCGATGCTCGAAGGCAAAGAGGCACTGGGCACGATGAGCCCCACCCAGATCCTCGCCATGAGCGCCATCGGCGTGAGCCCGCTCGCCATCTGGCCGCTGTTGCGGTTGACCGGGACCGTCCGGCCGCCGTTCAACCTGGTGATCTCGAACGTCCCCGGCCCGCGCCAGCCGATGTACTGGAACGGGGCGCGCCTCGACGGGCTCTACCCGCTGTCGATCCCGCTCGACGGCCAGGCACTCAACATCACCTGCACCAGCTATTCGGACGAGATCGCGTTCGGGCTCACCGGGTGCCGCCGCACGGTGCCGCACCTGCAGCGGCTCCTGGGTTACCTCGATGAGGAGCTGACCGCCCTCGAGAGCGCCGTTGGTGTCTGAGCGGCGAGGATCCCGCCGTATCGCGCTGGCACGATGCGACCAACGTGAGCCCCACGTCGCTCGCTTCGAACGTGAACGTGAACAACGAGCAGCATTGGACCTCCCGCGCACGGGTCGCGTGCAGGATGTTCCGCGTCCGGGTTCAGCACGAGTCGCAAGTGAGTCGGTGACACGCGTTGCCAGGACGTCACTGACGACGAGAGCAGCTGATCGAACTCGGCGACGCGGGTCGGCTGCTCGGCGGTGGTCAGGTGACGGTCGTCTACCGCCGACCCGCTGAGATCACCAGGATCAGCCCGGGAATCTGGTCATCTGAGCCGGTCGGCTGAGCCGGACCGGCGTGGATCGGCTCGGGGTCGGGACGGCGGCCCGGTCGTCGGCAGCGAGTCCACGAACCCGCTGAAGAGCCGGGCGATCACATCCGGCCGCTCGCTGACGACCCAGTGGCCGCCGGAGATCCGGTGCACGGTCAGGTTCTCGACCCACGGCTTGGGCGCCTCGATCACGAGGTCGGATGTCACGTAGGGATCCTTCGCGGGGACGATCACCTGCACCGGCACCTGTGTGCGCACCGGCCGGGGGCGACCTACCGTGCCGATCATGTTCGCCCGATAAAGCGAGATGCCGTTGACCTTGTCCGCCACGCTGCGGGGCGGCTCGACGCCGACCGCGGCGGCGCTGCGGGCCCGGCGGGCGGCAATCCGGATGCCACGATCGAGCAGACCGGTGCGCGCGAGGAACTCCGGCAGGCCGGGCAGCTGGAACATGACGATGTAGTACGAGTGGCTGAGCTGCCGTAGGGAAGCCCGCGGGTGCTCGTGCACCCGGCGCAACCATGCGCCGGAGTGGTCGAGCGACGGCCCCGAGATCGACGTGAACGAGGCGATCCTCCCGGCGAGCGACTCGTGGGTCATCGCCGGCCAGCTCTGGATGGAACCCCAGTCGTGGCCGAGCACGTGCACCGGCTCGTTCGGGCTCACCACGTCGATGACCGCGGTGATGTCGTCGACGAGCCGGGGCATCCGGTATGCGCTCACCGCGCCGGGCTTGTCGGACTGGCCCGCGCCCCGAACGTCGTAGGTCACGACGTGGTAGCGCTCGGCGAGCAGGTCGACGACGCCGTCCCATACCGCGTGGTTGTCCGGGAAACCGTGCACCGCGACGACGGTCGGCGCACCAGCATCGCCGGACTCGTACACCGCCAGGCTGACGCCGTCGGTCGAGACAACACGCCGAGGGGTCGTGGTCAATGCCCGTCCTTCGCCCTTATATGCAACGCCACGTCGCAAGTAATTAGACGAACTATGCGACAGGCATCGGGGGGTGTCAATCGCAGTCAGGCGGGTCG
>JAVHVH010000278.1:0-7211 GCA_032160665.1 Pseudonocardiales bacterium
CCGTGGAGCGCAGCGTACCGAAACCGGTCTTCACCGACGCCGAAGCGGGCGCCAAGGTGTTCCCGGACTCGACGGCGCGCAACTTCAACTACTTCACGCCTCAGAAGCGCAAGCAGTCGCACTACGAGGACGTGACCGTCGAGGTGCAGCCCGACCCGATGCACTACCTCAGCCAGGGCTGGCTCTACGGGTTCTCCGATGGCCGAGGCGGCTATCCGTTGGACTGGACCGTCCTGAAGGCGTGGGGCGTCGATCGGCCCGTTCCGAAGCGGTACCCCGGGTCCGGTGGCAAGGGCTACGACTGGCCGGCGCACGGGTGGCACGAGTTCCGCGACCCGAACGAGGAGTGGGAGCTGTCCCTCTACCGCTACAACTCGAACGTGGTGCGGCAGGTCACGCAGAACATCGAGGCGGCCCGACAGTCCAAGGCGTTCGAGCAGTGGAACCGGAACTGGGTGCGCTTTGTCGAACGCAACGTCGGGGCCTGGATGCACGTCGATCACGGTCTCGGTCTCTACCTGTTCGCCAACGCCAACCGTCGGGCGCCCACGAACATGCACAACAACGCGATCTCGGTGAACAGCATGCACCGGATCAGGGCCGCCCAGGACCTCGCGCTGTACAACCTGACGCTGAGCGAGGAGATCGAAGAATTCGACGGTTCGGCCCACATCGAGGCATGGAACAGCGACCCGGCGTGGCAGGGTGTCCGCCTGCTCGCTGAACACCTCACCACCATCGACGACTGGTGCGAGGCGATCTTCGCCGCGAACGTGATCTTCGAGCCGCTCGTCGGCGAGCTGTTCCGCAGCCAACTCGTGCAGCAGGCGTCACCGGGCAACGGCGACTTCGTCACACCGACGATCGTCGGCGCTGAAGAGTACGACTACGCCGAACGAGATCTGCGATACACGAGGGCAATGTTCGAGCTGCTGACCAACGACCGCGAGTTTGCTGACTACAACAAGGCGATCCTGCAGAAGTGGCTCTCGGCTTGGGTGCCGCGTTGCATCGTGGCCGCCCGGACGATGCAGCCACTCTGGTCGCAGCCCGACGCGAAGCCGCCTCGTTTCGAGGACGGCTTGGACCGTGCGAAGAGCCGCTTCGGCGGCATCCTGTCCGGGTTAGGTCTGGAGACACCGAAGGAGCTGGCGCAATGACCGCGTTCAAGACGTCGGAAAGCCCGTTCAAATCAGACAACACGGCGTCCAACAGATGCGGCTTCACGCTGATGAACAACCAGGTCGGCGAGGTTGTCGCCGAGGTGATGAGCACCAAGCCGGGGGTGCGGGTCATGCCGCTGCCGTCGATGATCCGGGTGGACGCGGGCCGGCGGATGGAGGTTCCGTACGACGAGATCTCCGACGCACTCGGCGAGGAGCAAGGCTACTTCGACCAGGCCGAGTTCGAGGAGAACATGTCCACCCACTACGGCCGGATGATCCACCTGGACGATCGGACCATCCTGGTCGCCAACCCCGAGGACGCGGCTGAGTACCTGGGCTTCGACCTCACGGCTACCTCGAAGTGATCCCCACGCCCGAGCCGAGTTGATCCCTTCGAGGAGGACACCGTGTACGAGAAGGACGGGGAAAAGTACTTCGTCGTCGACAGCCATATGCACTACTGGGATGCCAGTCCAGAGAACTGGGTACCCGGCCATGAGCAGTACGCCAAGGGCTGGATCGAGTGCTTCCACGCATACCAGGGGCTCGGCCCGACCGAGACCCATTGGACGCTCGCACACTTCCAGAAGTACTCCGAGCAGGACCTGATGAAGGACGTCTTCCAGGACGGGCACGTCGACGTGGCGATCTTCCAGCCGACGTACCTCAAGGAGTGGTACCGGCACGGGTTCAACACCACGGAGCGCAATGGCGCACTCGCCGAGAAGCATCCGGGCAAGTTCATCGTGAACACCCGATGGGATCCGCGCGAGGGCGACGCCGGCTTGAAGGAGTTGGAGGAAAACGTCGAGCGATGGGGAGCGATGGGGGTCAAGCTCTACACCGCTGAGTGGCGCAACGGTTCGCGGGGCTGGACGCTCAAGGATCCCGAGGCGTACCGCTACCTACAGAAGTGCCATGAACTCGGCATCAAGAACATCCATATCCACAAGGGGCCGACGATCTGGCCGCTGGACAAGGACGCGTTCGACGTGTCGGACGTGGACCATGCCGCGACGGACTTCCCGGAGCTCAACTTCATTGTCGAGCACGTGGGCCTACCGCGGATCGAGGACTTCTGCTTCATGGCAACGCAGGAGCCCAATGTGTACGCGGGCCTGTCGGTGGTCATCGGCGGTCTGATGCACGCCCGGCCGAAGTTCTTCGCCAAGGTGATGGGCGAGCTGCTCTTCTGGGTCGGGGAGGACAAGATGACCTTCGGCAGCGACTACGGGATCTGGGAGCCGAAGTGGCAGGTCGAGGGTTTCGTCGACTGGGATTACCCCAGTGACGAGTACTCCGACTACCCGCGGGTCACGACCGCCACCAAGAAGAAGATCCTCGGGCTGAACGCGGCCAAGCTTTACGGCATCGACGTGCCGAAGGAGGCGCAGCTGCCTGCGGATGCGGGCACACCGGCCGCACAGGACGATGCGGCGCTGGTGGATGAGGGAGCCAGGGTGTGACAGCGTTCGCGGCCGATGCCAGCGCGGTACTTGCTGCGCTGGCATCGGTGCGTGACCCCGAATTGGACGAACCCGTGACCTCACTCGGTTTCGTTGCGTCGTGCACCGTCTCGGCCGACGGGGTCGCCGATGTGCGGCTGCGGCTGCCGACGTACTTCTGTGCTCCCAATTTCGCGTTCCTGATGGTCGCCGACGCCTACGACGCGGTGAGCCGTGTCGAGGGTGTACGACGGGCCGAAGTGGTGTTGGAGGACCACTTCGCCTCCGATGCGATCAACGGTGGGGTCGCGGCCCGGTCCGGCTTCGTCGCGGCCTTCGACGGGCTTGCGGCCGCCGAACTCGACGAGCTCCGGGCCGACTTCGTGCGCAAGGCCGTGCTGGCCGGCACGGACCGGGTCTGCCGCCCGCTACTGGCCGCGGGCGTGACGGCCGACGAACTCGCCGAGCTCACCCTTGGCGATGCGCCGCCGTCCGCCGACCGTGAGCGGCTGCGGTCCCGGCGGGCCGAGCTCGGGCTGCCGTCCACGGATGACTCGGCTCTGCTCGTGGACGCCACCACGGGCGACGCTGTCGGCGCGCAGGCGCTGCCGCTTCATCTGCGGCGGGCCAGGCTGACCCGAGTCAGCGCGGAGGCGAACGGTGGCGTTTGCCGAGGTCTGTTGCGCGAACGATATGGCGCTCGCCCGCACGACGACGTCAACAGCGAGGAGGAGAGATGAGGGCCGTTCGGCTGCATGCGTACCACCAGCAGCCCGTCATCGAGGACGTTCCGGAGCCGTCCGTCAAGGGTCCACTCGACGTCGTGGTGAAGGTCGGTGGCGCGGGTGTGTGCCGCACCGATCTGCACATCATCGAAGGCCAGTGGGCGGCGGCGATGAACGTCGATCTTCCGTACACGATCGGTCACGAGAACGCCGGCTGGGTGCACGAGGTGGGCTCGGCCGTGACGAACGTGTCGGTCGGCGACACGGTGATCTTGCATCCGACCCCGACCTGCGGACTGTGTCGAGCCTGCCGGGCGGGGCAGGACATGCACTGCAGCGCCAGCTCGTTCCCGGGTCTCGACAGCGACGGCGGAATGGCGGAGTACCTGCTGACGTCCGCACGGGCCTGCGTCAAGCTCGACGCGTCGACGCAGCCACAAGACGTCGCCGCGTTGGCGGACGCCGGCATCACGGCGTACCACGCCGTCCGCAAGGCCATCCCGCTGCTCTACCCGGGCACCACGTGCGTGGTGGTCGGCGCCGGCGGCCTCGGGCACATCGGCATCCAGTGTCTGGGCGCGCTGACCGCCGCGAACATCATCGTGGTCGACAGAAACCCGGACGCGCTCAAACTGGCCGAACAGCTCGGTGCGCGGCACACGGTTGTCGCCGACGGCGGGCAGGTCGAAGCGGTGAAGGACCTCACCGACGGCGCCGGTGCCGAGGTCGTGCTCGACTTCGTCGCCGAGCAGGGCGCCGAGCACGACGCATTCGCGATGACCCGCCGGGCCGGCTCGTACTTCGTCATCGGCTACGGCGGCACGCTGACCATCCCGACCCTCGACGTCATCTCCACCGAACGCAACATCATCGGCAACATCGTCGGCACCTACAACGAGCTGGCCGAGCTGATGGTCCTGGCGCAGGCCGGGAACGTCACCCTGCACACCAAGACGTATCCGTTGGACGCCGCTGGGGATGCTCTGCGCGATCTCGACGCCGGCCTGGTGCGAGGCCGAGCAATTCTCATCCCTTAGTCCTTTCGTCAGGTCGTCCACACACCTCGATCCCTACGCCCAGGAGGACCAGATGGCCAAGGAACTGCGATTCGGCGAGGACGCCCGGAGCTTGCTGTTGTCAGGAGTCGATCAGCTCGCCGACGCCGTGAAGTCAACCCTGGGACCCAAGGGACGCAACGTCATCCTGGAGAAGATCACGGGGTCACCCGTGGTGACGAACGACGGTGTCACGATCGCGCGCGAGATCCACCTGGGCGATCAGTTCGAGAACATGGGGGCGCAACTGGTCAAGGAAGCCGCGATCAAGACCAACGACATCGTCGGCGACGGCACGACGACTGCCACCGTGATCGCGCAGGCGATCATCCGCGAGGGCATGAAGGCGATCGCCGAGGGCGGCAACCCGGTGCTGATCAAGCGGGGCATCGACCTCGCCGTCGTGAAGCTGGTCGAACACCTGCGCAGCGTTGCCCACCCGATCAGCACCGAAGCCGACTACGCGCAGGTAGCTGCGATATCTGCGAACGACGACGACACGGTCGGTGCGGTGCTGGCCAAGGCGCTCTACGCAGTAGGCGAAAGCGGCACCGTCACGGTGCAGGAGTGCGCCGACATCGGCTTGAGCGTCGAGTTCGTCGAGGGCTTCGAGTACGACAACGGCTACGTCTCGCCGTACCTGGTGACTCACCCGGCCAGTCTGGAGGCAATCCTCGACGACCCGTACATCCTGATGTGCAGCGAGAAGATCAGCCAGGTGCAGCAGCTGATGCCCCTGCTCGACAAGGTGATGCGGGCGCCGCGGCCGCTGGTCCTGATCGCCGAGAATATTGAGGGCTCGGCGTTGAGCATGTTGGTGCACAACCACGTCAGCGGGGTGTTCCGGTGCGTCGCGACGAAGGCGCCGGGCTTCGGAGACCGGCGGATACGCAAGCTCGAGGACATCGCCACGATCACCGGCGGCGAGGTCTTGAGCAAGCAGTCCGCCTTCAGCCTGGAGGGCATGACCGTCGAGCAGCTCGGTCGAGCTAGGCAGGTCCGGGTCACTGCGGACCGCACCGCGATCATCGGCGGCGCCGGTTCCAGCGAGCAGGTCGAGTTCCGGATCGCGCAGTTGCGAGCCGAGCTGGAGCGCGCGAAGTTCGGGATCGATGCGGACGTGCTCACCGAACGGATCGGCGCCCTGTCCGGCAAGGTTGCGATCATCAAGGTGGGCGCGCCGACCAACGCTGAGCTCACCGAGCTGCAGCACCGGGTCGAGGATGCGCTGTCGGCGACCCGAGCAGCGATGGCCGAGGGCATCGTCGCGGGTGGCGGGGCGGCCCTCATGCACGCCGCGTCGGCGCTTGATGAACTCCAGGTCGAGAAGGACTACGCGGTCGGGGTAGATATTGTGCGCCGCGCCCTCAGCGAACCCACCTCACTGATCGCCACCAACGCCGGGTACCTCGGGCAGGAAGTCGTGGCCGGGGTCGCGAAACTGGGCGTCGACGATGGTTTCGACGCCCTCGAAGGCCGCTACGGCAACATGATCGAGATGGGCATCATCGACCCGCTGCGGGTATGTCGATCCGCCTTGCAGAACGGCGCGTCGGTTGCGGGACTTTTGCTCACCACGAACACGCTGGTCGCCGAGCAGCAGACGCCCTGGGGCGGCAGCCGGGCACTGATGACCGAGTTCGGACAGCTCGACGAGGGTCTGCACCAACCCTCGCCCGACTCGAGCACACCGCAGTCGCTGGGTCTCGGACCGTCGGTCGGGTGAGTGTCGGTGAGTTCCCCGGCACCGGTCGGAGAGCCGGGGGCGGCCGAGGCGAATGACCCGGCCGAGCGCCCGGTGCTGGATGAGCTCAGTGCGCTGGCCATGCTGCGCGCTCGGGGCCGGGTTCGTGGCGTGGTCGTGCTGCTTGGTCCCGCATTCGTCGCGGCTGTCGCCTACATAGACCCTGGCAACTTCGCCACGAACATCTCCGCGGGCGCGCGGTTCGGCTATGCCCTGGTGTGGGTTGTCGTTGTCGCCAATGTGATGGCCATGCTCGTGCAGTACCAATCCGCGAAGGTGGGCGTCGCGACCGGCCGGGACCTTCCAGAGCTGTGCCGTGAACATTTCCCGCGGGCGGTGTCGCGCGGACTGTGGGTGCAGGCCGAGCTCATCGCGATGGCTACCGACCTCGCCGAGTTCGTCGGCGCCGCGGTCGGGCTGTACCTGCTCTTCGGTGTACCGCTGTTCCCGGCCGGCGCGATCACGGCCGTCGTCGCGTTCGTGATCCTCGCCCTCGAGCAGCGCGGGTACCGGCGTTTCGAGCTCGCGATCGCGGGCTTGCTTGGTGTCGTCCTACTCGGCTTCGCCTACGACCTCGTCGTGGTTGGGGCGGACCCGGCCGGCATCGCCGGCGGACTGGCACCGCACTTCGCCGGCTCCGACAGCGTCCTGCTTGCCGCGGGAATCGTCGGCGCGACCGTCATGCCGCACGTCGTCTACCTGCACTCGGCCCTGACGAAGCACCGGGTGGCCTGCCGCGACGACACCGAACGCCGGGAGTTACTGCGCTTCCAGCGGCTCGACGTTCTGGTTGCGCTCGGCGTCGCCGGCCTGATCAACCTGACCATGATGTTCGTCGCGGCATCGCTGTTCCACGGCAGCGGCGGCACTGGTGTCGACTCGATCGAGGCCGCGCATGCCGGCCTGGCTCGGCTGGCCGGTGGCGGCGCCGCGCTCGCGTTCGCGGTCGCGCTGCTCGCGTCGGGTCTGTCGTCCTCTAGCGTGGGCACCTACGCGGGCCAGGTCGTCATGCAGGGTTTCATCCGCCGCCGTATCCCTTTGTTCCTTCGGCGCGGGCTCACGATGCTGCCGGCGCT
>JAVHVH010000260.1:0-8372 GCA_032160665.1 Pseudonocardiales bacterium
TTCTTCGAGAACTTCCCGACACTGGTCTTCGGCACCTCGTCGATGAAGACGACGTCGTCCGGGATCTGCCATTTGTTGAGCCGGTCCCCGAGGAACGCGAGCAGTTCCTCCTTGCTCAGCTCTTCGCCGTCCTTGGCGACGACGCAGGCCAGCGGTCGCTCGCCCCACTTCGGGTGGGCCACGGCGATGACCGCCGCCTCGGCGATCTTGGGGTGGGCCATGATCTGGTTCTCGAGCTCGACCGAGCTGATCCACTCGCCGCCGGACTTGACGAGATCCTTGGTGCGGTCGACCAGGCGGACATAGCCGAGCTTCGAGATCGTCGCGACGTCGCCGGTGCGCAGCCAACCGTCCGGCGCGAACTGGTCCCCCGGTTCGTCCGTGCGGTAGTACTGCCGGGCGACCCATGGGCCGCGGGCCTCCAGCTCGCCCGACGCCTCGTCGTTCCAGGGTTGCGGCTCGCGCGTCTCGGAATCCACGATTCGCAACTCGACTCCCGGCGGGGCGATGCCGGCGGTGGCCCGCAGGTCGGCTTTCGCGTCCTCGCTGGCGTCGGCGAATTCGCCGCGTTCGATGCAGACCGAACCGAGCGGAGATGTCTCGGTCATGCCCCACGCCTGGCGGATGGGCATGCCGATCTTCTCGCGGTAGGTCTCGGACAGGACCTTCGGCACCGCCGAACCGCCGCAGATGATCAGTCGCAGCGACGACAGGTCGCGACCGTCGAGCAGCGGCACCATGCCCATCCAGATCGTCGGGACGCCGGCGGTGATGGTGACCTTCTCGGACTCGAGCAGGTCCATGATTGCGCCGGGCGAGAGGTCCGGGCCGGGCATGACCATCGACGCCCCGGCGAGCAGGCAGGCGTAGGGCAGGCCCCAGGCGTTGGCGTGGAACATGGGCACCACCGGCAGGACGCGGTCGCGATCGCAGAGCGCGAAGACGGCCGTGGTGGTACACGCGTTGGAGTGCAACCAGGCCGAACGGTGCGAATAGAGCACTCCCTTCGGATGGCCGGTCGTGCCGGTGGTGTAGCAGATCGCGGCCGCCTGATTCTCGTCGGTCACACGGTCGCTGAAATCGATGGGCTCGGCCGGACTGACCACGTCCTCGTAGCGGGCCACCCGCGGATCGTCGGGCAGCTCGGCATCCGCACCGTCGTCCATGACGATCACGTGCTTCACGTCGTTCAGGCTGGGCAGGTACTGGGCGAACAGGGGAAGCAGGGAGCGGTCGACGAAGATCGCCTCGTCGGCGGCGTGGTTGACGGTGTAGATCAGCTGCTCGGCGAAGTACCGGATGTTGAGGGTGTGCATCACCCGCCCCGTCCCCGGGATGGCCAGGTACAGGGCCAGGTGGCGGGCGGAGTTCCATCCAAACGTGCCGACCCGCCCATCGGCGGAGATGCCGACCGAGTCGAGATAGGCGCCGATCTTGCCGGCCTCGGTCAGCACGTCGGAGATCGTGCAGCGGTCGATGCCCGTGACCCTGCGGGTCACGATCTCCTTGTCGCCGTAGTACTGCCCGGCGCGGGTCATGATCCAGTTTGTCGTCAGGGGGGTGTCCTGCATCAATCCCAGCATGGGGAGATGGTGGCCGACGGCCGGGGAAGGGGCAAGCGTCGGCAGCGGACGCAGTGCCCAGGCACAAATTCGACGGTCGCAACATGTGCGCTCAGTACCGGCGCTGGACCTGGAAGGTCTTCGTCTCGACCGTGGTGGCGCAGAAAAACTCTCGGCTGCCGGCGAGGAAGTCGCGGATCGATCGGTCGGTGGCCGCTTCGACATCGCGAGCGAGCGGCAGGTAGCTCGCGCGCAGGTCGTGGTCGCCGAGGACGGTGGAGTTGCCACGCGCCGACGACGCGGTGGTGACGTTGGGTTCGTCCGGGTTCGCCACGCCGTCGAGATGCGGGATCACGTCCCGGGCGTTCTCGAGGGCGAGCACCTGGATCCGCGACGGCAGGGTGCGGACCGTCAACCCGAGCGGCGCGCCGGCGGTGATGATGTGTGTGACGTTGAATTCTCCGCTCGCCTCGGCGTCCCGAGCCGTGGTTATGGCGACCATGCCACCTTCGCTGTGGCCGATGAGCATGACGTCGTCGGACCGCCGGACGCCCGCCTGGCGCATCGCGGCGAGCACGCCCTGCTCGTAGGCAGTTCGTTCGCCCACCAGCGCGCGGCCGTTCGTCGAGAGGCTCGTGACGTCTCGGGTGGGCAACGGAGTCCACGACTTGGTACCGGTGATGTCGACGATCGCGCGACGGGTGCCGTCGGGCAGCGTCAACAGGCGGACGTCGACCGCCCCGTGGTGCGGGTCGTCATTGCGTTGCGCGAGTCCGGCGATCAGGTCGGTCAAACGCCGGGGCGGCCGGGCCGCCGTCCCGAACGCGTCGGTACCCAGCGGGTCGGCCACGCCGTGCCCGTCCGGGATCGCCCGCGCCAGCAGGTTGAGCAGCGTGGGCACCTGCAGCGCGTCGATGACGACGTCGGCGACTTGCGGGTCCCGGGCGACCGCGACCTCGGCCGCCGCGATCGGGTCACCCGTGCGGACGAGCGCTGCGGCGGCCGCCGCGACTGCCGCCGGCAGTTGGATGCCACCCATCGCCGCATCGTGGACGTCGTAGTACAAGCGATCCGCGGTCTCGTAGGCGGCGGCCGCCACCCGGAGCTCGGCGTCGATGATCCCGCACTCCGCTCCCACCCAGGTCAATCCCTGGGGGCCGTCGAGGGCGTCGAGCAGGTCGGCCTCGAAGGTTGCGAAGCCACGTACGTCGAGCAGCGCGAGGCTGAGCACAGTCGGGTCGACGAGGTATTTGTGCAGTGCGAACGCCGAGGCCAGACAAGCCTGGGCCGCGCCGCCGAATCGCCGCGCCATCGCCACGATGTCCTCGCACTGCGCGGTGATGCCACCGGAACCGCCGTGGACGGTGACCGGTTGAGCTGGATCGCCGCCCATCAGCCCAGGCCCAGCAGGTCGCCCACGTCGGCGACGAGACCTGCGCTGTCACCAAGTAGCTCGCGCGCATCGCCGACCAGGGCCCCTGGACTGACGAGTGCGTGCTCGACGGTCTGCCCGATGTCTGCGCCGAGCCCGAGGGTGTGCCCAGCGATGCGCTCGAGCTCCTGGACCAGAGCGCTCACGACCCTGGCGTGCCGACGCAGCGTGTCGGCCGCGTCGTCGAGGCGCCGGCCAGCCCGATGCAGCCCGGACAGCACTCCATACGCCGTCCACGCGAAGGCGTCGGCGGCCGGACCGCGCCAATCGGCCGCGGCGATGGCGGTGCCGAGGGCGTTCGCCCGGGCGCGAGCCGCGGCGGCGTGGCCGGCGATCCGATCGGCAATCGCGAGGAGGGTGGCAGGATCGGGAAGCAGGGACATGCCGACGAGAATGATCGGCAGGACCGACGCTCCGGACTGCGATCCGCGGGGTTGTGGACGGCAGGCGTTTTATGCACAGCGCGGCGCATCCGCTTGACATGCGCGCGCCATGGTTGAATGAGCCGCACGGAATTACACGGGTGCAATTCATCCGTCCGGATGGGTTCGCGCCCAGCTTCGAGCACGTCGGAGGGCACTCAGCATGCAGTCCGCGCACGCCGCCGCCGGAAACGGTGAAGCCGACGACTCCGCAGACGGCCTGAACCGCCGAGACCGCGAGATCCTCGCCTTCGAGCGCCAATGGTGGAAGTACGCCGGCGCCAAGGAACAGGCGATCCGCGAACTGTTCGACATGTCGGCCACGCGCTACTACCAGGTCCTCAACGCCCTCATCGACACCCCGGCTGCCCTGGCCTCTGATCCGATGCTCGTCAAGCGTCTGCGAAGATTGCGCGCGAGCCGGCAGCGTCAGCGGTCGGCGCGTCGACTGGGTATCGAGGTTTGAGCACTGAACGCACAGCACGGCCGTCTGGCCCGGCAGCAGGCACGCCGCCAGCAACGTGAGCGCGCGGCGGGCGTTGCCGTCGTCCTCGTCGGACTCTTCGTCGCAGTAGTGGCGATCGTCGCGCTCCGCGAACCGAACGGGCACGGCGGTACCGCGGCGGCAGGACACACGAGCACGTTGAGTTCGACGGCCGCGCCGACACCGAGCAAGTCGAAGACCCCCACGACGTCGTCGGCTCCGGCCACGACCAGCGCGCAGTCCGGGGCCCGAGTCAAGGACGTCCCGCTCATCGTCTTGAACAACACGACGACCACGGGCCTCGCGAGGCAGGCCGCCCAGCGCTTTGAGTCCGGTGGCTGGACGGTCACCCACTACGACAACTACCAGAACAACATCATGTCGACCTGCGCCTACTACGACCCGGCCGAGCCCGGCGCAAAGGCGGCGGCGGAGGCGCTTCAGGCGCAGTACCCGACGATCAAGCGGGTCGAGCCGAAGTTCGCCGAACTGCCCAGCGGGCCGGTCGTGGTCGTGCTCACGCCGGACTACTCGGCGGGATAACGCGCCAACCGGCTGTGTCATCATGGATGGCACAACCGAATAGCACCGCTCATCCAGAGGGGCAGAGGGACCGGCCCGACGAAGCCCCGGCAACCGCGCACGATGACTCCACCGATCTGTCGATCGGTCGCGAGGCCGCCGTCCGCAGGTGCCAACTCCGGCCCGCGCGTGACCGCGACGGGAAAGATGAGGAGAAAGGCCTCGTACTCATGACTGTCCTCGCTGACCGGCACACCGTGCCCTCACCCGCCTCCGCGCTCGTCTGCCGCAACTGCGGCGCCGAATACCCGCTCGGTCCGCAGCACGCGTGCGCCGAGTGTTGGGGTCCGCTCGAGATCGGCTACGACGCCGCCGCCCTCGCCCGCGTCACCAAGGACGAGATCCAGGCGGGTCCCCACTCGATCTGGCGATACGCCGGCCTGCTGCCGGTCGGTCAGTCGGCCGCCCGCGTCGATTCGGGTACCGGCATGACACCGCTCATCCGCGCCGACCGTCTGGCCGACGAGCTCGGCTTCACCGCCCCGGTGTGGATCAAGGACGATTCGGCGAATCCCACGCACTCGTTCAAGGACCGCGTCGTCTCGGTGGCTATCACGGCGGCCCGCGAACTCGGTTTCGAGCGGATCGCGTGCGCGTCGACCGGCAACCTCGCCAACTCGGTGGCCGCGCATGCGGCTCGGGTGGGCATGCCCTCGATCGTGTTCGTCCCCTCTGACCTCGAGCCGGCCAAGATCGTCCAGACCGCGATCTACGGCGGCACGCTGATCGGCATCCAGGGCTCCTACGACGACGTCAACCGGCTCTGCTCCGAGCTGGCCGAGACGGACGAGTTCGAGAACACCGGCTTCGTCAACGTCAACATCCGGCCGTACTACGCCGAAGGCTCCAAGACGCTTGGGTACGAGGTCGCCGAGCAGCTCGGCTGGCGGCTGCCCGGCCAGTACGTCGCGCCGATGGCGTCCGGGTCGATGCTGACGAAGATCCACAAAGCGTTCAAGGAACTGGTGGCCGCCGGACTGGTGCCGTCCTCGTCGTGGAAGGTGTACGGCGCGCAGTCGGCCGGTTGCTCGCCGATCGCGGCCGCGTTCGAGTCGGGCGTCGATGTCGTGACGCCGGTGAAGCCGACCGGCATCGCGAAGTCGCTCAACATCGGCAATCCGGCCGACGGCCCGTACGCGCTCGACGTCGTCCGCAGCACAGGAGGCTCGATGGCGTCCGTCGGCGACGACGAGATCCGCGAGGGCATCCGGCTGCTCGCCCGCACAACTGGCGTGTTCGCCGAGACCGCGGGCGGAGTGACCGTTGCCGTGCTGCGCAAGCTCGTGGCGGCCGGCGCGATCGACACGTCGGTCGAGACTGTCCTCTACAACACCGGTGATGGCCTGAAGACGATCGACGCGATCAGCGAGGGCGCCAACCCGACGGCCGTGATCCCGCCGACCCTGAAGGGCATGCGCGAGGCCGGCCTGCTGTAGCGGCCGCTTCTCGCCCGCGCGGGGCTTCGCCCCCGCGCGGGGCTTCGCCCCCGCGCGGTGCTTCGGCAGCGCGGGCGAGAGCCAACTCGGACCCAACCTTGCTGCGCGGTCTGGACGTAGACAGGGTATGGAGATGCGTACGGGGGTTCGGGGCCCGGCGGATCCGCAGGGCACCGCGGCCGCCGAGTTCGCGGCATGGGCCGGTCCGTCGCTGCTCGCGATGAAGCGCTTGGCGCGGCGCCTGGCCCCGCACGCCGATGCCGACGACGTGGTCCAGGACGCGCTCACCCGCGCCTGGCAGAAGCGGGCCCAGTTCGACGCCGAGCGGGGCACCTCGACGACCTGGCTGCTGGCGATCACCGCGGACCAGGCCCGCGCGGCGCGGCGCACCCGGACCAGGCGACTGCGCGTCGTCGACGACTCCGCCGAGCTGCCCGAGTCGGCGACAACCGATACCGGCACCGACGTCGACCTGGAACGAGCGATCGACCAACTCGCCGAACGGCAGCGGCTCGCCGTCAACCTGCACTACTTCGTCGGCCTGAGCGTCGACGAGGCCGCGGCCGTCATGGCCTGCTCGCCCGGCACCGTGAAATCCACGCTCTTCGACGCCCGGGCCCGACTGCGCACGATCCTGGGAGGCGACGATGACCACTGACGAGCAGATGGACGCCCGGCTGCGAGCCGCCGGCGAGGGGTGGCGGGCGGCGAGTGCCCAGCCGCCCGGTGTCGAGGCCACCAACCTCGCCGGGTCCGACGTGCACGAGCTCATTGCGCCGCCAGCTAAGAGCGGCCGGAACAAGATCCTGGTGGGGCTGTCCGCCGCAGCGGTCGTCGCGCTCGGAATCGGTCTGGCCGTCGGACTGGCTGGACGCAACTCCAACGGTCCAAAACCCGCCGTCGCCAGTGGGTCGGGCGCAATCGAGCAAGTGCACTGGCAGCTGGCGACCATTGACGGCACGGCGGGCGACTACGGCAGCACGCTGTTCGTCGACGGAGACAAGATCCAACTCAACGACGGCTGCAACTCCGGCAGCGGCTCCGGGACCGTTACCGACAGCACGCTGGAGTTCCGCGACATCGCTATAACGGCGATGGGATGCCCGGGAGCTCGCGGCGAGTCTTCGGCGCGCGTCGACCGGATCCTCGTCGGCACCGTGACCTGGTCGGTCGACAACGGCACCCTCACCGTTACGAAGTCCGGCGTCGGCACGCTGACCTACCGCGCCGCGCCGCCGGAGAAGTCTGGCACCGACCCGGCGCTGCTCACCGGCACCTGGACCCTCACCGGGATCGAGCACAACGACGGCAACACGAGCTCCGGCAGCGGATCGACGAGCTCCGGGGTGACCCTCACTTTCACGCGCGCGGGTGCCTTCAAGCTGGCCTCGCGCTGCGAGGCCTACGAGGGCTCGTTCACCGCCCAGGGCCGCTCGATCGTCTTCTCGGGAACTCACGGGACGGGTCCGGGGTTCTGTACCGTCCCCGATGCCGCGCAGGCGGGCAAGGTCCTCGGCGGCCGAGCGCGGTACGAGATCGTCGGTCGGCGGCTCGACCTCACCCAGGGCGCCGCGACGCTGACGTTCACCGCGACGCGGTGAGATCCTACGTCCGGATCGAGCGCAGGAGATCCAGCTCTTTCCGCGCGTCCCGTCCCGCCGAGCAGCGAACTCCACCCTCGCGGCGAGCAGCCTGGCCACGAGATCTTCCCCGTCGGCGTCCCCGGCACTGGCGTCCCCGGCACTGGCGTCCCCGGCGCTGGCGTCCCCGGCGCTGGCGTCCCCAGCGCCGGCGGCCGTACGTCGCGCGCGGTTGACGATCCACCAGGGGGCGGACATGGGGCGACCCGGGTTGATCACGGTGGGTGTTGCGGAGGATCCGGGCAGTGGGATCGCGGTGAGCGGGGCGGCGGTTCTGATTGAAGTCTGAATCCTGAATGGGCATGGCGACGCCAGTTCTTCGAAAGGCGCGGCGACGAGGGGGTTGGGCTTTCCGCTGGGTTCTGATTTCGTCTTTCGGCTCCGTGCCTGGTTGCTTTCTTTGACTGTGGACGGGAAGGTTTCTTGCGGTATCTCCAATTCGTCTGTGGATAACGGGCGGAATTGTCAGACCCGGTCCCTATTGTGGTGTTCATGCAGGACGGGAATGCAGTTCCGGACGGGGTGGCGGGAATGCTGCCCGGCCCGGCGTTGTGTGCCGTCCTCGCGCCGATTGAGCTGGGTGCGGTCCCCGACGAGCAGCTACTGGAGGTCCTGGCCGCGGAGTCGCGGCAGCTGGCCTACCAGCAGGCGCGGCAATGGGCGGTGATGGCGCAGATCGCGACCCGGGACCCGATGCTCGGCGTGGCGGGTGGTCCGGTGTGGACGCCGGATCAGGTGTTCGAGTCCGCGGTCGATGAGATTCGCGCCGAACTGCGCCTGACCCGCCGCGCGGCGCGCCGCGAACTCGAGTACG
>JAVHVH010000296.1:0-13897 GCA_032160665.1 Pseudonocardiales bacterium
CTGCCCGCACACCGCGATCCGCGACGACATCACGCCCAACCTCGACGCGGTCGAGGCCCTGGAGGCGCAACACCCGGACCTCGACCTCGTCTTCGTGGAGAGCGGTGGGGACAACCTGACCGCGACGTTCTCCTACGGCCTCGTCCACCGCCAGATCTTCGTGATCGACGTCGCCGGGGGCGACAAGGTGCCCCGCAAGGGCGGGCCCGGCGTAACCCGCTCGGACCTGCTGGTGATCAACAAGACCGACCTCGCGCCCATGGTCGGCGCCGACCTGGAGGTGATGCGCCGCGACGCTGCGGCCGTCCGCGGCGCTCGCCCGACGCTGTTCACGTCGCTGACGCAGGACCCGGGGGCGGCCGCGGTCGCGGGCTGGGTGCGTCAGGTGCGCGCCGAACTCGCATGATCGCTCGGACGTCGGCCGTCATCCACCCCGGCGGGGTGCTGGGCGCTTTGCATTGCGAGCCGCCGCTGACCCTGCGCCGCGTCGCTGCGGACGACCCGGCCACGTGCGCGCTGTGCCTGGTCGGCACGGCCGCCGGGCCCTTGGCCGGCGACCACCTCGCGCTCGACCTTCGCATCGAGGCCGGCGCGTCCGCCGAACTGCGCGCCACCGGCGCGAGCATCGCCCAGGGCCGGGGCGGCGGTGCGGCCGCGCTGCGGTGCGCCGCAGTTCTCGGCGACGGGGCGCGGCTGCGCGCCGATCCGGGGCCGCTCGTCGTGTGCGAGGGCAGCCGGGTGGACGTCGCCATCGACATCGCGCTCGGCCGCGATGCGTCGCTCGAGTGGCGCGAACTCGTGGTTCTCGGCCGCTCGACCGACGCAGGCCCGGGTGCGGCGACGATCCGCTGGGACGTGACTCGGGCCGGCCGGCCGCTGCTCCGGCAGCACGTCGAGCTGAGCGCTCCGGTGTGGCCGGGCCTGACCGGCGGGCACCGGGTGCTCGCGTCCGCGCTGATCACCGGTCCCGAGGTCGAGGCGCGCACGGTTGTCGCGTCACGCACGGCCGTGGCGCAGCGGCTGGAGGAGCACTCCGTCCTCGTCACCGTCCTCGGCGACAGCGCCGCGGAGGCAACTCAGGAGCTCGCCGATCTGTTGCATCAGCTGGTTGATCACCAGTCGGCTTTGGCGTAGTCCTTGAGGAAGCAGCCGTACAGGTCGATGCCCGCTTCGCCCTGGACGATCGGGTCGTACACGCGCGCCGCGCCGTCGACGAGATCGAGCGGCGCGTGGAACCCCTCGTCGGCGAGCCTGACCTTCGTGTAGTGCGGGCGCTCGTCGGTGATCCAGCCGGTGTCGACAGCCGTCATCAGGATCCCGTCGGTCAGCAGCTCCATCGCGCTCGTGCGGGTCAGCATGTTCAGCGCGGCCTTGGCCATATTGGTGTGCGGGTGGCCTGGGCCCTTGTAGCCGCGGCTGAACACGCCCTCCATCGCCGAGACGTTGACGATGTACTTGCGCCGCGCGGGGCTCGCGGCCAGCGCGGCCCGCAGCCGGCCGACCAGGATGAATGGAGCCGTCATGTTGCACAGCTGCACTTCGAGCAGCTCGAGCGCGTCGACCTCGTCCACGCGCTGCGTCCAACTGTTGACGGCGTTGACGTCGGGGACGAGCCCGGCGGCATCGATAGCGGTGCCCGCGCGGTCCGGCGTAGCCGACCCCGCGACCAGCGCCAGACGCGAGATGTCCGCGCCGCGCAGCGTGTCGGGCAGGTGCGGCATCGGGTGCTCGGACAGCGAGCCGGCGAGCGCGACCGGATGGGCGTCGGAGATGTGGTCGAAGGTCAGGACGTCCGGCAGCGGCCCGTCCGGAAGGGGGTCCCGTTCGGCGGCAGCGAGCGGGGCGTACGCGCCGGGCGAGCGGCGCACCGTCTGCGCCGCGTTGTTGATGAGGATGTCGAGCGGACCGGCGGCGGCGACCGAGTCGGCGAGGGCGACGACTTGCGCCGGGTCGCGCAGGTCGATGCCGACGACGCGCAGCCGGTGCAGCCAGTCCGCGCTGTCCGCCATGGCGCTGAACCGGCGGACCGCGTCGTGCGGGAAGCGGGTGGTGATCGTCGTGTGCGCGCCGTCGCGCAGCAGCCGCAGTGCGATGTACATCCCGATCTTGGCCCGGCCACCGGTGAGCAGGGCTCGGCGCCCCGTCAGGTCGGTGCGGGCGTTGCGGTGACCGTGGTTGACCGCTGCGCAGGCCGGGCAGAGCTGGTGGTAGAACGCGTCGACGTCGGTGTAATCCTGCTTGCAGATGTAGCACGGACGCGCGCGGACCAGGGTTCCGGCCCGCGCCCCGGTTGCCGACGAGACCAGTGGGATGCCTTCGGTCTCGTCGTCGATGCGCTGCGGCGAGCCGGTGGCCGTCGCGGCTACGACGGCCTGGTCAGCGGCGTTGATCGCGTCGCGCCGTTCGTCGCGCCGGGCCTTCTTGACGGCCTTGAAGATGCGGCCGGTGGCCCGGCGCACCGCGACGGCGTCCGGGTGCTCCGGCGGCAGCGCCTCGGCCAGCGCGAGCACGCGTAGGCACTGCGCGAGGTCGTCCGGATCGATGCCCGGCGCTGCCGGCTGCGGCTGGTCCACGATCACCGGCCAACGATAGGCGACCGCGTTCATCGGTCACGTCCAGGCGAGGCCCGGATCGCCGGCGTCGTCGGCCCGCACGGTGCCCTCGATCAATCCGTACGGACGGTCCGCGGCGAAGTACACCTCGTCGTCGTTCGCCAGTCCGAACGGTTTGAGATCGACGAGGAAGTGATGCTTGTTGGGCAGCGCCAGCCGGACCTCGCAGATGTCCGGGACGGTCTCGATGATCTTCGTGCCCATCGCGTAGAGGGTCTGCTGCAACGAGTAGCTGTACGTCTGCGCGAACGCCCTGAGCAGCGCCTCCCGGGCGAGCGCGAACGCCCCCGACCAGTCGACGTCCGCGCTGCGGTAACGCCACGTCGCGTTGACCTCGGTGGCGAGGATGCGGTCGTCGGTGTCGGCCAGCGTCGTGTACCGGTCGCGCGGGAAACCCCAGAACTCGGAATCGGTCGTGTTCATCACGACCAGGTCGGCGACACCGGAGACGACGCTTGTGCCGAGCTCGGCGTCGTGGACGACGGTGGTCGTGCGGACCAGGTCGCCGCTGCGCCGGAAGGAGTGCAGGTTCGCGCCGATGCGGGTCCAGCCGTACTCCTCGATCGCTACTCGCGCGCGGGTGATCGGCGCCTGGTCGGCGACAAAGTGCCGAGCCAGCTCGATACCGAGGTCCTCGGGTTCGACGGTGCCGAGCTGCTGGGCGAACGCGTTGACGGTGTTCTTCTGGGTGTCGGTCGTGAGCACGTCGCGGTTGTCGCCGCTGACGTGGGTGGCGGCGAGGTCACCGGACAGGCTGGTCGACACGTTGCGATCGCGGACCACATCGCCGCCGTCCGGTGCGGCGCCGCGCGCGACGTGGACGACGCGGACCTCGGCCTTGCCGTAGCGGTTCGCCCCGAGCTGGACCACGTCACGTACCGACGATGTGTTCGGGGCGGACCGGAACCCGGGTCAGCGGGCGCCCGGTCGCGGCCCGCAACGCCGACACCACCGCGGGCGTCGAGGAGATCGTCGGTGGCTCGCCCACGCCGCGCAGCCCGTAGGGAGCATTCGGGTCGCCCAGTTCGAGCACCTGCACCTGCATCGGCGGCGTGTCCAGGATCGTCGGGATGAGGTAATCGGTGAACGAGGGATTGCCGATCTTGCCGTCCTGCACCTGGATCTCCTCCATCAGCGCGAGCCCGATGCCCTGTGTCGTCCCGCCGTGGATCTGCCCGACGACCGACAACGGGTTGAGCGCCTTGCCGACGTCCTGCGCGGTGGTCACCTCGACCAGCCGTACCAGGCCGAGTTCGGTGTCGACGTCGGCCACCACGCGGTGCGCCGCAAAGGCGAACTGCACGTGCGCGTCGCCTTGGCCGATGTCGCCCGGGGCGCCGAGATCGCGGGTCAGCGCGACGGTGGGCCGGTGATGGAACTCGCGGGTCTCCTCTACCACGTGGGTTCCGATGACGTCGACGAGCGAGGCCAGCACGGTGCCGTCGGGCGCGACGATCTTGCCATCGTGCAGGACCGCTCCGTCGACGGTGAGCTCGCGCGCGGCCGCAGCGGCGAGGACCCGGTCGCGCACGGCGTCGCAGGCCGCCTTGACCGCGCCGCCGGTGCAGTAGGTCTGCCGCGACGCCGAGGTCGAGCCGGCGCTGCCGACCGTGGTGTCGGCCGGATGGTTGACCACCTGTTCGACGCCCAGCTCGGTGCGGGCGATCTGCGCCATGACCGTGACCAGGCCCTGGCCCACCTCGGCCGCCGCGGTGTGCACGGTGGCGACGGCCTCGCCGCCCACCACCTCCAGTCGCACCCGGGCCGTCGAGTAGTCGTCGAACCCCTCCGAGTACCCGACGTTCTTGAACCCGACCGCGTAGCCGATACCGCGCCGGACGCCCTCGCCGTGCGTGGCGTTGGAGACGCCGCCGGGCATCGTCCGCAGATCCTCGGACGCCGCGTCGGCCGGCAACGGGGCGTCCATCACCCGGCGCAGCAACTCGGCCACCGGCGCGGCGCTGTCGACCACTTGTCCGGTCGGCAGCAGCGAGCCCTCGTGCATCGCATTGCGGACCCGGAGCTCGACCGGATCCAGGTCCAGCGCCGCGGCCAGCTTGTCCATCTGCGACTCGTACCCAAAGCACACCTGCACCGCGCCGAAGCCCCGCATCGCACCGCACGGTGGGTTGTTCGTGTAGAGGACGTAACCGTCGATGAGGACGTTGTCGCACTCGTACGGTCCGACCGCGAAGCTCGCCGCATTGCTCGCCACGGCGGGCGAACTCGACGCATAGGCCCCGCCGTCGAGCACAACCTCGGCCTTGACGTAGACGAGCGTGCCGTCCCGGTTCGCGCCGTGCTCGAAGCGCATGGTCGCCGGATGCCGGTGCACGTGCCCGTAGAAGGACTCCTCGCGGGAGTAGACCATCTTGACCGGCCGGTTCGTCCGCAGCGCCAGCAGGCAGGCGTGGATCTGCATCGAGACGTCCTCGCGGGCGCCGAACGCGCCGCCGACCCCGGCCAGCGACAACCGCACCTTCTCGTCCGGCAGACCCAACGACTCGGCCACCTGGCGCTGGTCGACGTGCAACCACTGGGTCGCGATGTAGAGGTCCACGCCGCCGTCCTCGGCCGGCACGGCGAGTCCGGATTCCGGCCCGAGGAAGGCCTGGTCCTGCATGCCGACCTCGTACTCACCGGTCACCACCACGTCGGCGACCGCGTCCGGGTTCCCGCGTCGGATCCGCACGTGACGCAGGATGTTGCCGCCGCCGGGATAGTGGTCCTGCGTGGGCGTTGCGTGCACCAGGGGCGACCCGGACGTCATCGCGGCTCGGCTGTCGGTGACGGGTTCGAGCACCTCGTAGTCGATGACGATCTTCGCGGCGGCCCGGCGCGCGGTCTCCGGGTGGTCGGCGGCGACGATGGCCACCGGCTCGCCGGTGTAGCGCACCTGGTCGATGGCGAGCACCGGCTGGTCGGCGATTTCGAGGCCGTAGTGCTTGCTGCCGGGCACGTCCTCGTGGGTGAGGACGGCAGTCACGCCGGCGGTGGCGACGGCCGCCCCGATGTCGATGCTGCGGATGCGGGCCCGCGGGTGCGGGCTGCGCAGCGTGACGCCCCACAGCATGTCCTCCATCCAGAGGTCGGACGAGTACGCGAAATCGCCGGTCACCTTCGGGATGCCGTCCGGACGCAAAGTGCTGTGCCCAATACCGTCCTTGGACGCCTCCGTGCGCGGTCTGGTGGGCAGGCTCATCGCGTGGCCCGGCGTTCGGCCGCGAGTCGCACTGCGTCGAGGATCTTCTCGTAGCCGGTGCACCGGCACAGGTTGCCCGCGAGGGCCTCCCGGATCTCGACATCGGCCGGGGCCGGGTTGCGCGCGAGCAGGTCATGCGTCGTCACGATCAGGCCGGGGGTGCAGAAGCCGCATTGCACCGCACCGGTGTCGATGAACGCCTGCTGGATCGGGTCCAGCTCGCCGCTGCTGTCGGCCAGCCCTTCGACGGTGCGCACCGCGCGGCCCTGGGCCTGGGCGGCGGCGACCAGGCAGGCGCATACCAGCACCCCGTCGAGGTAGACCGAGCACGAGCCGCACTCACCCTGCTCGCACGCGTTCTTCGTCCCCGGCAGGCCAAGCCGCTCGCGCAGCACGAACAGCAGGCTCTCCCCCGGCCACACGTCGTCGGCGACCTGCCTGGCCCCGTTGACGTCGAACGTCAGCCTCATCGGTCCGACCTCCGGTACTCGGTCCACGCCCAGGTCAGGGTGCGGCGGGCCAGCACGCCGACCGCATGCCGACGGTAGCTCGCAGTGCCGCGCACGTCGTCGATCGGACGGGCGTGAGCTGCCGCGAGCTCGCCGAAGCGCGCCACCACCGCGGCCCCCAACTCGGCGCGGGACTCCCACAGCCCGCGGTCGGCGAGTTCGGCCTCGAGGAACTCTTCGGCGTCCGGTGTGGACAGCACGGTCGGGCCGGCCGAGCCGATGCACCCGGCCACGACGCGCCGGTCCGGGTGCAGGGCCAGCGCGAAGGAGCACACCGCGATCACCATCGCGTTGCGGGTGCCGACCTTCGCGAACTGCTGAGGGCCGGCGGCGACCGGCACGCGCACGGCCCGGATCAGCTCGTCGGCTTCGAGCACGCTGTGCTTGGGTCCGCGGAAGAAGTCGCGGACGGCGACGGTGCGCTCCCCGCGGGTCGAGCCGATCTCGACGGTGGCGTCGGCCACCACCAGCGGTGGCAGCGCGTCGCCGGCCGGCGAGGCGGTGGCCAGGTTGCCGGCGAGCGTGCCGCGGTTGCGGATCTGCGGCGAGCCAATCGTGCGCGAGGCAATGGCCAGGCCGGGGACGAGTGCCCCGATCTCGTCGATGATCCGGGTAAAGGGCAGGCCCGCGCCGACGCGGACGGCGCCGTCGATCTCCTGCCAGCCGGTGAGCTCGTCGACCCCGTTGAGGTCGAGGAGCGCGTCGGGGCGGCGGTGGTCGAAGTTGAGGTCGACCATCAGGTCGGTCCCGCCGCTGATCGGCACCGCGTCGGGTCGGTCGGCCTTGGCCCGGACGGCCTCCTCCCACGAGCGCGCGTAGAGAAAGTCCATCAGCGCCTCGCTATCGTCGCGCTGGCCGTCGCGGCCCGCGCCGCCAGAGCGGTCGAGTCGGCCGTCCGCAGTGCGCCGCCGGAGACGATCTGCCGCCCGCCGACGAACAGCTGCTCGAGGGTGGTCGCCCCGAAGACCAGCGTGCAGACGGGGTCGTCGATGCCGGCGCCCGGCAGGTCGGCCATGCGCCACAGTGCCACATCGGCCAGCTTGCCCACCTCGAGCGAGCCCAGCTCGGTGTCGCGGCCGAGGCAGCGGGCGCCGCCCATCGTCGCCATCTGCAGCGATTCGCGCGCGGTCAGCGCCAGCGGCCCGCCGCCGTAGCGGGCGACCAGCAGCGCTTGGTGCAGCTCGTCCACCATCCGGCCGGACTCGTTGGAGGCCGACCCGTCCACGCCGAGCCCGACGGGAACCCCGGCGTCCAGCAGCGACCGCACCGGTGCGATCCCAGCACCGAGCCGCCCATTGGACGTCGGGCAGTGGGCCACGCCCGTCCCGGTCGCCGCGAACCGGGCCACCGCCTCCGGCGAGAGGTGCACGCAGTGGGCCATCCACACGTCCGGACCCAGCCAGCCCAGATCCTCGGCGTACTCGGCCGGCGTCCGGCCGTACGTCGCCTGGCAGAACTCCTCCTCGTCGAGCGTCTCGGCCAGGTGGGTGTGCAGGCGCACCCCTTTGTCCCGCGCCAGCGCCGCGCAGTCCCGCATCAACTCGGCGGTCACCGAGAACGGCGAGCAGGGAGCGACGGCGACCCGCACCATCGCGTCCGGCGCCGGGTCGTGCCAGCGATCGATCGCGTCCGACGTCGCGGCCAGGATCGCGTCGTGGCTCTCGACAACCGCGTCGGGCGGCAGCCCGCCCGCCGACCGTCCCAGATTCATCGAGCCGCGGGTCGGGTGGAATCGCAGGCCGATCTCGCGGGCGGCCAGGATCTCGGCTTCGAGCAGGTCCCCCGCGCCGTGCGGGAAGACGTAATGGTGATCCATGGACGTGGTGCATCCGGTCAGCGCGAGCCAGGCCAGGTTGGCGGTGGCCGCCGCATGCACGAGGTCGGGCGTCAGCCGGGCCCAGATCGGGTAGAGCGTGGTCAGCCAGCCGAACAGGGTGTCGTCCGTCGCGTAGCCGCGGGTGATCCACTGGTACAGGTGGTGGTGGCTGTTCACCAGCCCGGGCGTGAGCAGCAGGCCGGACGCGTCGATGCGGGTGGCGCCGACTACGGCCGGCGCCGGCCCGGGCCCGACCGCGGTGATCAGCCCGTCGTCGATCACGACGTGTCCGCTTCGGTGCTCGGTTCCGGCCGCGTCCACCGTCGCGACGTGGCCGCCCTCGATGACGACGGTCATGCCATCACGAGCCGCGGTAGGTCGAGTAGGCGAACGGGCTCAGCAGCAGTGGCACGTGATGGTGCGCGGTCGCGTCGGTGATCCGGAACGCGATCACGATCTCGGGGAAGAAGGCGGAGTAGTCGGCGACGTCGAACCGTAGGCGGTACGTCCCGGCGTCGGCCGAGTCGGCGAGGTCGGGCACCCGCCCGTCGTCGTCGGTACTGCGGGCGGCGATCTCGGCCCAGCCGTCCGCAGTCCGCCGTTCGAGCACGACGCTGACCCCCGTCGCGGGCCGGCCGGCGACCGCGTCGAGCACGTGGGTGGACACGCTCACGTTGGCCACCCCTTCATCGCAACGTCTTCGCCAGGCGGAGCCGGACGATCTCGGTGAGCTCGCCCCGGACGACGTCGCGCTCGACGCCGTCGTCGTTCCCGAGCCGATCCCGCAGCGCGGCCAGTATCTCGTCCGGCGAGCGGCCGGTCGCGCAGATCAGGAAAACATGCCCGAACCTCCGCTCGTACTCGACGTTGCCTTCGCGTAGGGCGGCGGCGACAGCGGCGTCCGCGGCGCCCGACTGCTCCTGGCGTGACCACGCCGACTCGCGGTCGGCCCCCGCCGCGCGCTGACCGATCCGGGGATGCGCGGCCAAGGCCTCTTCGAGGTCCGGCCAGCCGAGCCCGGCCAGTACTTCGTCCGAGCGCGCGACGAGGGCCGCGAGCAAACCGTACGGGCGGCCGGCCACGATTGCGTCGATCCAGGCCCGGCTCGCGCACGACGGCCGTAGCAACATCTCGGCGGCGAGCGGTGACAGCCGGTCGAACGCCCGGGTCTCGACGAGTGCCTCGGTCATGGAGAGAACCTACGCACAGTTGCCGACGCCTCAGGGGCGCGCGGGTTGGCGGGCCGCCGGTTGGGCGAGTTGTTGGCCGGCCTCGCTCGTGCTCGCCGGTCGCCAGGTCAGCACGGTCTGCGCACCGGACCGGGCGGACGGGGCTGTGCCACGATCGGGCGATGAGCCGCGCCACGATCATCCGAGCGGCCCGCGTGATCACCGGCGGCCGGGAGCGGCCGGCGAGCGTCGTGCTGCGCGACGGCGTGGTCGCCGACGTGGTCGACTCCGCCGACCCGGGCGGCGCTGACGTCATCGACCTCAGCGCCGACCGGGTGCTGCTGCCCGGCCTGGTCGACAGCCACGTCCACGTGAACGAACCCGGCCGCACAGAGTGGGAGGGCTTCGCCACCGCCACCGCGGCCGCCGCGGCCGGCGGCGTCACGACCATCGTCGACATGCCGCTCAACAGCATCCCGCCGACCGTCGACGTGGCGGCCCTGGAGGTGAAGCGCAAGGCCACGGAGGGCCAGCTGGCCGTCGACGTCGCCTTCTGGGGCGGCGCGGTGCCCGGCAACGCGAGCGACCTGGAAGCCCTCCACGAGGCCGGAGTCGTCGGCTTCAAGTGCTTCCTGCTGCCGTCGGGAGTGGACGAGTTCCCGCCGCTCGATCGCGCCGGACTGGCCGAGGCGATGCGTGCGATCGCCGCGTTCGACGGCCTGCTGATCGCGCACGCCGAGGACGGGACGGTGATCGACGCGGCGCCACCCGCCCACGGCCGGCACTACGCCGACTTCGTCGCATCCCGTCCGGGCGAGGCCGAGGTCCGCGCGATCGGCGCCCTGCTGGCCGAGACCCGGCGCACCGGCTGCCGCACCCACGTCGTCCATCTCTCCAGCGCGGCGACCCTGCCCCTGATCCAGGCGGCGAAGGACGAGGGGCTGCCGGTGACCGCCGAGACCTGCCCGCACTACCTCACGCTGCGGGCCGAGGACGTCCCGGACGGAGCGACCCAGTTCAAATGCTGCCCGCCGATCCGCGACGACGCGAACCGCGATGCGCTCTGGGCCGGGCTCGAAGCCGGCACGATCGACTGCGTGGTCTCGGACCACTCGCCCTGCACCGTCGCGGCCAAGCGACTCGACTCGGGCGACTTCGGTGCGGCGTGGGGTGGCATCGCCTCGGTCCAGCTCGGGCTGCCGGTGATGTGGACAGAGGCGGTTCGCCGCGGCGTCCCGCTCGCCCGCCTCGCCCAGTGGATGGCGGCCGCACCCGCCGACCTCGCCGGGCTGACCGACCGCGGCGCCATCGAGCCGGGCGCCCGCGCCGACCTCTGCGTCTTCGCCCCGGACGAGACCTTCGTCGTCGACCCGGCCAAGCTGCGGCACCGCAACCCGATCAGCCCCTATGCCGGACGGACGCTGCGCGGCGTAGTCGAGCAGACGTGGTTGGCTGGGCAGCGGGTCGGCGGCAAGCGCCGCGGTCAGCTGGTGACGGCCGGAGGCAAGCGATGACGGAGCAGGCGAGGCGCAAGATCGACTTCCGCTACCTGCCGGATCTGGCGTCGCGGCTGCTCGGCGGCTCGGTCATGTACGCCAACGACGAGTTCTTCGCCGACGCGCAGAGCCTGATCGCGGCCGGTCCCGCCGTGCACGACCCAGCCGCGTTCGGCCCACGCGGCAAGATCTACGACGGGTGGGAGACGCGGCGACGCCGCGGTCCGGGCGAGGATTTCGCGATCATCCGGCTCGCCGTCCCCGGCGTCGTCCGCGGCGTCAACATCGACACGGCGCACTTCGTGGGCAACTACCCGCCCTTCGCCTCGGTCGAGGCCACCACGGTGCTCGGCTATCCGACCGTCGACGCGGTGCTCGCGGCCGAGTGGACGACGCTGATCGACAAAGCCGACCTCGACGGCGACACCGCCAACATCCGGCCGGTCGAGGCGCCCGACCGCCTCGTCACACACGTCAGGCTGACGATCCACCCCGACGGCGGCGTTGCCCGGTTCCGGGTCTTCGGTGAGGTCGTCCCCGACCCGCGTCGCCTCGGTGGGCGGGTCGACCTGGCCGCGCTGACCCATGGCGGCGTCGTCGAGTCGTGCAGCAACATGTTCTATGCCGCGCCGGCCAACGCGCTCGCGCCCGGCCGCGCGCAGGTGATGTCGGACGGGTGGGAGACCTCGCGGCGGCGCGACGACGGCAACGACTGGCTGGTCGTCCGGCTCGCCGCGCCCGGCGTCCTGCACGAGGTCGTCATCGATACGTCGCGCTTCGTCGGCAACGCGCCGGGCTGGGCCGCGGTGAGCGATGCCGAGAGCGGCGCGCTGATCCGGCCGCGCACCCAGCTGATCCCGGACACCGAGCACCGCCTGCGCGCCCGGCCAGTGCCCCCGGCCCGACTCGTCCGGCTCGACATCTATCCCGACGGCGGCATCTCCCGGCTGCGGTTGACCGGCACCGTCCCGGCCGAGCTGCACGACGGCCTCGCCCAGCGGTGGCTCGACCTGCTGCCACCCGAGCAGGCCGCCGGCGCCGATCCGACCGAGTTCTTCGCCTGAGGAGGCCGTATGCCCGTGACCGTCTCCGGCCCGCCCGTCGAGCGCGAAGGCGAGGTGCTGACTGACGACGCGCTCGACTTCGTCGCCCACTTGCACCGCCGCTTCGCCGCGACCCGGACCGAACTCCTGGCCCGACGGGCCGACCGTCGGGCGGAAGTCGCGCGGACCGGCCGACTCGACTTCCGGCCAGAGACCGCCGACGTGCGCAACGGCACCTGGCAGGTCGCACCGGCGCCGGCCGACTTGACCGACCGCCGGGTCGAGATCACCGGGCCGACCGAGCGCAAGATGATGATCAATGCCCTGAACTCGGGCGCGAAGGTCTGGCTCGCCGATCTCGAGGACGCCAACACGCCGCACTGGCACAACGTCGTCTCCGGCCAGGTCAATCTGCGCGACGCGATCCGCGGCACCGCGAGCTTCACCAATCCGGACGGCCGCGAGTACGCCCTGCGCACCGACGCGCCGCTGGCCACCATCGTCGTCCGGCCCCGCGGTTGGCACCTCGACGAGCGACACGTCCGCGTCGACGACGAACCCGCGATCGGCGCGCTCGTCGACTTCGGTCTGCACTTCTTCCACAACGCACGGGCCCTGCTGGACAAGGGATCCGGCCCGTACTTCTACCTGCCGAAGATGGAGAGCCATCTCGAGGCGCGGCTGTGGAACGACGTCTTCACGCACGCCCAGGCCGAGCTCGGGATCCCGCACGGGACGATCCGCGCCACGGTGCTGATCGAGACCATTCCGGCGGCGTTCGAGATGGCCGAGATCCTCTACGAGTTGCGCGCGCACGCGTCCGGCCTCAACGCCGGCCGCTGGGACTATCTCTTCAGCATCATCAAGTACTTCCGCGACGCCGGGCCGTCGTTCGTGCTGCCCGATCGCGGATCGGTCACCATGGCCGCGCCGTTCATGCAGGCCTACACCGCGCAGCTCGTGCGCACCTGCCACGCGCACGGCGCCTTCGCGATGGGCGGCATGGCGGCGTTCATCCCGTCCCGCCGCGACGAGCAGGTCAACGCGCTCGCCTTCGCCAAGGTGCGCGAGGACAAGCAGCGCGAGGCCATCGCCGGCTTCGACGGATCGTGGGTGGCGCACCCCGATCTCGTCCCGGTCTGCACCGAGATCTTCGACGCCGCCCTCGGTGACCAGCCGAACCAGCTGACGAACTTGCGCGAAGACGTCCAGCCCGACGCGGCCGCGCTCCTCGACCTGTCCGGCGTCGGCGGCGCACCAACCGCCGCCGGACTGCGGAGCAACGTCAGCGTCGGGCTGCGCTACCTCGCCGCGTGGCTCGACGGCAACGGCGCCGCGGCGATCGACAACCTGATGGAGGATGCCGCCACCGCCGAGATCTCCCGCTCACAGATCTGGCAATGGGTGCACGGCGGGGTCGTCCTGGACACCGGCGAGGCCGTCACCACCGAGATGGTCCGCGCCCTCGTCGACGCCGAGGAGCTGACGGGTGCGCGGGCCGACGACGCGCGCCGCCTCTTCGAGCAGGTCGCGCTCGCCGACGACTTCGTCGACTTCCTCACGCTGCCCGCATACGCGCTGATCGACTGATGCTCGACCCGTCCTTCGCCGAGCACCTCGACGCGCTGTTGGCCGCCGACGACGCGCACCGCGCGAGCCGCTATCCCGGTCCCCGCGCCGGGCGGCAGCCGGTGCACACGGTCTACGTCCCGGCGGACCGCTTCGGCGAGCACACGGTGGCCGACTGGCGCACCGATGCGCTCGCGGCGTTGGACGAACACGGCCCGATCCCCGGTTTCGAACCCGATCTGCTCGCCCGCGTCCGCGTCAAGCTCGACAACGAGCCGATCGAGGACCTGCGCATCGACTTCGAGGACGGCTACGGGGTTCGCGACGACGACATCGAGGACGAAGCGGCCCGCGCCGCAGGGGCCGCGCTTGCCCGGATGGCGCAACCGGCGTTCGTCGGTATCCGGATGAAGTCACTCGAGGGCCCGACCCGGCGGCGGGGCGTCCGGACCCTCGAGCTGTTCCTGGAGAGCCTGCTCGG
>JAVHVH010000016.1:0-67184 GCA_032160665.1 Pseudonocardiales bacterium
GCCAGGGTCGTCGCAAACGTGATCGTCTCGTCGCCGTAAGAGGTAGGCGCGGCGGATCGACGACCTGCGGGCTGATCATCTCGCTCGTTGCGGGTCGGCATGACTGCTCCGGGCGAGTTGATCACCAGTTTCGGCGCCCGGGCGGAATTCAGTGCCGAGGCTGACCCAACCCATGGGCCGGTGCTGCGGACGGCAGGATGAGCCCATGGAGGAGTATCTGCGCACCGACCGGCTGCTCCTTCGCAGGTTCACCCCGGACGACGTCGACCTGCTGGTCGAGCTCGACAGCGACCCCAAAGTCATGCACTTCATCACCGGTGGCGTGCCCACCAGTCGCGAGGAGATCGTCCAGGACGTTCTTCCGGCATTCTTGTCGTACTACGACCGCTTCGAGGGCTTCGGCTTCTGGGCCGGGTTGGACCGCGCGACAGGCGAGTTTCTCGGCTGGTTCCACCTCCGCCCGGCACCCGAAGACGGTCCGGACGAGGTCGAACTCGGTTACCGGCTGCGCCGCGCCGCGTGGGGGCGCGGGTACGCCACCGAAGGCTCACGCGCGCTGATCGCGAAGGCGTTCACCGATCTCGGCGTACGCCGAGTGCATGCCGAAACAATGGCGGTCCACCAGGCCTCGCGCGCGGTCATGGAGCACGCCGGCCTACGCCACGTCCGGACGTTCCACCAATCGTGGCCCTACCGCATCCCTGGAGACGAATTCGGTGACGTCGAATACGGACTCACCCGCGAGGAGTGGCAGATCCACTGAAGTCTGATGTCCCGCGCCGCCGCCCCCGCGCCCGCGCAGCCGCCGCCGCGCCCCCGCCCCCGTGTGACGCCGCTTTGCACCTTTCAGCTCCCCTGAGCGAGCCAAATTGGGGAGCTGAAAGGTGCAAAGTGCGGGGCCTGTGAGGTGAACCGACGTGATCAACACAGAGCCGGCGTGGCCCGCTCGGTAGAGGCGAGGTTCTAACCCTGGGTTGATGTGCCCAACCGGCGTTCCCCGCAAGATCATCGGCATGACACATACACCTGACACGGAGGACGTCGTCACCGTCCGCGGGCTACGCAAGGCCTACGGCGACCGCGTCGTCGTCGACGGTCTCGACCTGGACGTCCACGCGGGCGAGGTCGTCGGACTGATCGGCGCGAACGGCGCCGGCAAGACCACGACCGTCGAATGCATCCAGGGGCTGCGCCGACCTGACTCCGGAGTGCTGCGCGTGCTGGGTTGCGATCCGGTCCGCGAGCCGGCCCGACTGCGGCCGATGCTCGGCAGCCAGCTGCAGGACTCCGCCCTCCCCGACCGGCTGCGAGTGGGCGAGGCGATCGAGCTGTTCGCGACCCGCCGAGCCCGCAACGGCGACGATCTGCTCGCCCAGTTCGGCCTCATCGAGCGTCGCCGGTCTGCCTTCGCCGCGCTGTCCGGCGGGGAGCGGCAACGCCTCTTCCTGGTGCTGGCGCTGTTGAACCGGCCGCGCTTGGTGATCCTCGATGAGCTCACCCAGGGCCTGGACCCGGCCGCCCGCCGCGACGTGTGGGCTGCGGTCGGCCAACTCCAGTTCGAAGGCACCACCGTTCTGCTCGTCACCCACGAGTTGGACGAGGCCGAGGCACTGTGCGGGCGCGTCGTCGCCATGCGCGACGGGCGGGTGCTCGACGAGGGTGCGCCGTCCGAACTCGTCAGCCGGCATGCCGGCTGGGCCACGGTCCGATTCAGCTGGGCGCCGGACTCGGTGGCCGCGCTGGCCGCGCACTTGCGCCGGTTGCCGGGCGTCCAGGACGTCGACGTCATGCAGCACCAGATCCGGGTGCGCGGCGAACGTCAGGTGATCGCGCAGGTCGGCGCCGAACTCGTCCGCCGCGGCACGATACCGGTCGACCTCGACGTCGAGGTGCCCGATCTCGAGGCGGCCCTGCTCCACCTGCTGGACGCGGACGCCGCGCCGGCTGACCCCCGCCAACTCTCCGGAGTGAATCGATGACGAAGTCCGCCGCCGCCCGCCTCGTCCGGGCCGAGTTTCGGCTCGCCGTCCGTGACCCGATCGTGCTCACCTTCGTCGTCGTGTTCCCGATCGTGACGATGCTGATCATCGGCGGTGCCTTCGGGACCGAACCCGATGTCGCCTTCGCCGGCGTCAATCCTGCGCACTGGTACGTCGCGTCCTACTTCACGGTCGTGATCGCGGCCACCGGGTTGGTCATGCTCCCGGTGCAGTTGGCGACCTATCGGGAACGCGGCGTGCTGCGCCGCTTCGCCGCCGCCGGCTTCCCGCGCTGGTCGTTCGCGATCGCCGAGATGGTCCTGGGTCTCGTCACGATCGTGGTCGCTGGAGCGTTCCTGCTGGCCGTCGCCGCGCCGGTGTACGGGGTCCCGGCTGTCCACGACGCCGGACGGGTCGCGGCCGGTCTCACCTTGGGTGCTGTCGCCTTCGTGAGCATCGGCGTCATCCTCGGCACGCTGCTCCCCTCGGCTCGGGCGGCGCAGGCGGTTGGCCTCATGCTGTTCGTCCCGTCCTTCCTGCTGGGGGCGGGCGGGCCGCCGCCACGCGTGATGAGTTCGGTCCTGAAGGACATCGGCGACGTCCTGCCCCTGACTTGGGTCACGACGACGATCCGCCAACCGTGGCTGGGTATCGGAACACCGACCGGCACCCTCGTCCAGGTCGCCGCACTCGCGGTGGTCGCCACCGCGGTCGCCGCGCGCCGCGCCGCGCTCTAGCGATAGCTAGGCTCCGGACGGTGCCCACCCTCGCGACCACGCCGAAACCGCTCCCCCGCTCGGCGGGGTGGGCGGTCTTCGGCGCGCTCACCGGGTTCGTCGTGGCCGGCCTTTTCCGCCGACTGCCGGATCGTCCGGTGCTGGCCGTGCTCGGCAGCGTCGCGGCGATCGGGTTCGGACTGATCGCGATCCGCGGCCCCCGACCGTTCCTGCTCGGTGCCGCAGCGCTCAGCAGCACCGGCATCGCCGTCATCGGCAATGGGACGTCGTCCAACATCGTGTGGTTCGGCATCCCGGTCCTAGCCGCGTGGTGCGCGCTGTCGGCGTCGTATCGCGTCATCGCGGTGTACTGGGTAGGTGCCATCCTGCTTCTCGGGGCCGAGGTCCTGCTGACCGATCATGATCCCGGGTGGGCGGCCTGGATGGGTGGGACGACGTTCAGCATCGTCGGGTGCATGTTCGGACGACGCCAACGCGATCTGCTCGAACAACTGCGCCAGGCGCAGGCCGGTCTGGCGCAGCGCGCGCAGGCCGAGGAGCGGAATCGCATCGCCCGCGAGTTGCACGACGTCATCGCGCACAGCGTCACCGTCTCGCTGTTGCACGTGACGAGCGCTCGGCTCGCCCTTCAGGACGATCCCGCCGACGCTGCCCGCGCCCTCGCCGAGGCCGAGCGGCTGGGCCGGCAGAGCCTGGACGAGGTCCGGCACGCAGTCGGGCTGCTGCGTCGCGATGACGATTCGGATCCGACGGTGCCGCTGCCCGGCAGTCTGGACGTGCCCCGTCTGCTCGAGCGCTTCCGCAGCGCCGGAGCCGACGTGCGGGCCGACGTCGCTGGCGACCTGGCCGCCGTCCCGGCCACGGTCGGTCTCGCGACCTACCGCATCTTGCAGGAAGCACTCACCAACGCCGCCAAGCACGCGCCCGGCGCACCCGCGACCGTCCAGCTCGATATCGCCGATGACGCCGTGAGGTTGGAGGTCGACAGCTCGGGCAACCCCGGCAGCGGAGCCGGGCTCGGCCTGCTGGGCATGCGCGAACGCGCTGCGGCGCTCGGCGGCAGTTGCCACGCCGGGCCGGGAGGCAGTGGCTGGCGCGTCACCGCGGAACTTCCGCTGGATTCGGCCCGATGATCCGGGTCCTAGTCGTCGATGATCAGGAGCTGGTTCGCGCCGGCCTGCGCGGCATCCTGCATGAGCGCTACGGCTTCGACGTCGTCGGCGAGTGCGGTGACGGGTCGACGGTGCCCGCCGCGGTGCAGAGGTTGCGGCCGGACATCGTCTTGATGGACATCCGGATGCCGAACGTGGACGGCGTGGCCGCGACGACAGCCGTTCGCCTCGACCCCGAAGCGCCGCCGGTTCTCGTCCTGACCACGTTCGACGACGACGAGATCCTCGCCGCCGCCCTCCGCGCCGGTGCCTCCGGATTCCTGCTCAAGGGTGTGCCCGCCGATGACCTGCAGCGCGCGGTGCGCACGGTCGCCGAGGGTGGCGCGTGGCTCGACCCGGCCGTCACCGGACGGGTGCTCAGCACCTACCGAGCGGCCCCTCAGCCGCGGCGGCATGATCGCGCCCTCGACACGCTGACCGCCCGCGAGCGAGAGGTGCTGGCCCTGATCGGCACCGGCCGCAGCAATGCCGAGATCGCCGCCGATCTTGTCCTCGGCGAGGGGACGGTCAAGACCCACGTCAACCACATGTTCGCGAAACTGCAGCTGCGCGATCGAGCGGCGGCCGTGGTCTTCGCGTTCGACAGCGGCCTGGTGACGCCGGGCCGACGCACCTCAAGCTGAGGCGCGACCGCTCACCGAGTCGGCGACGGCGACGCCTTCGGCGACGTCGGCGACGTCGGCGACGCACTCCGCAACTGCTGGTACTGCTGGGACAGCCGCTTGATCTCTGCCTCCGCCTGGCCGATCTTCACCGGGTCCCCGGTCTTGTAGGCGGCATCGAGATTCGCGAACGCCGTGTCGAGCTGGGCCAGCACGGCGGTTACCGAAGCCGGCAAGGGTGGCGTGCTCGATGAGGACGACGGCGAGCCCGGGCCCGTCGGCGTCGGGGTTGAGGAGGGCGGCGGGGTGGAACTATTGCCCCCCGTCTGCCCCACTTGGAGTGACGTGCCTGCTTCGCGACCTGACGTGATGTCCAACAGGGCCGCGCTCAGCGTCGCACCGTAACCGATCTTGTCGCCGTACGTCACGAGCACCCGCTGCAAGGTGGGATATGACGACGAGCCGCTCGTCGCCTGGACGTAGAGCGGCTCCACGTAAAGGAACGAGTTCCCCAGAGGCAGGGTCAGGAGGTTCCCGTGCAGCACCTCACTCTGCCCGCTGCCGAGCAGACTGATGTCCTTGGAAATGGTCGAGTTGGACTTGAAGACGTTCGCCACCTGGCCCGGCCCTTGGATGACCGACGTCGTGGGCACCTCGAGCACCGTGATCTGGCCGTACCCGGGACCGTAGTCACTGTCGACCGACATGTAGGCCGCCAGGTTGTTGGCGTTGTTGACGACCATCGGCGTCGTCAACTGGAACTGCGGCTGGACGCTCGATCCAGCGGGAGGGGTGGCAAGCACGTAGTAAGGCGGCTGGTCGGCGCCCCCGACCGCGAATGGATCTGTCGGCACCGCCCACTTGCCCTTGCCGTTGTAGGCCGCCACCGGATCGGTGATGTGGTACTGCGCAAGCAGTGCGCGCTGGGCGTCGAAGAGATCCTGCGGGTATCGCACGTGATCTCGGATCGCCGTCGGCATGTCCGACTGGGGCTTGACCAGCCCGGGGAACGCCTTCATCCACGCCTTGAGAATCGGGTCCTTCTGGTCCCATTGGTACAGGGTGACTGTGCCGTCGTAGGCGTCGACCGTCGCCTTCACCGAGTTGCGGATGTAGTTGATCTGAGTGTCCTTCTGACCCTTGCGCAGCGACGTGTGGGTCAGATCGGACAGCGATTGCCGCTCGGAGTACGGGTAGTTCGCCATGGTCGTGTATCCGTCGACCATCCAGACGATGTGCCCGGTGGTCTGGTCCACGATCGGGTAGGGATCGCCGTCGACGGTGAGGAACGGCGCGACCTTCTCGACCCGCGCCTTCGGGTCACGATTGAAGATGATCTTTGCACCGGCGGCCGAGACCGCGTCGTTCAGCAGGAAGTTCGTCTCCTTGTACTTGACCGTGAAGGCGAGCTTCGTGAGCAGACTGCTCAGCGAAACCCCGCCCTTACCCGAGTACGAGACGTTGTTTCCGCCGTTCGCGTCGTACTCGCGCTTGGTGCCCTTCGCGCCGACGATGGAATAGTCGTTCATCAATTGGCCGTAGTAGACGTCCGGCTGCGTCACGCCGAGCGGCCCGGTCGGGGGGATGTCGCCCTCGGTATAGGCCGACGCGTCGGCATTCGTGACGTCCAGGTCGGCTTGGGCGGCCACAAAGCCATAGCCGTGTGTGTAGACGGTGTGCTGGTTGATCCAGTTGTTCTGCGAGCCGACCAGGTTGCTGCCCGGCACCTGCTCACGCACCCCGACCACGTAGTCGTGCTCGACGCCGTCGACCGTGTAGCGGTCCACGTCGAGCGTGTTGGAAAATCCGTACGGCAGTCCGATCTTCTGGAAGTTGGTGAACGTCGGGCTGATGATGTTCGGGTCGAGGATGCGGATGTTGTCGACGGTCGCATTCGTCTCCGTGACCGCCCCCCGGTCCGGTTTCGCAGTCGCCTTGTATTGGTTGTAGGCGACCGTGCCGGTGGGATGATTCTTGTCGTTGGTGACGATGTCGTAGGCCTGACGGGTGGCCGCGATATTGCGCCCGATGTAGACCCGCTCCTTGTCGCTTGCGTTCGGCTTGACCGAGACCTGCTGCACGATCGCCGGATAGATGCCACCGATCAGGATGCTGAGCACCAGCAACACGACGAACCCGATACCGGGCAGCAACGCGCTGCGCAACCACATGCTCGCCAGCACACCGATCGCCAGGATGATCGTGATCCAGAACAGGATCGTCTTCGCCGGCAGCGCGGAGTGCACGTCGGTGTAGGACGCACCGGTGAATTTGCTGCGACTGGAGAAGACGAAGCCGTAGCGGTCCAACCAATAGGCGACCGCCTTGAGCGACATGAACACGAACACCAGGATCGTGAGATGCCGACGCGCGGACAGGGTGATCTTCGGGCCCGGGGTCTGCAGGCGGATGGCGCCCGACAGGTAGTGAATGGCGACCGAGAGGATCAGCGAGAAAATCACGGCCATGAAACCGAAGCTGAGCAGCACTCGGTAGACGGGGTAGTCCCAGGCGTAGAAGCCGATGTCACGGTGGAACTGTGGATCCTTGACGCCGAACGCACCGCCGTTGAGCCAGAGTTGCCAGGTGGCCCATTTGCCCTGGGCGGACGCACCGGCGGCGAGCAAGGCGATGATCATCACGCCGGCCAGGATCAGCTTGCGCCGGGGTTCAACCATCAGCACGTAATTCTGCAGGTTCTGCTGCTCCGGGGACATCGGCCGGAACGGCGGTTTGAGCAGGTAGGCGATCACCAGGTTGGCCCCGATGATGACGGCCATCAGCCCGCCGAAGATGAAGAACAGGGTGAGCCGGGTCCAGATGACGGTGCTGTAGACCTGACGCTGGCCGAGCTCGCCGAACCACAGATAGTTGATGTAAACGCTCGACAGTTTCAGCAGGACGATCAGCAGGACGATCAGGATGCCGACGACCGAGAGCGCGATCTTCATCCGGCGGGAGAGGATCACGGACGGCATGGGCGGCCGCATCGTCACGGGCAGGCTCCTAGCGTGTGCGGTAGACGTCGCAGTCAACGTACCGGCAGCGGCTGCGGTTCCGACGGGGCATACGCCAGGATGCTGGCATCCACCTGACGAGGAGATGTGACGACGTGCTGGAACGCGCGATCGCGGAGATCGAAAGCCACGTGCACGCCGGGGGCTGGGACCGCCGGCCGACGCTGTTCGCGCTCGTGCGCGTCGCGCAGTTCGTGGCCGACGATCCGGCGACTGCCGAGCGGCTGGGCCTGGATGCGCGGGACGGCGACGCAATCACGCCGATCGAGCAGGACGATCTGCCCGAGGAGCCCCTGGACGCGATCCTGGCCGGTATCGCGTGGCCGGACAGCGTCGCGGGGTGCGCCCTGAGCCAGGAGATCGTGATCCTGCCGCCCGAGGCCGAGGCGTCGCTGCGCGAGGATGACGTCGCCACCAAGGCCGTCGGTCACCCGGACCGGCGCGAGGCGCGCCTGGTCGTCGGCGTGCTGCGCGACGGTACGAGTGCTGTGCTGCTGAGGATGCGCGCCACCGACGGTGCGGACGACGACCTGCTGACGGGGCCCGATCTGGCGCCGAACCTAGTAGCCGCCCTACTAGCGACGTTTGCTTGATCCGCCATCAGCGGATTCAGCAGGACGGGACCGAGTCGCCTTTCTCCAGAGCCAGCAGGTCCTGTACCGCCCCGTGCAGCGTGCTGACCTTGATGACCTTCAGCCCGGACGGCGTCGCATTGCGCACCTCGTCGCAGTTGCCCGCCGGGGCGAGGAACACTGACGCGCCGTGGTCCTTGGCCGCGATCATCTTGAGCGGGATCCCGCCGATCGCGCCGACGTTGCCCGCCGGGTCGATCGTGCCCGTACCCGCGATGAAACGGCCCTGGGTGAGATCGACCGTGCCGACCTTGTCCATGATCCCGAGCGCGAACATCAGGCCGGCGGACGGCCCGCCGATCTGGTTGCCCAGACCGAGATCGACCGTGAACGGCGCGAGGCAGGTGGTGCTGACCGTGATGCCGAGCCGCGCACCCTTGGCGTTGTTCGGCGCCTTTCCGAGCGTCACCTGCAATTCCGCCGTCTTGCCCCCTCGCTTGACGACGACCGGCACCTTGGTACCCGGCTGCAGGCCGGCGAGAAGTGTGGTCAGCGCCTTCGCCGTGTTCGCCGGCTTGCCGTCGACCGAGACCAGGGCGTCGCCCGGCTGCAGCACGCCGTGCGATGGACCGTCGGAGAGGACGCTCAGGACGCCGAATGCCTTCGGGTAGCCGAGCTCGCACAGCGCGGCCTCGGTGGCGCTGTCCTGGGATGTCAGGAAGTCCTGGGTGTTCTGCTGGTTGGTCTTCGCCACGCTCTGGTCGGGCGGATAAATCGACGCTCGGGGTACCACGACCTGGTCGTGCAGCAACCATCCGGTCAGGGCCTGGAAGGCGGTGATGCCGCTGTCGCGGATGCTCACCGTGGTCAGGTTCAGGTGACCGGTCGTCTTGGCCGGCTTCTTGCCTTGGATGACGATGATCGTGGAGCCGTTGCTGTCGGTGCCGAGCGTGTTGAGCGTGGGTCCGGGAGCGAGGATCACGTACGGCACCGGCATGATGAGGGCCAGGACGAACAGAACGAGGAACAGCACCCCGGCCACGGCGAGCGTCCGCACCCTCCGGCTCAGGGCCGCAACGGTCTGTCCCCCCGGAATCCGCTCGAAAGAGGGCAGCGTGAAGCGGGGCACTCGGGCAGCCTAGCTGCCGGTCCTGAGGTGATCGTCAGTCCGGCGGCCGGACGAGCGGACCGCGATCCTTGGCCCGTGCGGTCTGGGCCAGCGCGTCCAGATACTCACCATGCGCGCGCACGGCCTCGTCGGTGTCGAGGGTTCGAGCCGGGCGAGCCCGCAGCCAGGACACCAGCGCGGCGACCACCGTCACAACGACCGGAATTGCCAGCCACAGAGCCCAAGTCACGGGGGTGGACGCTACCGGCGCAGCCCTGTTCGCCGTGGGCGCAACGCGGGGATTATGGGCCGCGGTCCGGAACCGGCAGCGGTCCCGGTTCGTCGCTACTACCGTGAGCGACATGACGAATTTCCCGTTCGGGTTCGGCATCGGCGGCGGCGAGCCGCCCGACCCGAACGACCTGTCCGCGCAAATGGGAATGTTCCAGGAGCTGCAGAAGCTGCTGGCCTGGTCCGGCGGGCCGGTCAACTGGGACCTCGCCAAGCAGCTCGCCGTGTCCGCGATCTCCGGCGCCAGCCGCATGGTCACGCCGGCCGAACGTTCCGACGTCGCCGAATCGATCCGCCTCGCCGACCTGTGGCTGGACGACGTCACCGACCTCCCGTCCGGTGTGCAGACGATTGAGGCGTGGTCGCGGTTGGAATGGCTCGACCGCACGATCCCGGTCTGGGCGTCACTGTGCGAGCCGGTTGCGGCTCGGGTGGTTGCGGCGATGTCCAACGCCATCCCGGCCGAGCAGCTCGAAGCGCTGGGCGGCGCGGGAAACCCGCTCGCCGGGATGATGAACCAGATCGGCGGACTGATGTTCGGCGCGCAGGTCGGTCAGGGACTCGCCGGGCTGGCTCAGGAGGTCGTCTCGGCCACCGATGTCGGCATCCCGCTCGGCCCGACGGGGGTGGCGGCCCTGGTCATCGAGAACGTTGAGGATTTCGGCGCCGGCTTGGAACGTCCGGCCGAAGAGGTTCGCCTGTACCTCGCGCTGCGCGAAGCCGCGCACCAGCGCCTGTTCAGCCACGTCCCGTGGCTTCGGCAGCATCTGCTCGACACCGTCGACAGCTATTCCCGCGGGATCAGCCTGGACATGAGCGCGATCGAGTCGGCGGTGCAGGGCATCGACCCGATGAATCCGCAGAGCGTCCAGGACGCGCTGACCGGCGGATTGTTCGCACCCCAGCAGACGCCCGAGCAGCAGGCCGCCTTGCGCCGGCTCGAGACGCTGCTCGCTCTCGTCGAGGGCTGGGTCGACGCCGTCGTCGCGGCGGCCGCCGGTGATCGCATGCCGGGGGCCGAGGCGCTGCGCGAGGCGTCGCGGCGACGCCGGGCGACCGGCGGGCCGGCCGAGCAGACCTTCGCCACGCTCGTCGGCCTGGAACTGCGGCCCCGCCGGCTGCGCGAGGCCGCGGCCCTGTGGTGGAGCGTCACCGAGAAGCAGGGCGTGAGCGGACGCGACGCGATCTGGTCGCACCCCGACCTGCTACCGACGGCTGAGGACCTCGACGACCCGCTGGGCTTCGGCGAGAAACTCGACGCGATGACGGCTCCGGACGATCTGAGCGGCCTCGAGCTGGACGCGCCTCCAGCGGAACCGCCCGCCGCGGAAACGCCCGCCGCGGAACCGCCCGCCGAAAACCCACTGGCACCGGAGCCACCGGCAGGAGAATCACCGGCACCGGAACCGCCGGGCGACGACAAGTCGGATTAGACCGCGTCCTCGATCTCGTCGGCTTCGTCGTCGGAGAGGTCGTCGGCGATCGGCAGGTTGGCCGCTGCGCTGACGCCGTCCAGGTAGCCCCGGGCCCGCTCGGTGCGCGGATAACGTTCGACAAGGCGCCAGAACCGCGGCCCGTGGCCGGACTCGAGCAGGTGGGCCAGCTCGTGCAGGAGTACGTAGTCCTGCACCCAGACCGGCATCTCTTGCAGCCGTCGAGAGAGCCGGATCGTCCGGTCCGCCGGCGTGCAGGACGCCCATCGCGTCCGCATCACCGGCACCCACCGCACACTCACCGGCACTGCGAGCCCTTCCAGATACCGCTCGGACAGCTCCCGGGCCCGCCGAGCGAGGCCGGCGTCACCCCCCCGACGGCGACGCGGCCCGGTGCCGACCACCCGATCGACCATCCGGGTCACCCATTCCCGCTCCTCGGCCGCGGTGAAGCGGGCCGGGATCAGCACGATGACCCGGTCGCCGTCACGGTAGGCGGACACCGTGCGCCGTCGGCGCGCGCTGCGACGCACCTCGACGGCGGTCTCGCCGTGCCCGCTCGGAGCCGTTCCCACGCAGCACACGGTAATCAGCAGGTCCGACACGGAGGTCGACGCCACGCGGTCGTCCACAGCTAGGCGCGAATTTCCACAACAGAACGAGGTTATGCACAGCGTCATCCACAGATGTGGACATTCACTTCAGGGTTACCGTCATGTTAACTGGACGATCTTCGGACGTTGCCGAATATTCGCCTGTGGACAACGCCGACCCCGCTCGCCGGCCATGCGAGCGTGACCCGGTGACCGTCGCTCGTCGCCGTGAGCCGGCCGAGCTCGTGCTCGGTCCGGCCACCCGACTACTGTGGCGATCCCCCCGCGCCGTGCATCTCGAGCTCGGCAGTTCCGGCGTCGTCGTGGACGGTCTGCCGATCCCGTTGATCCAGCGAATCGCCGCTGCAATTGTTCCAGACGCGCCTGCGGCCCTGGTCGACGACGGCGTGCGGCACGCGCTCACCGCGCTGACCGAAGCCGGCTACCTGTGGGTGAGGTCGCCCGACGACGCCCGGCTGGCCCCGCCGGCACCTCGCCTCGCCGGTGAACTCACCGCCCTCGCCGCCCGGCACGGCGAGCACGCTGCCGAAATGCTGAATGCGCGCCGGCACGCATCCGTCGAAATACACGGCCGAAGCCGGGCCGCGGCGCAGGTCGCGGCCGTCCTCGCGGCGGCCGGCATCGGCCGCGTGCGGTGCACGGCTGACGGGGACGCAAAGCTCTTTCAGGCCACACCGGGAGGTATCCGTCCGCACGACGAGGGCGCCTTGTTCGCGGCCGCGGCCGAGGACGCGATCCACCGGGCGGCCCCGGAGGCCGACACCACTCCGCTCCCCGTCGACGTGTGCCCGGATCTCACCATCCTGGCCGTGGACGCGCCGGTGCCGGACGAGCGGCGTCACGCCCTCCATGCCGCCGACACTGCGTACCTGACGGTCTTTCTGGGCGTCGACCACGGCGTGGTCGGCCCGCTCGTCCTGCCCGGACTTACCAGCTGCCTGCACTGCGCCGACCTGCACCGCCGCGACCGCGACCCGGCGTGGTCCGCGCTGGCCGTGCAGCTGTCGGTGCCGGGCCGGCACGGGCCCGCATCGGACGCCGCGGTGACGACCGTGATCGCCGGCGTGGCGGCCCTGCAGGCCCTGACCTTCCTCGACGGCGGCGAGCCGGCCTGCCTCGACGGCACGCTCGAGCTACGGCTGCCCGATTGGCGACTGCGCCGACGCAGCTGGCCCGCTCACCCGGACTGCGACTGCACGGCTGGTGCCGTACCACCGGGCTGACACCGGCTCGTCGTCCCCGATCATGGGCGCGCACACTACGACGGGTGCCGGTACGGATCATTGGGCACAATGGGCCGCGTGAGCGAGCGCGGACGGCCGAAGGGTGACGCGGTGAGTGCTCGCGGGGACGGCGACATCCCGCACCGGCGGGGCGCGCGCACCGCCAAGCTCGCCTCACTCCCCCTCGGTGTCGCCGGGCGCGCCACCGTCGGCTTCGGCAAGCGCATGACCGGCAGGTCGGCCGACGAGATCACCGCCGATCTTCAGGCCAGGACGGCCGAGCAGCTGTTCACCGTGCTGGGCGAGCTCAAGGGCGGGGCGATGAAGCTCGGCCAGGCCCTGTCGGTGTTCGAGGCTGCGTTGCCCGAGGACACCGCAGCCCCCTATCGCGAGGCGTTGACCAGGCTGCAAGAGGCCGCTCCGCCGATGCCGGCCGCACAGGTGCACAAGGTGCTCGACGAGCAGTTCGGCAAGCGGTGGCCCGAGCGGTTCCAGGAGTTCGAGGATGTTCCCGCCGCGGCGGCCAGCATCGGCCAGGTGCACCGGGCCGTCTGGGCCGACGGGCGCGAGGTCGCGGTCAAGCTGCAGTACCCCGGCGCGGGACCGGCGTTGATGGCCGACCTGCGCCAGCTCAGCCGGTTCGCCTGGCTGTTCAGCCGGATGTCGCCGGGGCTTGAGGTGAAGCCGTTAATCGCCGAGCTCACCGAGCGGGTGCTTGAGGAGCTCGACTACACCCTCGAAGCCGACGCCCAGCGTGCCTTCGCCGCCGCTTTCGCCGACGACCCGCAGATCGCGGTGCCGCGCGTCGTGGCCAGCTCGCCCAAGGCCGTCGTCAGCGAATGGATGGAGGGCCGTCCACTCTCGTCCATCATCACGTCCGGAACGCAGGACGAACGCGACGCAGCCGGCTCGCTCATGGCGCTGCTGCACTACTCGGCGCCGACCCGCGCCGGCCTGCTGCATGCGGACCCGCATCCCGGCAATTTCCGGATGCTGCCCGACGGCCGGCTGGGTGTGGTCGACTTCGGCGCCGTCGCCCGGCTGCCCCAGGGCTACCCGCCGCCGCTCGGACGATTGACCCGCCTGGCCGTCGACGGTGACGCAGCCGGTGTGCTGCGGCTGATGCGTGATCTCGGATTCGTGCGACCCGGGATCGAGGTCACCGGCCGGGAGATCATGGACTACCTCGGTCCGGCGGTCGATCCACTCCGGGAGCCGACGTTCACGTTCAGCCGGCGGTGGATGCGCAGGCAGGCGGCTCGCATCGCCGATCCCCGGCGCGAAGAGGCGCGGGTCGGCCGGCTGCTGAACCTCCCACCGTCTTACTTGCTGATCCACCGGGTCACGCTGGGCTCGATCGGGGTGCTCTGCCAGCTCGGCGCGACCGCCCCGTACCGGGCGCTCGCCGAAAGGTGGCAGCCCGGGTTCGCCGACGAGGCCGTGGCGTGACCACGCCGACGGGCCCCGCACCAGCGGAGTCGATCTTCACCTACGGCGCTCCCACCCTGAAGTTCGGCGACGGCGCCTCCGACGAGATCGGATACGACCTCGCCCAGCTCGGCGCCCGCCGGGCTCTCGTCATCACCGACCCGGGCGTCGCCGCGACCGGGCTCGCCGAGCGGGTGGCCGCGCAGATGGCGCAGTTCGGCGTCCAGGCCGCAGTCTTCGACGGCGTGCGGATCGAGCCGACCGACGAGAGCATGCAGATCGCGATCGACTGGGCGCGGCAGAACGGTCCGTGGGACGCCTTCGTGGCCGTCGGTGGCGGATCGAGCATCGACACGGCCAAGGCCGTGAACCTGCTGCTCACGAATCCCGGCGAGCTGATCGACTACGTGAACGCACCGGTCGGGGGCGGGCAGGCGCCGATCAACGCGCTGCACCCCCTGGTCGCGGTGCCTACCACGACCGGCACCGGGTCGGAGAGCACCACCGTTTGCGTGCTCGACGTCTTGGCGCAGCGGGTGAAGAGCGGCATCAGCCATGCTCGGCTGCGCCCGACGCTGGCTGTCGTCGATCCGTTGCTGACGCTGAGCCAGCCCGCCGGAGTGACCGCGTCGTCCGGCATGGACATCCTGTGCCACGCGCTCGAGAGCTACACGGCGCGTCCCTATACGGCGGGCGCGCGCAAGCAGCCGGCGCAGCGGGTGCCGTACTGCGGGTCGAACCCGGTCTCGGACATGTGGTCGGAAAAGGCGCTGGCCCTGCTGTCCTCGAGTTTTCGCGCGGCCGTGCAGCACGGCGACGATCTCAATGCCCGCCGGGACATGGCGCTCGCGGCCACGTTCGCCGGCCTCGGCTTCGGCAACGCCGGGGTGCACATCCCCCATGCGAACGCCTATCCCATCGCCGGACAGGCGCACGACTTCCACCCGGCCGGCTACCCCGAGGGAGCCGGCCTGGTTCCCCACGGCATGGCCGTCTCGCTCACCGCGCCCGAGGCGTTCCGGTTCACCTTCGAAGCGGCGCCGGATCGTCACCTGCGCGCCGCCCGCCTGCTCGAACCGACCGTCGACACCCCGTCCGACGCGTCGGCCCTGCTTCCCGAGGTCGTGACCCGGCTGATGCGTGACATCGGCATCCCCTCCGGGGTGGGGGCGGTGGGCCTCGTCGACGCCGACATCGAGGGCCTGGTCGAGGGCACCCTCAAGCAGCAGCGCCTGCTCGCCACCGCGCCTCGCGCGGCCACGCCAGATGATCTCGTTGGCATTTTCCAGCGCTCGATGTCGCTTTGGTGAAGAACACACCGAATCGTCGAGGGCGGTGGATCTTTACCTAGCGCGCTCAGCGCGGTGCAATGGCGATGTGGACGCGGTGTGCTCGCTGTGTGGCCGGGTCGCCGATCCCGACGAGGACGGCGATCCGCCGCTGTCGTGGTGCGCCGACATCGTTGAGACCAGCGACGGACACCGCACCAAGTGGGTGTGCACGAACTGCACGCGTCGATTCGTCCGATCCATCGAGGCAAAGCTCGACCGGCAGTGGTGGTGACCAGAACCTGAGACGCCCGAGACGCCGAACGGCCGCCGAATCGTGATGATCCGGCGGCCGTTCGGGTTCGGTGAGTGGGTCGGTTGCCTGCGGCGACGGCCGCGCGGCGCGGAGCTCGGCGACGGCCGGCTACCAGGCCGATACCCGATTCACCCGGCGCGCGTGCCGCGCCTGCGCGGCACGCGCGTGCAGCGAGACTCGGTGCCAGCGGCGCTCGGCGACGAGTGCCCTCGCCAGTCGCGCCTCCCGCGATCGCTGCTCCTGCTCGCGCATTCGGTCCCGCGCGAGGGCTTCGTGCATGGAATACATCTTGATGCTCCTTGAGTGAATGAAGTTCGTTGTCTGATTCATCGCCGCCGTCACCTGGTCAACGCGGCGGGGCCGCGCCGGCGTGAGGTCGGCGATCCTGTGACTTGCGCTGTTCATGCGGCGACCACGGTGCGGTCGTCCTTGCGCGGACGGCCGCGAGGCCGCTTGCGGGCGACGATCGCGCCGCGCTCGAAGATCTCGCCGCCCCAGACGCCCCAGGGCTCGCGACGCTCGAGTGCGCCCGAGAGGCAGGCCAGACGTGCCGGACAGTCCCGGCAGAGGGCCTTCGCCTGCTCGAGATCGGCGGGCGCCTCGGCGAACCAGAGGTCTGAGTTCTCCACCCGGCAGGGCAGGTCGTCGGGACACTCCTTCGAGAGCGGGTCCATCGGGTCGAGCCCGATCGGGTCAAGCATGAGCACCTCGTCAGGTGCGCAGCCGGTCAACACGTCGGGTCACCTCCTTCGTTCTGTTGTGCGGTGGGTGGGTTGAGTTGTGAACGCATGTGGGCTCCTGAAATACAAAGAGGCCGCGGTTCCCAAGCTGGGAGCCGCGGCCTCGAGGAGCCTTGAACGCTGACGTGGTCAGCGAGGTACTCCTCGAGGTGGTGCGGCCTGCTTGGCGGCGCCGTAGGCGACGCGCCCGGCCGTGGCCGGGACGGCACCCGTGGTCGGGGCGATGGAGTTGTGGTTTCCGGACGTCGGGGCCGACGCATTGCGCATGCGGGCCGAGTTGGCCGCGCTCTCGCGCCACGACGCGTCGACGGCGGCGAACAGCGAGACCGGCATCGAACGTGCGCGCGCGCGCAGGGCAGCCGTCGACGTGGTGTCAGTGATCGTCATCGGGGCCGCCCCCTCTCTCGTGGTCGCGCGCGCGAAGTCGCAGGCGCTTGAGGTCTGTTGGTGCAGGCTAGCCAAGCCGAGAACACGGGCGCAAGGCATTTAGTTCCGACACGCGATCGGTCGGATGGAGTAGAACCGACACGACCGTCGGAAGGATCTACGAATGCTCATCTCATTGCGCCGCTCGGCGCAAGTCGTCGCGGTGCCGCTCGTGCTGGCGCTCGTGGTGGCTGGTTGTTCCAGCTCGGCGAGTGACAGCGGCGGATCGCCATCGACACCATCGACGCCGTCCGACACCTCGGCGTCGTCGGGAACCCCGGCCGGTAGCCCCACGCCGGCCGATCCGGCGACGAGGAAAGCCGTCACCGCTGCCTTCGTGGCCTTCTTCAGCTCCACGACGTCCGTCGCACGGTCCGAGGTTGCCCTGCAGCACGGGGCGTCCTTCCGGACGACCCTGCAGAAGGAGGCGACGGGCAGCCACGCGCAGAAGTCGTCGGCCACGGTCAGCGCGGTCACCGTCTCGGGCGACCTGGCTCGGGTGACCTTCACGATTCTTCAAGACGGGGTGCCTCTACTGCCCAACACCCAAGGCTTCGGAGTGCGGGAGGACGGAAATTGGAAAGTCGCGGCGCAGACGTTCTGCACTCTGCTCGTCCTCGAAGGCACCGCACCGCCCGCCTGCAAAGACCCGGCGATCACCGCGCTGCCAAACTGACCCGGTGACCAGCGTCGTCGAGATCGCGGGGGGCCGGACGGTATCGCGGCGCGCGGCGCTCACCACCGTTCTCGCGGTGTTGTTCCTGACGTTCCTCGACACCACGATCGTCAGCGTCACCCTTGGCGACCTGGAGACCGACATCTCGGCCGGCGTCATCCCACTGCAGTGGGTGATCAACGCGTATTCGCTCGTCTTCGCCAGCCTGATGCTCGTCGGCGGGTCCCTCGCGGATCGGTTCGGACGCAAGTGGGTGATGCTCGCCGGCGTCGTCATCTTCTGCGCCGGCTCTCTCATGTGCGCGCTCGCATCCGGAGTCGCCATGGTGATTGCCGGGCGCGCGGTGATGGGCCTCGGCGCGGCTGCGTCGGAACCGGGCACGCTGTCGGTGATCCGGCAGCTCTATCCCCAACGCAAGCAGCGGGCCCGCGCACTGGGCGCGTGGTCGGCGGTGTCCGGGCTCGCCCTCGCCCTCGGCCCGGTCATCGGCGGCCTGCTGGTGGGAGCCGAGGGCTGGCGGGCGATCTTCTGGTTCAACCTGGTGCTGGGCGTCGTCCTGGCCGTCGCGGTGTTCGCGTTCGTGCCGGACAGTTCGGATCCGCAGACCGGCCGCGTCGACTTCGCCGGCTTCGTATTGGCCACGGCCGGTTTCGGCTGCGTGATCTTCGCGGCGATCTCCGGTGAGTACAAGGGCTACGGGACGACGTGGATCATCGCGCTGTTCGTGATCGGCGGGCTGTGCCTGGTGGCGTTCGTCCCAGTGGAACTGCGAGTCCGCGCGCCCATGCTCAATCTGAGCTACGTCCGCAAGCCGATCGTGGGTTCCGCGCTGTTCGCGGCGTTCGCGGTCTACTTCGGGGTGTTCGCGATCTTCTTCCTGACCGCGCTGTATCTCGACATCGGTCTCCAGTACTCGGGCTGGAAGCTTGCCGGCATGTTCGCGCCGATGGCGGCCGCGATCGTCGTCGGCGGACTGGCGGCCGGGCCGTGGGTGGCGCGAGCCGGCTCGCGACAGCCGCTCGTGATCGGATGCCTGCTCGGCGCGGCGGGCACCGTGCTCGGCCGCTTCGAGATCGGCCACGGGTCGGCACTGACGTTCGGCGTCCTCGCGCTCGCGCTGGCGCTGGCCGGACTGGGCTTCGGGATCACGGTTGTGCCACTGACGTCTGCGGTGTTGTCGCACGTTCCGGCGAAGCACTCCGGCATGGCGGCGTCGGCGACCAACACCGCGCGCCAACTCGGTGCGGTGGTGGGCGTGGCCGTGCTCGGGGCGATCGTCAACGCTCACCTGACGGCGGCGGTCAACGACCAGTTCTCCGGCCCCACGCTGGCCGGCGCCCGGTCCGCGATCCTGAAGATCCTCGAGACCGGCGGCAACGCGGGCGCGTTCAGCCTCGACGACATCCCGCCGGCGTTCGTCCTCGCGTTCCTCGATGGCGTCAAGCTCGCCCTGCTCGTCGCGACGGCCTTGATCGTGCTGGCTGGCATCGCCGCCGCAGTGGTCCGCGAGCCGCCGGTGGTGGACGACGAAGACGTCAGCTGACCTCGACGGGTGCGACGTCAGCCGGATCGGCTCCGCCCAGGACCGCGAGCAACGGGTCGGCGTAACGCGTCAGCTTCATCGGACCCACCCCGGAGATCTGCGCCAGGCCGGCGGGGCTCTGCGGACGGGCGTCGGCGATGGCCACGAGCGTGGCGTCGCTGAACACGACGAACGGCGGCACGTGCTGGGCCTCGGCCTGGGCCTTGCGCCAGGCCCGCAGGCGGCCGAACAGCTCGGCGTCCTCAGCGTCGTGAGCCTTGGGCTTGGCCTTGGCCCGCGGATTGACGGGACGCGGGGTACTCGGGCGCAGCCCGTCGAGGAACCGGCTCGGTCGACGGCCGCGTCGCTGGCCGGGGCTGCGGGCCAGTGCCCAGGACAGGGCGAGATGCTCGCGCGCCCGGGTGATGCCGACGTAGAGCAGGCGGCGTTCCTCGGCGATCTGGGCGGGTGTGGTGGCGTGCTGGATCGGCAGGGTGGAGTCCGTCAGCCCGACGAGGAACACCGCGTCCCATTCCAGGCCCTTCGCCGAGTGCAGCGACGCGAGCGTCACGCCCTGCACGGTCGGCGCGTGCTGGGCGCTGGCCCGCTGATCGAGTTCGGCGACGAGTTCGGCGAGATGAGCGTCGGGGTTGGCGGCGAGGAGGTCGTCGGCGAGGGTGACGAGGGCGGCGAGGGACTCCCACCGTTCGCGGGTGGCGCCGCCGGGCGGGGCGCTGTCGGCGTGCCAGCCCAGGCTGGAGAGGACGCCGCGCACCGCGTCGGGCAAGGCCGAGTCGGCGTCGCCCCCGCCGCGGGCTGCGCCGCGCAGCAACAGCCGGGCTTCGCGGATCTCGGGACGGTCGAAGAACCGCTCGCCGCCGCGCAGCACGTACGGCACTGCGATCTGCGAGAGCGCCTGCTCGTAGACCTCCGATTGCGCATTCACCCGGAACAGGATGGCGATCTCGGACGCCGGCGTGCCGGCGTCGACCAGGACGCGGCACTGCGCGGCCACCTGCGCGGCCTCGGCGGGCTCGTCGTCGAATTCGCTGAAGGTCGGGGGCGGCCCGTCGGGACGCTGGCCGACAAGCGTCAGCGCCGCGTCGCCTGCGCTGTGCACCAGCGAATTCGCGAGGGCCACGACCTGTGGTGTCGAGCGGTAGTCACGGTGCAGCCGAACAACGACGGCGTCAGGGAACCGGCGGCGAAAGCCCAGTAGATGCTCGGGCGTCGCACCGGCGAAGGAGTAGATCGTCTGATTGGGGTCGCCGACCACGCACAGGTCGTTGCGGTCGCCGAGCCAGCCGTCGAGCAGGCGCTGCTGCAACGGCGAGACGTCCTGGTACTCGTCGACGACGAAGTGCCGGTACCGGCTGCGGATCTCTTCGGCGACGTCAGGCAGCTCCTCCATCGCTCCGGACATGATCAGCAGGAGATCGGCGAAGTCGATATGGCCCGAGCGGTGCTTGGTCTGCTCGTACTCGGCGTAGACCTTCGCGACCATTTCGGACGTCATGGTGGTCTCGCGGCCGGCGTCGCGGGCGCGCTGGGGGTAGTCGTCTGGCGTCGCGAGCACCGACTTGGCCCAGTCGACCTCGGCCGCGAGGTCGCGCAGCTCGGCGCGATCGACGCGGATGCGCAGCCGGGCGGCGGCGTTGCCGACCACGCGCAGCGGCTTATCGAGGACGTCGGGCATGCCGCCGCCGATGATCCGTGGCGCGAAGTACTGAAGCTGGCGCAGCGCCGCGGCATGGAACGTGCGAGCCTGCACGCCGTGAGCGCCGAGGGTGCGCAGGCGGCTGCGCAATTCACCCGCGGCACGCGCGGTGAAGGTGACGGCGAGCAGTTGGGAAGGCGGGATCGTCTCGGCGCGGACGGCGTAGGCGATGCGGTGGGTGATGGCGCGGGTCTTGCCGGTGCCGGCTCCGGCGAGGATGCAGACCGGACCGCGCACCGCTTCGGCGGCAGCGCGCTGCTCGGGGTCGAGCCCGGCGAGCACTCTCTCGGCATCCTGCACGGAGACCGATCCTGCCAGCGGGCTACGACGCTTCCGGGGCCCGGGTGGGGTACACGAGTTGGTGATGGATCAGCGCCACAAACACGATCACGGTCCAGGAATGCCTATCGATACCCCCGCGTTGGAACAAGAGGGATCCGAACGAAGGGCAACTGCACAGATGTTGACGATGTACACGACCGGCTGGTGCGGCTACTGCGTACGCCTGAAGAGCGGGTTGGAGCGCGAGGGCATCGAGTTCGACGAGGTCAACATCGAGGCTGAACCCGGTGCGGCCGACCTGGTCATGGAGGTCAACGGAGGCAACCGGACAGTGCCGACCCTCCTGTTCCCCGACGGGACCGCGATGACGAACCCCAGCGTGCGGCAGGTCAAGGACAAGCTCGCCGCTTGAGCTGGCAGACCGTGGCGCCCGCAGAGGTGCCGGTTCGCCTTGCCGGCTGGCTCGGGCGTGACCACGGTGTGATCCGGCTGGCCGTCGACGGGCCGCCGTGCAGCGAGCCGGCGCAGCTGGCCCAGGCCCTGATCGGTCCGCTTCGGGCCCTCGGGCGCCCAGTGGTCCACATCCAGGCATCGTCCTTCTGGCGAGACGCCTCGCTGCGGCTGGAGCACGGCCGGCACGACTACGAGTCGTATCTGACCTGGCTGGATGCCGACGCCCTGCGCCGCGAGGTACTCGAACCCGCCGTCCACGCCGGTTCGGTCCTGCCGTCCCTCCGCGATCCGGTCACCAATCGCTCCACCCGTGAACCAGCCCGCCCGGTCGAGCCGGAGACCGTGCTGGTGGTCAGCGGGTCGCTCCTGCTCGGGCTGGGACTGCCGTTCGACCGGACCGTCCACCTGGTCATGCCGCACGACGCCCGGGCCCGCCGCACACCGGCTGAAGACGCGTGGACGCTGCCGGCCTTCGACGCCTATGACGAAACGGTGCGGCCGGCGGACATCGCCGATGTGTCGATCAGGGTCGACCGGCGAAACCCGGCAGTGCGCGGCTTGGGCTGAGCCCGGTCAGGCCAGTGAGTCGTCGTACTTGGCGGTCATCGGCCCCCCCGCCGAGCCGGTGTTGACCACGCCGATCGGCTCGATCAGTACCGCCCGGACCTCATGCTCGGCCAGCGGGCTGTGCTCGACGCCCTTGGTAACGACGAACAACTCCCCGGGCCCCAGGACGACGTCCCGGTCACGAAGTCGGATCGTCAGGACGCCCTCGAGAACGAGAAACAGCTCGTCGGTATCCGGGTGCTCGTGCCATGGGAACTCGCCCTCGAGCCGGACGACTTTCACCTCGTAGTCGTTGAGGCGGGCGACGACCTTCGGCGACCACTGCTCGGTGACATGCGTGAACCGCTCGGCCAGGTTGACAACCTCGTCGCTCATCAGTCCACCGTAGCCACCGGTTTGACTTGAATAGCGGTTGAGGTTGTCTACTTGCCGCTATGGCCGACTTGACCTCCACCGAGATCGAATACCTCGCGAGCCAGCGCCTCGGCCGGCTCGCCACCGCTGGGGCGGACGGGCGGCCACACGTCGTACCGGTCTCGTTTCGCTACAACCCCGAACTCGGCACGATCGACACGGGTGGCTTCCATGTGGCGACGACGAAGAGGTACCGCGACGTGCGGGCGAATCCGTGGGCCGCGATCGTCGTCGACGACCTGGTATCCGTCGATCCGTGGACGCCGCGGATGATCGAGGTACGCGGTCGCGCCGAGGCACTGGAGACGGGGGGCACGTCCCTCGGCCACGGCTTCGGGGACGCGATGATCCGCATCCATCCGGAACGGGTGAACAGCTTCGGACTGAACGACGCGGAATCCGAGATCCGGTCCGCCTGACGCGCGCGACACGATCGGACCTGTCCGGCAAGACATCCGACTCTGGAAACGTGAACGGAACTAAACCCCGCCAGCCAGCCACCGATCAATGAGATACCGCGAGATCGACAAGTGCGGCGGAATGGCCTGCAGCCGCCGACCGGGCTCCGGCTCCAACTCCTCGTCCGTCCAGTCAGCCGCCTCGCGCATCTCGTCGCGCGTGAACCAGGCCGCTTCGGCCACCTCGGTTTCGTCGAGCGTGATCAACGAATCCCCGTCCAGCTGCGCGACGAATCCGACCATCAGCGATGCGGGAAACGGCCAGGGCTGCGACGCGATGTAGCGAACGTCGCGCACCCGCACGCCAACCTCCTCGAAAACCTCACGGGCGACGGCCGCCTCCAGCGACTCCCCCGGCTCGACGAAGCCGGCCAGCGTGGAGAACCGTCCGGGGCCCCATTGCGGACCGCGGCCGAGCAGCGCCCGGTCGCCGCCGTCGTGGATCAGCATGATCACCGCGGGATCGGTCCGCGGGAAATGCTCGCTGCCGTCCTGCGTGCAGGTACGCGTCCAGCCAGCGGCCGTCTCGACCGTCGGCGCACCACAGCGCGGGCAGTGGGTGTGCCGCTGGTGCCATTGTTCCAGCGCGATCGCGCTGACCACGAGGCTCGCATCAAGATCGTCGGCGTGCGCGCCGAACTCGCGCAGTGTCTGCCAGTTGCCGTCGTCGGGCTCCGCGGTAACCGCGAAATACGGCACCCCCTCGACGAGTCCCATGAACCGGCGCGGGCCGTCCGGCGCGGACGACGCGTCGCGCAATGCGATCCGGGAGCCGTGCACCGGCGTCGCCGACTTGGGGCTGATCGGCAGGACCTTCGCTTCGGTCCAGGCCCGGGCCAGCCACGCGTCGTCCGAGCGGTGCTGCGCGGCCCGGTCGTACATCCCGCGGGAGAGCGGCGGGCCGTTCGGAGCGGTCAAGATTCGACCGGCCCGAGCGCGGCCAGTGGCCCGGTGATCTTCTCGGCGTCCCCGACGATCACCGAGGTGAAGCCCGAGGGCGCGAGGAATTGCGTCGCGGCGGCGCTCACCTGCTCGACCGTCGTGGCCAGCAGCCGCTTCGGGTGCTCTTGCAGCCAATCGAGATCCAGCCCGAACGCCGCGAGCCCGGCCAACGTCGACGCCAGCCCCGACTGGGTGGCCGTGGACAGCGCGAGCGTGCCGATCGCATAGTCGCGGACCGACTCAACCTCGGCCGCGGTGACCGGTAGCGACGCAATGCGGCCGAGCTCGTAATACGTCTCGAGCAATGCCGGCGCCGTGACGTCGCGGTCGACCTCGACCTCGAGGGTCAGTGTCGAGCCGAGCATCCGGTGCTCGACGCGACTGTGCGGGCCGTACGTGTAGCCCTTGTCTTCGCGGATGTTCTCGGTCCACCGGGACGAGAAGTAGCCACCGAAGATGATGTTCGCGAGCTGCAGGGCCGGCCACATCGGATCGGTTCGCGGCACCGCCCCGCCACCCATCCGCAGCGACGACTGGACGGTGCCCGCCCGGTCGATGACGAGCAGCGGCCCGCCAGGTCCCGGTGGCAGTTTGGGAACCCGCGCCCGCGGCGCACGTCCCGTCCAACCGGCGAACGCCGCCTGCGCGAGGTCGACCATCCGCGCCGGGGTGACGTCGCCGACCAGCACGAGGATCGCGCCGTCGGGACGGACCAAATCGCGGTGCATGGCCTGCAGTTGGGCCGGAGTCACCCGGGCGACGTCGTCGGGCTGCGCGAGGTCCAGGGCGTAGGGATGCTCGCCCCACATCCGTCGGCCGAGCGCTTCACTCGCGACGACCGCCGGACGGGCCCGTGCCATGACGAGCTTCTCGACGAGGCGGTCGCGCTCGGTGCTGACCTCGTCCTGGTCGTAGGTCGGCTCGGTGAGGACGGTGGCCGCGAGGTCGAGCAGGCGGCGCAGGTTGGTGGCCAACACATTGCCCGCCACCAGCAGCCGGTCGGCGTCGACCCCAACGGACAGGTCGCCACCCAGCCCTTGGATCGCGGCCGCGAGATCGGCGCGGTCGAGCGAGCCGGCACCGGTCTGCATCGTCTCGCCGAGCAGCGTCGCGCGCGCCGGATGCGTCGCCTTGGATGACTGGAACGGCAGCCGAAGCCGCATCTCGACAATGGGCACACCTGGCTTGCGCAGCGCGATGACGCGCAGGCCGTTGTCGAGGACGGATTCGGTGCTGCGCAGAGCCTTCGCGGTCCGCGGCGCCGTGAGTGCGGGAACGACGCTCATCGAGAACCTCCGGCGATCAGCTCGAGCACCGCTCGTCGGTCGGGCCGCAGTTCGGCGGCGGCGGCGGAGACGTCGGCCTCGGTGACCTCGGACAGTCGGGCCGGCAACTCGGCCAGTAGCTCCGGGCGCCCGTGGACCAGCCGGAACTTGGCGAGCTCGAGCGTGCGGGACATGACGGCGTCCAGCTGCCGCAGCACGGTGCTGACGAACCGCACACGGACCCGGTCCAGCTCGCCGGGCTCGAGACCGTCGTCGGCCACCCTGGCGATCTCCTCGTCGATCGCGCGCAGGATCGCGTCCAGCGCGCCCGCGTCCGGGTAGTGGGCGGTAATCGTCATCGACGTCGGGTCGCGCTCATCGAACGGATCTCCGAACTCGCCGATGTAGGCCGCGATGTCGGTGACGAGATGATCGCGCTGGACGAGCCTGCGCTGCAGCCGTGACGCATCGCCGTCACTGAGCACCTCGCACAGCATGACATTGGCCAGCAATGCATCGAACGCGCCGACCGGGTCCGGGACGCGATAACCGATCGCCACCGCGGGAATCGGAGCGGCGGGATCGTCGTGGGTCGCGCGGCGCTCGGCGGTCAGCATCGGCTCGGCGAAGCTCGGACGCTTCGCGGCCCGGCGCTTCTTGATCCCAGCGAAGTGCTTCTCGACGAATCCGATGGTCTCGTCCACGTCGAGATCCCCGGCAACGGCGAGCACAGCGTTCCCCGGCGCGTAGTAACGGGCGAAGAAATCCTTGGCGTCGTCGGTCGTCGCGCTCTCGAGGTCCTCGAAACCGCCGTAGCCGTTGTGCGAGTTGGCGAAGGAGTCGAACAACACTGACGGCAGGTAGATCCACGGGAAGCCGCCGTAGGGGCGGTTCATGACGTTGACCCGGATCTCGTTCTTGACGACGTCGAGCTGGTTGGCGAGGTTCTCCTCGGTGATGCGCGGGCTCCGCATGCGGTCGGCCTCGAGGAACAGGCCGCGCTCGAGCGCGTTCGAGGGCAGCACCTCGAAGTAGTCGGTGTAGTCGACGTGCGTGCTGCCGTTGAATGTCCCGCCACTCGACTGCACATAGCGGAAGTGTTCGAGCTTTCCAAGGTTGGCCGAGCCCTGGAACATCAGATGCTCGAAGAGATGCGCGAACCCGGTGCGACCCTCGGGCTCGGACCGCATTCCGACGTCATAGAGGACCGCAACGCCGACGACCGGCGCGGACCGGTCGGGGGCCACGACCACCCGCAGCCCGTTGTCCAGCGTGTGGTGAGTGATGTCGAACGAGGGGGCAGGCAGCTTCTGCGGACGCGGCACCAGCCCACCTTACGGTTCCGCCCCGACCGGTCGTCGCTGCCGGTCAGCTCACCCGGATCGAGGCGATGATCGACGGCACCTTGGACCACAGCGCGCTGACCAGGTCCGGCACCGACGTGTACCACAGGGAGACGTCGCCCGGGCCGACCGCAAGAGCGATGATCCACAACCTCTCGCGCCTGACCTTTGTGCCGACCTTCGCCACGTACGCCGGGTTGATGGTGAAGGTCGTTTGCAGGAGATGCGCCTTGACGCCGGCGAGGGTGATGTCGCGATTGGCGACCGTGTCGATGCCCGGGTTGATGCCGTAGCCCTCGCTGTCGACCATCTGTTGACGGACGTCCGCGGCGATGGCCGCCAGCGAATGGCCGTCAGGTGAGCCCCAGCGGCCGGCGCCCTCTTCGACGAACCATCCGGTCTTCGCCTCGACGGTTTTGCCCGCGGTCAGCGGCCAGACGTCGGCCGCCTTGTGCGGCTGCACCACCAGGCCGTCGGTCAGGCAGTCGTAGGACAGGTGGGCGGCGGGAAAGACGACGTGCGGGCAGGGCGTCGCGTTCGCCGCCGGCTGGCTCGACGCGCTCGGGCTGGTGGCCGGTGCGGTCTCTGACTGCGACGGCGGGCCGGCGGGGGTACCGCTCGCCGAGGGAAAGTCGGCCGACGGCTGCGCCGATGATGCGGCGCTCGAGACGCGCGACGTGCCGGTGCCGTTGACGACGTCCACGCATCCGGCGAGCAGAGTAGCCGCCGCGACGAGGGACGCGAGTGCGGTACCGGCTCTCATCGTGCCTCAGCCCCGCAGTCCGGCCTTGCCCAGCGCGGCCAGCCCGGTCCACAGGTGGGCCGCCGCTTCGGCACCCTTGAACAGCATCGGGAGCGTTACCTTCTCGTTGGGCGCGTGGATCTGGTCGTCGGGCAGGCCCACGCCGAGAAAGACGAGCGGTGCGTCGACCGCCTGCTGCAGGCCGGCCTCGGGACCGCTGCCCCCCTCGCGGGTCGGCAGCACCGGCGCGCCGTCGAAGGCTGCGCTGAGCGCGTCGGTGAGCGCGCGGTAGGCGGGCGTTCCGATGGGCACGAGGCAGGCCCGCACGCCGGCGCCCTCCCACTCGATGTTCGCGACGATGCCGTCTGGCGTGTTCTCGCTGACGAGTTGCTCGACGCCCTTGATGATCTTCGCGGGATTCTGGTCGGCCACGAGACGGAACGACAGCTTCACGAGCGCGTCGCTGGGCACGATCGTCTTGTGGCCGGCGCCCTGGTAGCCGCCGCCGATGCCGTTGACCTCGGCGGTCGGGCGGGCACCGATTCGCTCCAGGGTGGTGAAGCCGTGCTCGCCGCGCAGGGCGCGCGACTGCGCCACCTTGAGGAACTCCCCGTCGTCGACGGGCACCTTCGCGAACAGCTCGCGTTCCTCGTCGGTCAGCTCCAGCACGTCGTCGTAGAAGCCGGGAACCTGGATCCGGCCGTTCTCGTCGTGCAACGCGGCGACCAGGCGGGCGATGCCCGTAGCCGGGTTGGGGATGGCGCCGCCGAACACGCCCGAATGCAGGTCGAGGTCGGGACCGTGGAAGTTGATCGTCGCGGCGACCAGCCCGCGCATGCCCGTGACGGTGCTGGGCACATCGGCGGCGACGACGCCGGTGTCGGTCACGACGACGATGTCGCAGGCGAGCCGCTCGCGGTGCTGCTCGAGCAGTTCCGCGAAATGCGGCGAGCCGGACTCCTCTTCGCCCTCGACGATGAACTTGAGATTCACCGCCGGCGCGGAGCGCCCGGTGACGGCGAGGTGGGCGCGCAGGCCGAGCAGGTGGAATAGCAGCTGGCCCTTGTCGTCGGACGCTCCGCGAGCGCGCAGCACGTCACCGTCGATAGTCGGCTCGAACGGGTCGGTGTGCCAGAGCTCGAGCGGGTCGACCGGCTGCACGTCGTGGTGGGCATAGACGAGGACGGTCGGCGCGTCCGGATCGTCGCTCGGCCATTCGGCGTAGACGGCGGGCAGCCACGGGTCGGCCCAGATCTCGACGGTGGGGAACCCGGTGCGGCGGGCGGCGTCGGCGAACCACTGGGCGCTGCGGCGCACGTCATCGTGATGTTCGGGCTGGGCGCCGATGCCAGGGATGCGCAGCCACTCGTCGAGGTCGGCCAGCAGGTCGGACCGGTGGGCGTCGATGAAGTCACGGGCTGCGTTGGTCACCACGACGACGATAGCCTCCGTCGTATGGGCGACGAAGACCCCGTAGTGATCATCGGGGCGGGTTTGGCGGGCGCGGCGGCGGCCTGGTCGCTCGCGCGGCGCGGACGTCCGGTCGTCGTACTCGAACAGTTCCGGCCGGGCCATTCTGCCGGCAGCTCGCACGGCAGCGCGCGCATCGTGCGCCGCGGATACCGCGACGCGCTGTACACGTCCCTGACGGGCGAGGCGTTCGAGCTGTGGCGAACCCTGGAGATGTCGTCCGGGTCGACGTTGCTGCGGATGCTCGGCGGCATCGACTTCGGGGCGCGGCGCGACGTCGCGGCGGTGGCGTCTCACCTTGCGGCCAACGGGGTTCCGCACGAGGTGTTGCCAGCGGCGGAGGCGCAGGCGCGCTGGCCCGGGATGGTGTTCGACACCGACGTCGTGTATCACGCCCAGGCCGGGACGCTGGACTCCGCGGCCGCCGTGACCGCGATGCTGGAGGCCGCGGTCCGGCACGGCGCCGTGGTGCGCTACGAGACGGCAGTCGCAGCGCTGCGGCCGCCGGCGGCCGTGCAGCTGGCCGACGGCTCGTCGCTGGCCGCGTCGTGCGTCGTGGTGGCGGCCGGCGGCTGGGTCGGTCCCCTGCTGGACGGGCTGGTGCTGTTGCCTGCGCTGCAGGTGACGCAGCAGCAGATCTTCCACTTCCCGCGCCGCGACCTCTCGGCGCCGCCGTGGCCGAGCGTCATCCACGAGGACGAGCTCCGCATCTATCACCTGGCGGGTGGTCGCGACGGCGGCGCTGGCGACGACCGCAAGATCGGTGACCATGACGGCGGCCACGAGACAACGGCGGCCACTCGAGACGGTGTCGTCGATCCGGGCTCGAGAGACCGAGTGGCGCGCTACGTCGAGCGTTACCTGCCCGGCCTGGACCCGACGCCGCGCAGCGAGGCCACCTGCCTGTACACCGACACTCCGACCGAGGACTTCGTCCTGGACCGGGTCGGCGACATCGTCGTGTGCTCGCCGTGCTCCGGACACGGAGCGAAGTTCGCGCCGCTGATCGGGGAGTACGTGGCGTCACTGGTTATCGGCGAGGGCGCGGTGGTGCCGGAGCGGTTCCGGCTGGCCGCCCATGCTGCAGGTCGGTCCGGGAGCGCGTCACTGTAATCCGCGGGCACGTCTCGGCCGTTCTCGGGCTTGACCACGACTGACCCTTGACAACACAGCGCCGCAACCGCATTCTCCTATCCATGAGCGCTTTACCTAATCGTGATAGGCGAGCCGAACGACGTGAGGCAACGCGCCGCGAGATCGTCGAGGCCGCGTGGGACATCGCGCGCGACGAAGGGCTCAGCGCCATCACGCTTCGGGCGGTGGCGGAGCGGGTCGGTATGCGGTCGCCGTCCCTCTACACGCACGTCGAATCGAAGAACGCCATCTACGACGCGATGTTCGGCGACGCCTGGTCGCAGTACCTCGTCGTCGCGGAAGGTCTCGAGCGGACCTTGCCGCGCGCGCCCCGCAAGGCACTGCTGGCCATGGTCGCTTCCTTCACCGAGTTCGCCGTCGCCGATCTCGTCCGCTTCCAACTGATGAACCAGCGCGTCGTCCCCGACTTCACACCGAGCGAGGCGTCGTACGCGCCGTCGCTACGCGTCATTGAGCTCTTCCACCAGCGGCTGACGCGGATCGGCGTGAGCCGGACCGAGGACATGGATCTGTGCGTAGCGATCGTCGGAGGCCTGATCGACGCGCAGTTCGCGAACGACCCCGGAGGCGACCGATGGACCCGGCTGCTCCCCCGGGCCATGGACATATTCGCTGACGACATCGGCCTGCCCGGCCCGAAACTCAGGAGAACGCGATGACCACGACCCGTCCCACCAACGCCGCTCCCCGTCCGGCGCAGCTCGACCGCGTTGTCGCGATGCAACTGGCCGCCACCGAGTACGACCGGGTGATCGACTTGCTTCGAGCGCTATCGCCCACCGACTGGCACGCGCCAACCGATTGCCCGGAGTGGGATGTCAGGGCCATGGCCGGTCACTTGCTCGGCATGGCCAAGATGGCCGCGTCGATTCGACAGAACATGCGGCAAACCCGCGCCGCCGGCCGGCGCGGTGGGGTATTCATCGACGCGCTCACCGCGCTGCAGGTAGAGGAGCATGCCGACCTGAGCCCGCGCGAGCTGGTCGAACGCTTTGCCGCCGTGGCTCCGAAAGCAGCGAAGGGACGGCGGCGCGCCCCGGGATTCGTGCGACGGCGGACCATGCCGCAACTGCAACTCGTGAACGGGCAGGACGAGTCGTGGCAGATCGGCTACCTGATCGACGTCATCCTCACCCGCGATCCCTGGATGCACCGGATCGACATCGCGCGGGCGACTGGCGCCGCCTTGTCGCTGACGCCGGACCACGACGCCGTGCTGGTTGACGACGTTGTGCGGGAATGGGCGGCGCGGCACGGGCAGCCGTACGCGCTCGTGCTCACCGGCGCAGCGGGCGGGAGGTGGAGCAGCGGTGGCGGTGGTCCGGAACTCGAGTACGACGCTGTCGAGTTCTGCCGCATCTTGGCGCGGCGGGGTGAGGGTGACGGGTTGCTCGCAACCGAGGTTCCGTTCTGACCTGGGTGGCCCCGGTCTTGGCCGGTAGGCCATTAGGCCATTAGGCCATTAGAGGCTGACCGGCCCATCCGCACCGTGGACGACCGCGGTCAGCGTAGCTCGATCGGCGCGAGCGACCGGAAGTTCGGCCCCGAGTGCGGTGAGAATGGCTCCGATCGACTCGGGATCCGGATGTCCGGCCCGCCATTCGAGCAATGGCGTCTGCGGCAGCGCGCGGCTGGTGGGATGCGGCGTTGATCCCCAGTCGATCAGGAACGGGACGAGCCCGTCGCCGAGCGCGACGTCGGGCGTCGTCAGCCGCCATTCGAGCAGCTCGCCGGCCGGGGTGTGCCGCGACATCGGCCTGGGCTCGCCCGGGTCGTAGCCGGCGGCGCGGGCCGCCGCCACGAGCGTGTCGAGGTCGGCCGGTCGGATGGCCCAGGTGACGAGGCGCGGTGCGGTCAACGAGTCGATGCCGAAGGGGCGTGACGCGGGTGGCGCCGGCTGTTCGGGATCTGGGCCGATGATCTCGAGGTAGGACGATCGGCCGAGCCCGACCAGATAATTCGCGGTGCCGAGGCCGGCGTGGCTGCCACCTCGGGCCGGCGGCACGCCGGTGAGTTCGCTGAACTGGGCGACCGCGTCGGCGAGATGCGGCCCGGCGTACACCAGGTGATCGAGCACGCAGCGCCCTCCGTTCAGGAATCGCCGAGCACGAGTGCGCGCAGGCCGTCGGCGCTGAGCAGGCCGGCCGGTTCGACGGTCTCATTGCTCCGGACGTAGTGGAATGCCGCCCGCACGCGTCCCAGATCGGCGTCCGGGATCGCACACAGCCGCGCCCAGGCGAGCCGGTAGGCCGCGAGCTGGATCGCGGCCGCGGTAGCGGCGGCCCCGCTCGGCTTGCGTCCGGTCTTCCAGTCCACGACCAGCCATCCGTCGCCGTCGCTGAAGACGGCGTCCATGCGACCGCGCACCACGCGACCGCCGATCGTCATCTCGAACGGAACCTCAACCTCGTGCGGTGTCCGCTGCGCCCATTCGCTGGACTCGAACGCGGCGCGCAGCGCGAGGAAGTCGGAGTCGTCGGCACCTTCGTCCGCAGCACCGGGCAGTTCGTCGAGATCGAGCAGGGTCTGCTTCTGCCATCGTTGCTCGAGCCAGGTGTGGAAGGCGGTGCCGCGGCGGGCCCACGGCGCGGGTCGATGTGGAACCGGTCGCCGCAGGGCTCGGGCCAGCGCGGCCGGATCGCGCTCGAGCTCGACGAGCTGCGACACCGACAGCTGTTCGGGCAGGACGACGATGGTGACCCCGCTGCGGTCGAGCGCGGCCCGCTCGGCGAGTAGCCGGTCGACATCGCGGGACCACTGGGCTGCAGTTTCGTCCATTTCGTCCAGCGGAGGAGACGTGGTCGCCGGTGCCGCTCGCACGAGGGCCGCGCCGGCTTCGACGTCGGCGCGCCGACCAGCGCCCCGATCCCCCGGGTAGGGACCGAACGGATCCAGCGGCCAGTGCACCTCGCGAGCTTCGGCGATAAGCGGATTGGGGGCGTCGGGCTCCGGTTCAAACCACTCGTCGACGACCGCGTGGGGCACGATCTCGTCGAGGAACGGCGAGCTGACCCGCGGCTTCTGAGCGGTGTCCCAGACGTAGCCGGAGGCGAGCAACGAGTGCCGGGCCCGGGTCAGCGCGACGTAGCAGAGGCGGCGCTCCTCGCGAGCGTGCCGCTCGAGCACCTCGGCGTGCTGGGCGGCAAGGCGATCGCGGACCTCGCGCCGATCGGCGGCGTTGGCGAGCACGAGGGCCGGGAGGTCGGCGCGATCGCCGCGCAGGGGCGCCGGGATCTCTTGCCGCGCACGGGTCCAGTTCACGGAACGCGCCTCGGCCGGGAACACGCAGTCGACGAGCCCCGGGACGGCGACCACGTCCCACTCGAGACCCTTCGCGCCGTGCACGGTCAGGACCTGGATGCGCTCGGACTCGACCATCACCTCGCCGGCGTCCAGGCCGTTCTCCTCGTCTTCGGCGGCCGCCAGGTAGGCCAGGAACGCGGTCAACGTCGCCTCGTCCGCTTCGTTGGCGAAGTCGGCGGCTTCGTCGAGGAACCGGTCCAGATGCGTACGTCCGATGCGCGCGCGGTCGGGGCGCGCTGCGACCTCGAGATCGACGCCGATCACGCGCTCGACCTCGGCCACCAGCTCGGGCAGCGGCGCCGAGACTCGCCGGCGCAGCCGACGCAACTCATCGGCCAACGCGCCCATGCGCGCAAACCCTTCCGGCGAATAGGTGCCGGCCGGTCCGAGGTCGTCGAGTGCCTCGACGATGCCGATCGGTTCGCGCGGCGGAGTCGGCGCCGTGATCTCGGGTTCGCCGCCGAACAGCTCGCCCTGCATCGGCGGTGGTGACGGCGCGTGGTGTCGACCGAGTCGGCGCGCCCGCTCGCTCAGCGCGGCGAGATCGCGGGGGCCGACGCGCCAGCGAGCGCCGGTGAGCAGCCGGGCGAGCGCGGTACCCGCGTCGTGGTGGACCAGGACCCGAAGGGTGGCGACGACGTCGACCACCTCGGGAGTGGTCAGCAGGCCGCCGAGGCCGACGATCTCCACCGGGAGTCCAGCGGCCTGCAGCGCTTCGGCGAGGACGGGAATCTGCGAGCGACGACGGACCAGCACCGCGGCGGTCCGGTCGCCGCCGGGCAAGGCGTCCCATGCCTCGCGCATCCGGTCGGCAAGCCAGCGGGCTTCGTCCTCGACGGTCTCGGTGCGGGCGGCAGCGATCGTGCCGGGGCCGGCGTGCGCAGCGGGGCGCAGCTCGACCGATGCCGCCTCGGCCCGCAGCGGCGCGGCCACAGTGTTGGCGACCTGCAGGATCAGCTCGTCGTTACGGAAGCTCGTGGCCAGGGGATACACGTCGGCTGGGCGGCCGTCGGTCTTCGGGAACGTCGACGCGAAGCGACCGATGTTGCCGGCGCTGGCGCCGCGCCAGCCGTAGATCGACTGGAACGGATCACCGACCGCAGTGACGGGATGACCGCCGCCGAACAGGCTGCGCAGCGTCTCGATCTGCGCGTGCCCGGTGTCCTGGTACTCGTCGAGCAGCACGGCGGCGAACCGCGCGCGTTCGACCTCTTGCACCTCGGCGAGCCGAGCCACCTGGGCGGCCACCGTCATCTGGTCGGCGAAGTCGACGGCCGACAGTTCGGCCTTGGCGTCGGCGAAGCCCTGGACGAGTGGGAGCAGCGCGAGCCGGTGCCGCAGGGAGTCCACGAATTTCGCGGTGTCGCCCGGATAAGGCGAGCGGATCGACCGGCCCAATGGCAGCGTCTCGAACCACTCGAGGGTCTCGGTGCCCAGCCGTTCGACATCGGCGACCCGCGCGAGATGGTCGGCCAACTGTCCGCTCATTTCGAGCACGTAGCGCGGGACGCTGCTCGGGGCGCCGATGTCCTCGGGGAGCTCGTCTGGATGGTTCCGTGACACCTGGTCGGCGAGCTGCCACGCGACGGCGGCCGAGATCAGCCGGGCGTCGGGTTCGAAGCCGACGCGCATGGCGTGCTCGGCTACCAGTCGACCGGCGTACGCGGCGTAAGTCAGGACGGTCGGTTCGCCGGCCAGCAGTTCGGCGAGCTGCTCAGTGGCTGCGGCATCGCCGCCTGCGTCGCGCTCGAGGACCAGACGCCACTGCGCGAGTCGCCTGCGGACCCGGCGCCCCAGCTCGGCCGCCGCCTTGCGCGTGAAGGTCAGACCCAGCACGGCGTCCGGGCTGACGAGCCGGTTCGCCACGAGCCAGACCACCCGGGCGGCCATGGTTTCGGTCTTGCCGGAGCCAGCGCCCGCGATGACCACGGCCGGTCCCAGCGGCGCCTCGATCACTGCCGCTTGTTCGTCGGTCGGCGGGTGCTCGAGCCCGAGCAGCTTGCTCAGCTCGACCGCGCGGATCACCGGGCCGTCCGGGCGCTCATGACGTCACCTGTCGGCCGGCCTGAAGGGGACAGCACTTCTGCAGGTCGCAATGCCCGCAGTAGGAGTTGATCCGAGCGGTGAACTCGCTGCCGCGCATCCGGGCCGCGACGTAGTCGACGTGCCGACCGATCCACGCGGGGTCTTCGGCATCTTCCAATGGCGCCTGGAACTGCTCAGGATCCTTGCCGGTCGCGGCCAGCTGGACAAGCAGTGCGCCCCCGGACTGCTCCCCGTCCCCGAACGCGCCCGCCTCGACCGCCAATTGATAGGCGCCGAGCTGCGGATGCACAGGCAGCTCGTCGGCCCTGACCTTGCTCTTGCCGGTCTTGAGGTCAACGACGACCAGGCGACCGGCGGCGTCGCGCTCGACGCGGTCGACCCGCCCGGTTAGCACCGCGTCGCCGATCTCGGCGGTGATCGGCCGCTCGATGCCGACGAGCGTGTAGTGCGAGCGGCTCGAGCGCATCCAGTCCACCAGGCGCGCGAGGATCCGGCTCGCCCGGCGCCGCTCGTTCTCGGCGAACCAGCGGGCGCCGAAATCCAGGCCGCCCCATTGCTCGTCGAGGAGTCGTTCCAGCTCAGCCAGGTCGGCGTCCGGGGGGGCGGTGGCCGCGACCTCGTGGACCAGCGTGCCGAGCGATGCTGAGATCTGCTCGCCGTCGCGGGCCCCGACGTCCTGCAGCAGGGCCCGCACCTCGCACCGCAGGAAGGAGTCGATCCGGGACGGGCTGATCGGTACCGGACGATCGGGATCAGCGACGGGACCGTCGTCGGTCAGCGGCGCCAAGCCCCACCATTGCGCCGGATCGGCTCCCCGCACGCCGGCCGACGCCAGCCGGGCCAGTTCCGCGGCCGCGCTCGCGCGAACCTCGATGTCGCGGTCGGGGTCGCAGGCGGCGGCGCGCAACTCGGCCACCAAGGCGCTGAGGTGGACCCCGCGCAGCGGCATCGTCAGCGGACGGTCGCCCTCGACCGGATCGATCTCGTCGAGGAAACGTGAGGGTTGTTCCTCTTCACCCGACACTGCGCTGACGATCAGGCGCGTGCGCGCGCGGGTGACGGCGACATAGAACAACCGGCGCTCCTCGGCAAGCTGCGCCGACATCGGCGGACCGCCGGGCGTGTCTCGACCGGCCAGGACGTCGACCAGCAATTCCGAGCCCAGCAGGGATCCACGCCGCCGCAGATCCGGCCAGCTGCCCTCTTGGACGTGGGCCACGCAGACGAGGTCCCACTCGAGCCCCTTGCTCGCGTGCGCCGTGAGAATCGCGACGGCGTCCGGTCCGCGCGTTCCCGGAGCGAGGGTGTCGCCCGGGATCTGCTGCGCGGCCAGGTGGTCGGCGAACTCGCGGGCCGACGACCGCGGCAGCCGATCGGTGAACCGCGCCGCGGCGTCGAACAGGGCCACGACCGCGTCGAGATCACGGTCGGCCGCCGCTCCGGCGCCACCGCCCGCCGCGCTCTGCTGGGCCCATCGGCGGGCCAGGCCGGTGGCGTCCCAGATCGCCCACAACACGTCCTCTGGGCTGCCCTTCGCCCGCACGGCCTCGCGACCCGCGGCCAGGACGCCCGCAACCCGAACGACGGGCCAGCGCACGTGCTCCGGCAGCACGCGCGCATCGCGAGGGTCGAGCAGAGCCGGCGCCACCGCGCCGGAGCCGGGTTCGCCGACCGCGGCGTCTCGTTGGCGCAGCATGCGGCGAAGCCGCTGCAGATAGACGATGTCGGCGCCGCCGACCGGACCGAGCAACAGCCGCTCGGCAGCGTCCTCGGTGAGCAGGTCCGGGTGCAAGGCCAGTCGCAGAATCTCGAGCAGCACGGCCACCGCGGGTTGTTCGGCGAGCGGCAGATCATCGTCACGCACCAGGACCGGCACGCCCGCGGTGATGAGTGCGCGGCGCAGCGTGCCCAGGACGGCCGCCGTGGAGCGGACGATCACCGCCATGCGCGACCAGGGTGTGCCGTCGAGGTGGGCGCGCCGCAAAACCCCGGCAAGGTGCGCGGCCTCTTCGCTCGCGGTGCGGAACAGGCAGGTCTCGACGGTGCCTGGGTCGTCGACGATCGAGCGCAGTCGCCGCTGCTCGGCTCGCCCCGGCAATCGCGCCGCGATGCGCCGAGACGCCTCGAGCAGTTGCGGCCCCGAGCGACGCGAAACCTCGAGCGCGACGACGGGCACGGGGGACCCGCGGCCGTACCACTGGTCCACGGTGTGGATGGCCGACGCGTCCGCGCCTCGGAATGCGTAGATGGATTGGTCCGGATCGCCCACCAGGACCAGCTCGTCGGCGCCGTCGGCCAGCAGGGCCAGCAGTTCGGCCTGCGCGGGATCGGTGTCCTGGTACTCGTCGACGAACAGATGCCGGCGAGCAGCCCGCTCGGCGGCAAGAAGCTCGGGGTCGGCCCGCAACGCGTTCAGCGCCGACCGGATCAGCTCGGACGGGTCGTAGGCGCCGGGCTTGGCCAGCGACGTCACGTTCTGGTACTCGTCCAGGAATCGGCCCGCAGCCACCCAGTCGGCGCGCGCGCGGGCGATACCGAGCTGGGCCAGCGCCGGTCCGTCCAGGCCACGCTCGACGGCGCGCATGAGCAGATCGCGAAGCTCACCGGCAAAGGCACGGGTGCGCAATGCCGCACGCAGCTGCACCGGCCACCGCGCCGGATCGTGGCCTTCGACCAGATCCCGCAGCATGATGTCCTGCTCGGCCCCCGACAGCAGCCTCGGCGCGGGCAGCGGATCGTCGAGGTCAGCGCCACGACGGTTCGCCAAGCGCAGGACGCCAAAGGCGTACGAGTGCAGGGTCCGCGCGACGGGCTCGCGGATGGTGCGGCCGAGCCGGGCGGTGACGCGGTCGCGCATCTCGTTCGCAGCCCGCCGGCTGAACGTGAGCATCAGGATCTGATCAACCGGCACACCGCGCTCGACCCGCTCGATCGCCGCCTCGACGAGGGTGGTGGTCTTGCCGGTGCCGGGGCCGGCCAGAACCAGCAGCGGCCCGCCTCGATGATCGACCACGGCCCGCTGCGCATCGTCGAGCACCGGTGCGGCCGCCGGTGGACGCGCCGCGCGCACGAGGCGGTACGCCGGTTCGGTCATGTCGCCCATCTCAACACGGCCGACCGACAATTCACTCGGCGGCGCCCAGTTCTTCGAACAGCGTGAGCTGCAGCCCACCTGGCGCCGTGAGCCGCGAGTTGAGCGAATCCCAGGGCGTGCGCGTCGGTTCGGCGATGATCCCGGCTCCGGCGGCGGCGAGGCGGCGGGTCATCCCGCCGGCGTCGGTCACCTCGAAGGCGACGCGGACCGGTCCGGCGACCCGGCGGCCCACCTCCACCTCGTCGATGTAGTCGGCCTGGGCGGCGTCGGCGATCTCGATCGTGGCCCGGCCGGCATCGAGAAGCGTGACGCGTCCGCCGTTGGGCGCGTCGTAGGCCGCCTGCTCCTGCAGGCCGAGCGCGTCCCGATAGAAGGCAAGGGCCTCGTCGTAATCGTCCACCGTCACGACGAGGCGCAGTTCAGTGACAGAGTCCATGGGTCGATATTGCCCTTCCCCCGGGGCAACCTCGTACGGTCAGCCACGTGGACGACGGCCTGATCAGCGTGGGGCGACTGGCGCGCCGCGTCGGACTGACGCCGAAGGCGTTGCGGCACTACGACCGGGTCGGGCTGTTCGAGCCGGTTCTCGTCGACACCGCCGGCTACCGCTGGTACGCCCCCACCCAACTCGACGCCGCTCGTCTCATTGCCCGGCTGCGCGCGGTGGACGTGCCCCTGGACGACATCCGGCGCTGCCTGGCCGACCCGGACGTCGTGCGCGAGGTTCTGCACGCGCACGAGCGACGACTGGAAGCCCGACTCACCCGCCTGCGCGGAGACCTGCACGAGATCGTCCATCTGCTCGCCGATGAAGGAGTTCCCGCCGTGACCGACGAACCCGAACCGCTGGACCACCGGCGCCTGGGCACCACGCTGTTCAACAGCACGTGGGACCTGATGGAGAAGGAGGATCGCACGCCGGCCGAGGACGATCGGATGCTGCACATGGCCCACGCGTCGCGCTTCCATTGGGGCGAGGTCGGCACCAAGGCCAACCTGGCTCGCGGCGAGTGGCAGTGCTCGCGGGTCTACGCCGTGTTGCGCCGCCCCGAACCGTGCCGGCACCACGCGCAACGCGTGCTCGACCTGTGCGTCGAGAACGGCATCGAGGACTGGGATCTGGCGTTCGGCCACGAGGCGCTGGCCCGGGCGTACGCCATCGCCGGGGACAGCGAGGCCGCGCGCGAGCAAACCGAGCGGGCGCTCGCCGTCGAGATCGCGGAGGACGAGGACCGGGCCCTGCTGATCGCCGATCTCGAGACCATTCCGGGTCAGGCCCGCTTCTGGTGACCGTTAGCCACCGTCCCAGCGGAAGTTCACGAGGTCGACGCGGTCGCCCTTGAAGCGGACGCCCTCTGACAGCAGCCGCTGGCGTTGCTCGGTGTAGAGGTGCTCGGCCAGCCTGCCGTCCGAGCGCATCACCCGGTGCCACGGCACCGAGCCGTCGTCCAGTGCCAGCACGCGTCCGACAATGCGGGCCGAGCGGGCGCCGACGTAATCCGCGACATCTCCGTAGGTCATCACCCGGCCGGCCGGGATCGACTCGACGCAGGCCAGGATCCGCCGCGCGAGGTCGTCGGAGTTGGCTGCCGATCCGTTGCTCACACCGGCACCTTTCCACGAGGGCATCGACGGATGATGAGGGCGTGCCGCTGCCGAGCGAACTGCCGATCGTCCAGGCTCCGATGGCCGGCGGTCCGTCCACGCCCGAGCTCGCGGCCGCGGTCTCGGCCGCCGGTGGCTTCGGCTACGTCGCGGCCGGCTACCTGTCTCCGGACGCACTGAGCACCGCGCTGGCTCGCACCCGCGAACTCACCTCGGCGCCGATCGGCGTCAACCTGTTCGTCCCGTCGCCGGACCGCGCCGACCCGGACGAGATCGCCGACTACGCCCGCGTGCTCGCGCCCCTCGCCCGCGCGCTGGGCGTCGAGCCCGGCGACCCGCGCTGGGACGACGACGCCTACCAGGCGAAGCTGGATCTCGTTACCGAGACCGACGTCCACACGGTCAGTTTCACGTTCGGCTGCCCGACACCGCAGACCATCAATCGCCTGCGGCGAAAGGCCATCGAGGTGGCGGTGACCGTGACCAACGCGGAGGAAGCCCGCCAGGCATCGGATGCCGGCGCGGACTCACTCGTCGTGCAGGGGACGGAGGCCGGCGGACACCAAGGGACCTTCGACGGCCGCACGCCGAACCACACGGCGTTGCTCGACGCGCTCGCGTCGATCCGCGGCGCGACCGATCTGCCACTCGTCGCGGCGGGCGGGATCATGACCAGCGAGGACGCCGTCGCTGCACTGCACGTCGGGGCGGTCGCGGTCCAGGTCGGCACGGCTCTGCTCTGCGCGACCGAGGCCGGCACGTCCGCCGTACACCGCGAGGCGTTGCTGACCCGTCGGTACCCGGGCACCGTGATCACCCGCGCGTTCAGCGGCCGGTGGGCGCGCGGCCTCGCAAACCGGTTCGCAACCGGGCACCCGGATGCGCCGGCCGGCTACCCGCAGATCTACCACATGACGCGGCCGCTGCGTGCAGCTGCGACGAAGGCCGCTGACCCGGACGTACCGAACTTGTGGTCAGGCACGGGCTGGCGCGACGTCGCCGCGGCCGACGCGGCGACGATCGTCGGCCGGATCGCCTCCGGGCTCTAGCGCGGATCGCGTCCGGTGAGCGCGACCAACTTGTCGAGGCTCGACGCGTCCGCAGGTACCTCGACCGGCGCGTGAAACATGCCGGTGGAGGACAGGTCGCCGAACTTCTTCGCCTCTGGGTACAGCACGTCGGCGAGCTCGGCGGGGATCGGCTCGGGATAGCCGATCGCCTTTCCGAGGTCCCAGCCATGGACGACCAGGTCGAAGATCATCTCCATGAGGTAGTCACGGGCCGGTGTACTACCGCGGGACAATGCGACGTCGCGGTCCAGGGCGCCGTCGGCCGAGAACGCGTCCGCGGCCGCGACCGACGCCTCGTCCCACTCCTGCGCGCGATTGGCTCCGACGCCACCGTCGACCGGCAGCGAGCGCGCGCCCTTGACGACCTTTTCCGCAGCGTCGAGGTCGAGGCCGTGCAGCAACGGAGCGGCCCACAGGTTCTCTTCGACGAGATGACCGACGAGCTCGGCCACTGTCCACTTGTCGCAGGGTGTGTCGCCCTGCCACTGCTCCTCGGTGATGGCGTGTACGCGCTCCCCGAACACACGCTGAGCGGCCAGGTAGGTCTCGAGCAGGTCAGCTGTCATACCCATGGCATACCAGAAGATGCGCGTCAGTAGACAGGCAAACTCGGATCGATCTGGTTGACCCACGCGGTCACTCCGCCCTGCACGTGCACGGCGTCGGCAAATCCGGCGTTCTTGACCGCCGCCAACGTCTCGGCCGACCGCACTCCCGTCTTGCAGTACATGACGATCTGCCGGTCCTGCGGCAGCGACGCGAGCGCGTCGCCGCGCAGGATTTCGTCCTTGGGAATCAGGGTGGCGCCGGGAATCCGCACGATCTCCCACTCCGCGGGCTCGCGCACGTCGACGAGGTAGATGGGCTTGTCCGAGTCGACCAGATCCTTGAGCTCGGCCGCGGTGATCGTCGAGCCGGCGGCGGCCTGTTGCGCCTCTTCGGACACCACTCCGCAGAACGCTTCGTAGTCGATCAGCTCGGTGACCGTCGGGTTCTCACCGCACACTGCGCAGTTGGGGTCCTTGCGGACCTTGATCTTGCGGTAGTTCATCTCGAGGGCGTCGTACACCATCAGGGATCCGAGCAGCGGTTCGCCGATACCGGTGAGGACCTTGATCGCCTCGGTCACCTGGATCGAGCCGATGGATGCGCACAGCACGCCCAGCACGCCACCCTCGGCGCAGGACGGCACCATTCCGGGCGGCGGCGGCTCGGGGTAGAGGCAGCGGTAGCAGGGGCCGTGCTCGGCCCAGAACACCGACGCCTGCCCGTCGAAGCGGTAGATCGAGCCCCACACGAACGGCTTGCCGAGGAGCACACAGGCGTCGTTGACGAGGTAGCGGGTGGCGAAGTTGTCGGTGCCGTCGACGATGAGGTCGTACTGGGCAAACAGGTCCATCACGTTGGAGGAGTCCAACCGGATCTCGTGCACGTTCACCGTGACGAGGGGGTTGATCTCGAGGACGCTGTCCCGCGCCGACTCGGCCTTGGAACGCCCGATGTCGCTCTGCCCGTGGATGATTTGACGCTGCAGGTTCGACTCGTCCACCACGTCGAATTCGACGATTCCGAGCGTCCCGACGCCGGCGGCGGCGAGGTACAACAGGGCCGGCGAGCCGAGACCGCCCGCGCCGATGCACAGCACTTTGGCGTTCTTGAGGCGCTTCTGGCCGGCCATCGCGACGTCGGGGATGATCAGGTGCCGGCTGTAACGACGCACCTCTTCGATGGTCAGCGACTCGGCAGGCTCCACGAGCGGCGGCAAAGACACGGCACTTCCTCACAGGTTTGGACTTGACTCAGCGGTTTCAACCGCCCAGGACACAACGACATTCCTCCTCCAGTCTTCCACCAGGGCTGGAAGTGACGGGAAGGTGAGCCCGAACGCGATGAGCGCTCGCGCGAAGAGCCCGCCGCCGCGCGAGCGCAGCGAGCTTGCGGGAGCGCCGAAGGCGCGGCGCGGATCGACGGATCGGCCCGAGCGAAGCGAGTGGTCGAGACGGAAATCCGCCCCCGGCGGATCAAAGATCCGTCGGTCAGTCGCCCATGCCGTACTCGTTGTTGCCCGGCGTGTCCTGCTGCTCGGCGCCCGGCACGCCAGTGGCACCCGGGGGGTACGGCCACGGGTTGGCCTGGCACATCTTGCCCGTCGTCGCCGAGCGCAGTCCGAACGTCTGCTGCATCATGACCGGCGCCAGTCCCCCGGGCAGGCACTGGTGCGCGTGCAGGTGGCCGAGGGCGTGCCCGTCCTCGTGGTTGATCATGTAGATCCGGTAGGCCGCAAGGTCGCCGACATAGGCGGTCGAGCCCCGCGCCCACCGAGCGTCGTTGAACACGACCCGGTTGACGCCGAGGCCCTGCACCGAACCCGCGGGCGCGTAGCAGGAGGTCTCGACCTGGATCGTGTAGCCGCACAGCTTGCGCACCGTCATGGACGAGGTCAGCGAGATGTGGAAGTCGATCCGGCCGGAGTCGACCCGCTGCAGCGACACGCCGTGCCCGGACCAGCTGCGGCTGTCCGAGAGGACCTGCACAACGGTCCGCTCGAACTGGTTCAGGTCGATGTCGTCGACGCCGTTCTCGACGTCGATGCTGTAGCGATACAGCTGGCCATGGCCCACGACCGGCGAGCTGCCCTTGAGCACCCGGAAGGTTCCGTTGCCGTTTGTGGCGTACGGCGCGCCCAGCGGTAGTGCGGCGGCCTTGAGCACGGTCTGGTTGACCTTGCCTCCGGCGGCGTCGTTCTTGAGGACGATGCTGCCCTTGGCGACGGGCGGAGCCTGAGCACCAGCGGGGTGGTTGGCCGTGCCGGTGAGGCCGACGTGCTTGCGCACCTCGTTCGTCGTCAGCAGGGCGGCGACAGTGATGATGACGAGCAGCGGCAGGGCGTACGCTCGCCAGCCGTAGCGGGCGGCGAAGTCCTGCCACGTGTCGCCGGGGCCGCGGCGCCGCGCACGTGGACCGTACGTGACCCCGGCGTGCCGAACGCCGTCGCGGGCGCGGACGACGTCCCGGCTGTTGCCCGCGGGTGGCCGAGCGCCGGGCACGCTCCGCGCGTGGCGCGGATCGCGACGGTCAGCCGTCACGGTCGACCCACGGCGCCGCGGTGCGTCACCTCGGTCCGACATCCATCAAGGTTCTCACAAAGGCTCCGATTTCCGGGCAAGGCGTACCGCGAACTCATGAAGGGACGGCGGCGGTGTCCTCGACCAGCGCGAGCATCGCGCGCGCCGACGTGATCGGGTCCTCCATCATCGCGGTGTGACCGATGTCGTTCAGAACCAGGAGCCGCGCGTTCGGGATGGCCGCGGCCACGTAGGGCGCGAGGTCCGGCGCCACGAGCTTGTCGGTGTCACCCCACAACACGAGCGTGGGTGCCGTGATCGACCGGATCGTCGCCCACCCTGTCCGGCCTCGCAGCGTCTGCGAGAGCGCCAGCCCGCGCATCGAACGCAGGAACGCGCTGCTGGCCCACGGCATGGCCCGCCGGTCACGGGCCTCGGCGATGGACTCGCGCAATCGCTCGGGCGGATACCGCTTGGGATCAGCGAAGCAGAGCTTGATCGTCCCGGTCACGCGCGATTCCGGGCTCAGCGCCGCCAGTCGGCGCATGCCGAGCGCACCGAGGCCAGGGACGGCGAGCGCCGCCATCCGCGGGTCGTGTCGGAGCGGGTAGATCCGTGGGCGCAGATCGGGGACGGCCGGCGAGATGAGCGTCAGCGTGCGGACCAGGTCCGGGCGACGGGACGCCACCAGGATGCTCACCGCGCCGCCCATCGAGTTACCGACGAGGTGCACCGCGCCACGGTCGGCCTGCTCCAGGTAGGCGATGACGACGGTCGCGTGCGCTTGCGGGGAGTAGTCGTTGTTGGGGGCGGGTCCTGAGCGGCCGTGCCCGGGAAGGTCGATGGCGTCGATCGCCAGCCGGTGGCGCAGGGCGCCGGCGAAGTCGGTCCAGTTGGATGCCGCGCCGCCGAGGCCGTGGACGAGCAGGGCCGGCTCGGCGTTTGGATTGTCCGTGGGCGTCGTCCGCACGTGCAGCCGCGCCGCGCCCACCTGCAGGTGGCGGCCGGGCCAGATGTGGACCGACTCGTCGAGCGGAGCGAGCTCGGAGTCCGACAGCAGGGCTTCCGTCGCTCGGCGTGAAGGCGGTTTGGGCACGTTCCGCAGCCTACGTAGCCCGTCAGGCAGTCTTTCGCACGGCCTTCTTCGCGGCCGCCTTCTGGGCGGCAGCCTTCTTCGCCGGTGCCTTCTTGGCCGCGGCCTTCTTGGCCGGTGCCTTCGTCGCCGCCTTCTTCGCCGGCGCCTTGTTCGCCGGCGCGGTCTTCGCGGCCGCCTTCTTCGCCGGCGCCGCCTTCGCCGCGCCCTTCTTCTCGGCCGCGGGCTTCGAGGATGCCGTCTCGGCCCGGCCCTTCTTGGCCGCGTCCACCGATGCCCGTAGCGCCGACATCAGATCGACCACATTGCCCGCGTTGGGCTGCGGCTCTTCGGTCTCGACGACCTCGCGGCCCTCGACCTTGGCATCGATGACGGACTCGAGCGCCTCGCGGTAGTTGTCGGTGTACTGCTCCGGTTCGAAGTCACCGGCCATGCTCTCGACCAGGGAGCGGGCCATCTGCCTTTCCTGGGCCCGCAACTCGACGTCCTCGTGGAGGAATCCGAAGTCGGGCTCGCGCACCTCGTCGGGCCAGATCATCGTTTCGAGGACGATGACGCCGTCGCGCACCCGCAAGGTGGCCAGCTGTTCCCGGTTGCGGATGGCGACCTTGACCACGCCGACGGTCTCGCTCTCCTCGAGCGCTTCGCGCAGTAGCACGTACGGCTTGACCGCGCTCTTCTCCGGCTCGAGGTAGTAGCTCTTGTTGAAGTAGATGGGGTCGATCTGGTCGGCGGGCACGAACTGCAGCACATCGACGACGCGCGCGCTGGGCAGCGGCAGGTCCTTGAAGTCATCGTCGCTCAGCACCACCGTCTCGCCGTTCGGCAGCTGATAGCCCTTGGCGATGTCGGCGTAGGCGACCTCTTCGCCGTCGGTCTCGGCGATGCGCTTGTAGCGGATGCGCGCACCGTCGGTGCGACGCACCTGGTGGAAGCTGACGTCGCGCTCCTCCGTAGCGGAGTACAGCTTGACGCCGATACTCACCAAGCCGAAGGACACACTGCCCTTCCAGATCGAACGCATGAACTCACCTCGTTGATGGGGTTACCCCTAAGAATGGACGGGTGAACCCCATGCTCGCTACCGCAGTTACCACACTGCCGTCGGGAGAAGGGTGGGCGTACGAGTTCAAATGGGACGGTGTGCGGGCATTGCTCGAGGTGACGGACCGCGGCGTGCGGCTGCACAGCCGGGCCGGGAACGACGTGACCGCGGGGTACCCAGAGCTCGTCGCGCAGGCCGCGGACATCGGCGACGCCGTGCTCGACGGCGAGATCGTGGCCTTCGTCGACGGCCGGCCCTCGTTCGGACAGCTGCAGCTTCGGATGCACGTGCGCGCCAAGACCGACGTGACCCGACTCGCCGCGGAGGCGCCGGTGACGTTCGTGGTTTTCGACGTCCTGCGTCGCTATGGGGTCGACGTGACGTCGCGGCCCTACCGCGAGCGGCGGGCCACCCTCGAGCGGTTCGCCGAGGACCACCCGGAATGGACGATCAGCCCGTCGTTCGACGACGGCCCGGCCACCGAGGCGGTTGCGCGCGAGCACGGTCTCGAGGGCGTCGTCGCGAAGCGGATCATGTCCCCGTACCGTCCCGGCGCGCGCAGTGACGACTGGCGCAAGCTGCGCTTCGTCCGCTCCGGCGACTTCGTCGTCATCGGCTGGGAAGCCGCGGCTGAGCATCCGTCCACGCTGAGTTCGCTCGTACTCGCGATGGTCGGCGAGGACGGGCTGCGGTTCGCGGGTAAGGCCGGCAGCGGCCTGTCGGGACGGGTCGCGGCCCGCATCAAGGGAATGCTGACCGAGCGGGCCGACCCGGCTGTCCCTGGCATTCCGGCTCCGACGACTGACCGTCGGGTGCGGTGGGTAGAGCCGGAGGTGGTGGTCGAGGTGGAGTTCGCCTCGTGGACAGGTGACGGGCGGCTGCGGCACCCGGTATTCCACGGCGTGCGGACCGACAAGCGGGTCGACGAGGCGAGGGGCGATGGCTGAGAAGAAGAGCGAGCGGGTGACGGTCGACGTCGACGGCCGCCACCTGAGCCTGTCGAACCTGTCGAAGGTGCTTTACCCGGCCGCGGGCTTCACCAAGGGCGAGGTGATCGACTACTACAGCCGGATCGCGCCCGTGCTGCTGCCTCACCTGGCCGACCGCCCACTGACCGTCAAGCGCTACCCGAACGGGGTCGATCAGCACTTCTTCTTCGAGAAGAACGCTCCGCGCGGAACGCCGGACTGGGTGCGGACCGTCACCCTGCCCGTGCCGGGATCGACGAAGAACCGCGAGACGATCGACTTCATGGTGGTCGAGGAGCTGCCCACGCTGGTGTGGCTGGCCAACCTGGCCGCCCTGGAGCTGCACGTGCCGCAATGGCAGGTGCCGCGGCGGGCCCGCAAGCCGCGCACCGACATCCTGGTCTTCGACCTCGATCCGGGACCGCCCGCCACGATCGCCGAGTGCTGCGAGGTCGCGGTCGCGCTCCACGCTGTGCTCGAGGAGGACGGGTTCACGCCGGTGGCGAAGACGTCCGGCTCGAAGGGCATGCAGGTCAGTGCGCCGGTCAGCGTCGACGACCCGGAGCTGACGTCCAAGTACGCGCACGCGGTGGCGAAGCGCCTGGAGGCCGCGCACCCGGACCTCGTGGTGTCGCGGATGACCAAGGCGCTGCGTCCGCACAAGATCTTCGTCGACTGGAGCCAGAACAACCCGGCGAAGACGACGGTCGCGCCCTATTCGCTGCGGGCCCGGCCGAATCCCACCGTGTCCACCCCACTCACCTGGGCTGAGGTCGAGACCGGCGGCCATCTCTCGTTCACCGCCGACGAGGTCCTGGATCGGGTCGAGGAATTCGGCGACCTGTTCGCGACGGTCCTGGACGATGGTGGACGCGGTCGGATCACTGCTTCGATGACGACCGGCGGGTAGGCTGCGCAGGCTGAGACCTGCCGTCAAGGGGAGCTGCCGTGTCACGCGCCGTCGGTGCCGATCTGGGCCGCGGCGGCCGCCTGCCCCGATCGGCGCGGCGCAAGCAACTGCTGGCCGCCGCGCAGGAGGTCTTTGTCGCGAACGGCTACCACGCCGCCGCCATGGACGACATCGCGGAACGCGCCGGGGTGTCCAAGCCGGTCCTGTATCAACACTTTCCGGGCAAGCTGGAGCTCTATCTCGCCCTGCTCGACACCCAGGCCGAGGCGCTCGGTGACGCCGTCATCGCCGCCCTCGAGGGCTGGACCGACAACCACCAGCGCATCCACGCCGTGCTCTCGGCGTACTTCGCCTTCGTCGACCGCGACGACCACGACGGCGCATTCCGGCTGATCTTCGAAAGCGACCTGGTCAATGACCCCGCCGTCCGCCAGCGCGTCGAGTCGGTCACCCAGAAGACGATGGAGGCAGTGGCCAACACCGTCGCCGACGACACCGGCCTGGGCCGGGCCGAGTCCGAACTGCTCGCGACCGCGCTCACCGGGGCCGCCCAGGTGGCCGCGCGCTGGTGGCTGGCCAGCGACCGGCCGGTCAGCCAGGAAGCCGCCATCCACCTGCTGGAGTCGCTGCTGTGGCGTGGCATCTCGAACTTCCCGCGCCAGCCCTGACGGCCGTTCGCTCAGGGCGCAGCCGGTCCGGCGGCAGCGCGCAACCGGCTCGACTAGCGTGGTCACTCACGGCGTCGCGACGTGTGGTCGCGACGGACAACTGAGCAGGAGGCCCCGCGTGGAGGTCAAGATCGGCGTGCTGCACACGGCTCGCGAGATCGTGGTGGACAGCCCGCAGACTCCCGAGGAGGTCGAGACGGCGGTCGCCGAGGCGCTCAAGAGTGTCGACGGCCAGCTCGTGCTCACCGACGAACGCGGTCGCAAGGTGATCGTGCCGGCGAACCTCGTCGCGTACGTCGACATCGCCCAGGCCGACGCCCGTCGCGTCGGCTTCATCGGCGGCGGCTGACCTCGCGTCGAGCGCCGCTCAGGCCATCGGCGCTCAGGCCAACGGCGCGCCGACCACCGGCAGCACCAGGTGACAAGGCACCGGCTTGCGGTGAGCCGGGTCGAGCGCATTCAGGATGTCCTGGCCCACTGTCGGGTCGAACCCCACCGCGACGTGCTCGGCGAAATCGATCGCGCACTGGTCCTGCACCACAATGTTGGTCGCGTTCGGCGCGCTCAGCCGGCCTGAGGTGTACGGGATCACGAGTTCGTCGTAGCGGGTCATGATCGTCGTATAGGTGACGCCGGGGACCGCGTAAACGCCGTCCGCGTAGAGATGCTTCAGGAACGCCGAGCCGTTGATGAACTCATCGCACGAGCCGCAGTACTTCGCGAAGGCGGCCGAGATCGGTCCGGCCAGCGGCGGGTACGCGGCCTCGAGCGTCTGGATCAGCGCGCCGAGGCCGGCGAGCGTGGTCCCCTGATAGAGCGGGGTGATCGCGACGTACTTGTCGACCTTGGCGGCGCCTCCGCGGAACTTCAGGTAGTACTGCGGCATGACGGTGCCTTCGGAGTGCCCGACCAGGTCGACCCTGCTGGCCCCGGTGGCCGCCAGCACCTGGTCGACGAAGGCGGCGAGTTCCGCGCTGCTCCGCTCCATCGGCTGCAGACCGCCGACGTACCTCTCGCCCGGGTTGAGCCCGTACGTCAGGGCGAACACGCAGTAGCCGTTGTTCTTGAGCAGCGGCGACATCGTCGCCCAGTTCTCACCCATCGTGGCGCCGAGACCGTGGACGAGGACCACCGGATTCGGGTGGGCAGCACTCGGCGTGCACCCGAAGTCATTGGCTCCCGGGGGTGGTGCGAACGGGTCCTTGACGACGCCGCTCGCGGCGCTCAGGTTGTAGACGACCGGCAGGTCGGTCGCGGCGCCGGCACCGGGCACGCAGACCAGCGCAGTCATTGCCGCGGCGAGCAGGACGGGTGCGGCAAGCAAATGGCCGGGCAATCGCATCGGGGCTCCTGGGGCCGGGTCGGAAGTTACCGAAGACTATCCGCGACACCGTGTCCCCGGCAAAACGGACGCGCTGCACTCAGCTGTCGAGGCCGAGGGTGGTCATCCGTTCGGCGTGCCGATCGGTGATCCGCGAGATGAGCGCGGCGACGCCGGTGAGGTCGCCGGTGCCCTGGACGAGCAGCATCATCAGCGAGTCGCGATCGGCCAGCACGTGCTGCGTCTGGCTGATGGCCTCCCCGACGAGCCGGCGCGCCCACAGGGCGAGCCGCCCGGCGATCGCGGGCCGTTCGGCTACCGCGGCGCGCACCTCGCGGATCGCGAACTCGGCCCGGTGGGTATCGGTGAGTACGTCGCGGATCAGGTCGCCGGTCGCGTCGTCGACGAAGGCCGCGACCTCTCGGTAGAAGTCGGCCGCCATCCCGTCCCCGACGTAGGCCTTGACGACGCTCTCGAGCCACGTCGACGGCTCGGTCAGGGAGTGGTAGGTCTCGAGCGCGGCGACGAATGGAGCCATCGCCTGGTCGGGCGGCGCGCCCAGCTCGGTGAGCCGATCGGCGATGCGCCGGTAGTGCCCGAACTCGACCGCGGCCATCTCCGACATCTCGGCGCGCCCGGACAGCGTCGGCGCCAACCCGGCGTCCTCGGCCAGGTGCGCGAATGCGCTCAGCTCCCCGTAGCCGAGCGCGCCGAGGAGGTCGACAACGGCGTCTGTGGAGGGCACGTCGGCAGGTTAGCGGGCGCGCCGGATAGACTGGACGCACCACGCACCACGAATCTGCGCGTTGACCGCACTCTGGCGCCTCCCTCTCCCAGCGGGTCGCAGGCGCACGACTTAGCCCCCACCGGTCGGCGCACCCGTACTGAGGAAGCGCATGATCGATGAAACGAGCACGCTGTCGCCGGCCGAAGTGGATCACCGGACGGACCTGCCCGCAGCGGTGGTGACCCCAGAACCCGCTGCTCCCCTCGCGGCCCGGGCCCCGGTTCGCGAGGACAGTCCCGCGTTCAGTGACTTCGACATCAAGTCCGAGATCGTCCAGGCGCTCGAGGACGTGGGCATCGTGCGCACGTTCGCGATCCAGGAACTCACCCTGCCGATCGCGCTCGCCGGAAACGACCTGATCGGACAGGCCCGCACCGGAACAGGCAAGACGCTCGGCTTCGGCGTGCCTCTGCTGAATCGGCTCGAGCTTCCCGGCGGCGTCGGCGCGCTCCCCCAGGCGCTGGTTATCGCCCCCACCCGGGAGCTCGCGGTGCAGGTGTCGGCCGACCTCGCCAGTGCGGGAAAGCGGCTCGGCGCCCGGGTCCTCACGATCTACGGAGGGCGCGCGTACGAACCGCAGATCGAAGCGCTCAAGAAGGGCATCGACGTTGTCGTCGGCACTCCGGGCCGGCTGCTCGACCTCGCCCAGCAGGGTCACCTGAAGCTCTCGTCAGCCCGGATCCTGGTACTGGACGAGGCCGACGAGATGCTCGACCTCGGCTTCCTGCCCGATATCGAGAAGCTGCTCGCGATGGTGCCCGCAGCCCGGCAGACGATGCTGTTCTCGGCCACCATGCCGGGTCCGATCGTGGCGCTGGCGCGGCAGTTCCTCATCCAGCCCATCCAGATCCGCGCCGAGCAGGGCAGCGAGAAGCCGAGCACGTCCCACGTCGACCAGTTCGTCTACCGCGCGCATGCCATGGACAAGGCCGAACTGCTCTCTCGCGTCCTGCAGGCCCGTGAACGCAGCCTGGCGTTGATCTTCACCCGAACCAAGCGCACCGCCGCCAAGGTGGCCGACGATCTCGCCGATCGTGGGTTCGCGGCCGCGGCGATCCACGGCGATCTGGGGCAGGGCGCGCGCGAGCAGGCCCTGCGCGCGTTCCGGTCCGGCAAGGTCGACGTCCTGGTTGCCACTGACGTCGCCGCCCGCGGCCTGGACGTCGACGGAATCTCGCATGTCGTCAACTACCAGGCACCCGAGGACGCGATGACCTACGTGCACCGGATCGGGCGCACCGCCCGCGCGGGCGCCAAGGGCATCGCCGTCACGTTCGTCGACTGGGACGACATTCCGCGCTGGAAGCTCATCTGCGACGAGCTGGAACTGCCCTTCCACGAGCCGGTAGAGACCTATTCGACGTCGCCGCATCTGTTGCTCGAGCTCGACATACCCGAAGGTACGAAGGGAACGCTGCCCCGCGGCGAGCGCACCCGGGCCGGTCTGGACGCCGAGCAGATCGAGGACCTCGGCGGCCGGGACCGGTCGGCCAGCCCGCGATCTGGCGCCCGCGACCGCGGGGCCTCCGGGCGGGAGCGCGGTGCCCGAAGTGACCGGAGCGATCGGGGCGACCGCGATAATCGCGGCGAGCGCAGCGACCGTGGTGAGCGCACCGGGCGGGCGGACCGACCCGCCCGCGCCGAGCGTCCCGACCGGCCGGCCCGTAGCCGCACACGCACCCGGGCCGGGCGGACGTTGGACGAGGGCGCCACAACACCGGGCACCGGTGGCGACGCACCCACTGCGGGCGAGGACTCGGGCGACGCCGCGGCCCCCAACCGGCGTCGGCGCCGGGGCGCACGTGGTCGCGGTCGGGGCCAGGGCGAGGCGCCGACGACCGACGGCACGCCCGCCGTCGAGTGACCGGCGGGACTGCTGTTCATAGGCCAGGATTGACGGCGTGACCGAACCGTCCACGGCGCTGGCCCAGTACAACCGGTCGATGCGGCGCAAGCGCACGATCTACTACGCGATCGTCGCCGTGGTGGTCATCGCTGTAGGCACATTTGCCGGCGTCGTCTACTCAAGCGGCGAAGTCGCGCACACGAGCCTGCACACGATCGACAAGGCGCCGGGCACCGTCGCCATCCAGGCGCCGTCACCGAACCAACAGCTTGCCTGGAAGACATCCGATCGTCTCGCGATCGGCAAGCCCCAGTGGCGCGGCACGATCATCACGTTCTCGAACCACACCGTCGGCGGACGCGATGCAACCACCGGCAAGCGGACGTGGTCCTACACCCGCACCAACCGCACGGTGTGCACCGCCGCGCAGGTAAACGGCACCACGATCGCGATCTACCAGAATCGCGGCAACTGCGACGAAGTGAGCGCCTTTTACTCGGACACCGGAAAACGGCGCTGGACGCGCACCCTCGACAAGGACGGCATGCCGGTCAACGGCGTTCCGACGTACCAGATGACGGACTTCACGTTCATGGTCACGTCGCCTACCGTCATCTACGCCATCGATCCGGTCAGCGGGCTGGATCGCTGGACCTACGACCGGGCCGGCTGCCGGATCGGCGAGACCGTGCTCGGCACGGCGGGGGCCCTCATCAGCCAGAACTGCACCAAGCCCCAGTGCAAGGACGTCAAGTTCTGCGGACGCGGGCCGCAGGTGTTCCTGCGCGACGGCGTCAGCGGTAACGGCGATGACAACAAGCCGAACGCCGACCAGATCAAGTGGAATCGGATCGGGGACGGCGAACTGCCGGTCTCGGCGGATCAGCTGATCGCGACCGCGGACCGGACTACGCACGTCCTGAGCGAACTGGCCCAGGACACCGGCGTGAGCCTGCGGACGATCGCCCTGAAGCCAGTCCCGACGACCCTGCAGGGCGCCGTCGCCGAGGCGACCTCAACCGACGAGGTGCTGTGGGTCGATGGCCGTACCTACGCGATCCGGCCGGGCACCGCGCGGCCGGTGTGGGTAGCGAAGACGCCGTCCGCGCCGACGATCGTGTCGACGACGAACCAGGACCCGCCGGTGCTGGCCACGGCCCGGATCAGCGTCGCGACGTCCACGGGTATCGCAGTGCTCGACGGAAACGGCGGCCGGCTCCTGCAGCGCTTCGCCGTGCCGCCGCCGACGGGCGGCGGCGTGGTCTACCCCTTGGGTACCGGCTTCCTCGTCGCGGACGCTTCGGGCGTCGTGGCCTACCGGTGACTGGGCAGCTTGCCACCGGCTCGGCCCGGCGCACCACCCTCGACCTGCCCGGCCAGCGCATCGCCGCGTTGCAAGCCGGGAGTGACGCCGATCCGCCAGTGGTCCTCGTCCCCGGATACACGGGGAGCAAGGAGGACTTCGCCCCGATCCTGGATCCGCTCGCCGAAAGCGGCTTCTTCGTCACCGCGATCGACCTACCCGGGCAGTACGAGTCGCCCGGCCTGCCGGACGCCACCGACTACACACCCGACCGGCTTGCCGCGGCGGTCGTCGGGGTGGCCGATGAGCTTGGCGGCCCGGTGCGGCTGCTGGGCCACTCGTTCGGGGGTCTGGTTGCGCGGGCCGCGGTGATCGCCGCGGCGCAACGATTCGCGTCGCTGGTCCTGATGTCGTCGGGCCCGGCTCAGCTGGACGGCGTCCGACGGGTGACGATGGACCAGCTCGCGCCGGTCCTGGCCGCCTCCGGACTGCCCGGCGTCTACGCGGCAATGGAGATGGCTGCGCTGAACGAGCCCGGTTACGTCGCCCCGCCGGCGGAGCTCAGCGAATTCCTTGAACGGCGCTTTCTGGGCGGCTCGCCGGAGATGCTGCAGGGCATGGGCGACGCGTTGCGGCACGAGCCGGACCGGGTCGCCGAGCTGTCCCGGACCGGCGTCCCGGTCCTCGTCATGCACGGCGTCGACGATGACGCCTGGCTGCCCGAGATCCAGCGCGAGATGGCGCGGCGTTTGGGGGCGAGCTACGTCGTGATCCCCGACGCGGCGCACTCGTCGGCGGTGGAGAACCCCACCGCCACGGCGGCCGCGCTCGTCGAGTTCTGGCGCCCAACCACATGATCGTGTGAGTCTGGTCTGGTGACCCGAGACGACGACCCGCAGCGCGACCTCGGTTACTTCGGGCCGCAGAGCATGACGTGGCGCATTCACGGGGAGCCCGTCACGATGATCGGCGGCCTGCGAGCGCTGCTGTTGCAGGCGCTGCACCCGGCCGCGATGCGGCTGCTTCAGGAACGCTCGAACTTCCAGGACGATCCGTGGAAGCGCCTCGAATCGACGGTGACCTACGTCGGCACGGTGTCCTTCGCCCGCCGCGCCGACGTCGACGCGGCGTCCTCGCGGGTCCGGGCGGTGCATCACGCGCTCGGCATCGACGACCCGGAACAACTGGCCTGGGTGCATCTCTGCTTGGTCGACTCCTTCCTGACGGCCGCCCGTGCCGCCGGCCTGCCGGTGCGCCGTGCCGACGCCGACCGCTACGTCGCCGAGCAGGCACTCGCGGCGTCCTTCGTCGGTGTCGAGCCGGCTCGCGTGCCGCACACCGCCGGCGAGCTCGCCGAGGGGATCGCCGCGATGCGTCCCCGGCTGCGATGCATTCCCGAAGCTCGCGCCGCCGCCCGGGTTGTGGTGGCCCCGCCGATGCCGGTCCCCGGTCGTTACGCGCTGCCGGCTCGGCTGGGGTGGACGGCGGCGTCCGCGCTGGCCGTCGGCCTGATGCCGCGGTGGGCGCTTCGGCTGTACCGCCTGCCCGTCCTGCCCGGACGCTCGGTGGCGACCGCGGCCGGGCTTCGGGCCCTGCGCGGTGCGGTGCGGACGCTGCCGGCGCAGTATCGCGAGGGACCGCTGTACCGCGACGCCAAGCAGCGCGCCGCAGCGGCTGGGTAGTTCGAGCTCGCTCCGGTCAGGGCGCGATCGGCTGGGCGAGGCCGGCCCACGAGTCGAGGTCAGGCGACGCGGCCTGACCCTCGGGGCATTGCTGGCGGAAGTCGCACCAGGCACACGCCGAGGACGGGACGGCTGGAAAGACGTCGTCCGGATCCGCGCCGGCCGCGAGCGTGTCGGTTGCGGCAACGACGTCCTGCGCGGTGCGCTCGGCGCGGTCCAGCTGCCGCTCCAGGGACTCCTCGGTGTGCTCGAACGCCGCGACCGTGCCCGACGGCAGGTGGTGCAGTTCGACTCGGTGGCAGTCACGACGCAAGGTCCGGCGCACGCCGAGCACGTATAGCGCGAGCGCCTGCGAGCCGCGCGCGTCATCCTCGGTGGGCTCGCGACGTCCGGTCTTGTAGTCGACGACGACCAGCTCGCCGTCGCGATCGTCCACACGGTCGACCCGACCGGACACCGCGAGCCGCTCGGTGCGGGTCGCGACGGTGCGCTCGACGCCGATCGGGTCACAGTCGGGGTCGACGCCGAAGTCGCTGGGCTCGGCGGCGAGGTATTGGCGCACCCAGGCAGCGGTGTCCGCGCAGGCCTGCGCGGACTGCTTGTCATCGCGGAAACCGATGCTCTGCCAGTGGCGCTCGACGAGGCGCGCGCCCTCGTGCGGTGTTCGCCGGTCGCGGGGTAACAACCACCAGCTATGCAAAGCGAGGTGCGCGGTGGCCCCCACCGTGTTGTGCGCCCACGGCTGACCGCGGGGCGGCGTCGGCCGGTCGAGGTAGGTGAAGCGATACCGACGCGGACAGTCGAACGAGGCCAGGCGCGACGGAGTGCACGGAAACAACCGCGTCGGGGTGATCTCATTGCTCTTCGCGCGAGTGCTCAACTCACTCCGCTCCTTGCTCGCGTCGCTCAGTGCGATGCTCACTCATCGCACGGCCACGCTAGCCGCCCGATCGGACAGTTCTCAGTCGCCGAGCGGAGCGAGTGCAGCCGGACGCGCGAGCAGCCGCTGATACGCCTCGGGGTCGGTGAGGCATGCGCCGATCGGCGTGGACTTGTTGGTGCCGTGATAGTCCGACGATCCGGTCGGGATGAGGTCGAGTTCGCGGGCGAGCGCGGCCGCGTGCGCGCGGTCGTCCGGATCGTGATCGGGGTGGTCCACCTCGAGGCCCACGAGGCCGGCGGCGGTCATGTCGGCAATCACCGCGTCGGACACGATCGGCCCACGACGCCGCGCGATCGGGTGCGCGAACACCGCAAGCCCTCCGGCGGCGCGGATCAGCCTGATCGCCGCGTAGACGTCGGTGTCAGCCTTGCGCACGTAGTAGCGCTGCCGCGACGACAGCAGCTGACTGAATGCCGCGTCGACGTCGGGAACCACCCGCGCATCAACGAGCGCCCGGCCGATGTGCGGCCGGCCCACCGAACCGCCGTCGGCCAGCGCGAGGACCTGCTCCCAGGTGATCGGGTAACCGTCTTCGATGAGCCGGCCGACCATCGTCTCGCCCCGGGCGTGCCGGCTCGTCCGCAACCGCGCCCACTCGTGCTGGATGGCGGCGTCGTCCGGGTCGACGAAGTAGGCGAGCAGGTGCAGGCTCGTCGGCCGTCCCTCGACGGGATGGTGCACGCACGAGAACTCCACGCCGCGAACGACGGTGAGGCCGGGTGGTCGTGCGGCGACCGCCTCAGCCCAACCCGCCGTCGAATCGTGGTCTGTGATCGCGACGACGTCCAGATCTGCGGCTGCCGCCTTGCCGATCAGGTCGGCCGGCGAATCGGTGCCGTCGGAGGCCGTGCTGTGGGTGTGCAGATCGATGCGCATCGCCGATCACCCTAAGCGGTGGGCTGCGGCCTACCCCGGGCCCTGTCCGAATCGGTCGCGGTCCGGTGGAAGGAAGGGCAGCGGTTCGGTGACGAACTCACCGGGGTCGTCGTCCGGGTCGGGCCGGGCGCCCTCCCCGAAGACCACGGTGCGCAGCTGCAGGTAGAACTCGCGCGGGCGGGCGATCTTCTTGAGCCGCCGCACATCCGGGTGGTCGCCGGGCGCCTCGAGTTCGATCGTGCCGTAGCCGAGGAGCTTGCCGGGCACGGTCTCGACGAGCCGCGCACCTGAGATGCGGTCGACGCGCAGCGAGGCTTCGCTGCTCGTCGTCTCCGGCACGCCCTGGACCCGGATGATGCGCTTGCCGGTGAGGATGACCGACTCCGCCTGCCACGTCTGCCAGCGCAGAAATGCAAGCGCGGCCACGGCTGCGCCGAACACGTAGGCCATGGGCTTGGGTTGCGCTGCGGCCGCGATGAGCATGACGAGGAGCGCGAGGGCGAGAAATTTGTGCGGCGGGCGCAGTAGCACGATCCAGTGATGCCTGGTGCGTGCTCGCACCGGCAGTTCGGACGGGAGGAGGGCCGGCACCGTCTCGTCAGGCGGCGAGTTTGTTGAAGAAGTCGCCGACACCGTGCGCGACGTTGACCGCTAGGTGCCAGGAACCGTGGACCATGTTCGCGGCTTGGTCGGGCGAGGTCATGATGTAGAAGATGACGAACGCGCCGATGAGTCCAGCGATGGCTATCTTGCCCATCCGCAGTCGCCTCCTCGCGCTGATGTCCGGTCGGCGGCGCGCAACAGTGCCGCACCTCGTAGTTGTTCCTACCGCACGACTCGCGGCATCTACGGTAGCCGCGCCGCGGCGCATCGACCTCTCCGAAGGAGGACCCATGGATCGACGCCAGCCCTGCGCGGGCGCGGTCGTGCACGACGCCGCGCGCCGCCTACTGCTGATCCGTCGGGGTCAGCCACCGTCCCAAGGGTTGTGGTCGGTGCCCGGCGGGCGCTGCCGGCCCGACGAGGCCCCGGCCGATGCTTGTGTGCGCGAGGCCGCAGAAGAGACCGGGCTCGCGGTCGTCGTGCGGCGCTTTGCCGGGCGGGTGGAGCGCGCCGCACCCGATGGTGGGATCTACGTGATCGACGACTTCGTGTGCCGTGTGGTCGGGGGGGAGTTGCGCGCGGGCGACGACGCCCTGGATGCCCGATGGGTGACCCGTGCCGGCATGCTCGCGCTCGGCCTTGTTCCCGACCTGTACGCCACTCTCGACGAGTGGGGAGTCCTGCCGGACTGAGCGGGCGGCGCTGACGGGCCAGTCCGGCCGCGCTGACGGGCCGGTCCGGCCGCGTCGGGCGAGACGCCGGCGGAAACGCGGTCGGTTACCCGCGAGGGGTCGGTTCTGGGCGGCCCGGCTGCTCGCCGCCCCGGGCGTCGATGTACTCCTTCGTTGGCACCATGACCTTGCGTCGGAAAATGCACACGATCGTGCCGTCCTGGTTGTATCCGATGGTCTCGACGTGGACCACGCCACGATCGGTCTTCGACCTCGACGGCGTCTTGTCGAGCACGGTCGTCTCGCCGTAGATCGTGTCGCCGTGGAAGGTCGGTGCAACGTGGCGCAGCGACTCGACCTCGAGGTTCGCGATGGCCTTGCCGCTGACGTCCGGCACCGACATGCCCAGCAGTAGCGAGTAGACGTAGTTCCCGACGACGACGTTCTTGCCGAAGTCGGTGGTCTTCTCCGCGTAGTTGACGTCCAGGTGCAGTGGGTGGTGGTTCATCGTCAACAAGCAGAACAGGTGGTCGTCGTACTCGGTGACCGTCTTGCCGGGCCAGTGCTTGTAGACCGCGCCGACCTCGAACTCCTCGTAGTACCGACCGAACTGCACGATGCATCTCCTCTGGCTGCGAACCGTTGCGACGGATCCTGCCCGGTGCGTCCAGGGCATGGGCGCGAATGTGGCCGATGCCAAGTCTCTCGCGCTGCCTGCGAGGTCGGTCCGCCGCTCGCCCGGTCGCGATTCCGGTCACGCAGCCGCGGGCAATGCCCTCAGCTAGTCGAGGGGCACAGCGCGGCGAGTCAGGTCGAGCGTGTCGACTCCGCGTTCGTCCCATCGTTGCCGCAGCTCAGTGCTGCCACGCACCCGGCACCAGGCGAGCTCGCTTTGCGTGGCACCGATCACCTGCAGGACATCGATCGCTCCGGCTTCGGTTGCCACGGGGGGCAGCGGCGACTCGATCACGATGACTCCCGTGCAGGCCGAACCGGCCACCAGTGGCGTACCCAGGTCCACACTCATCCCGGGGACGTACACCACGCCCTCGACGGCCGGCGCCGCAGCAAGCACGGCCACTCGACGCCAGACCTCGCCGAATTCGTCGACTGGGTCGCGCAGGTGGAGCATGAGCTCGGCGCGGGGTCCCTCTGCGGCCAGCATCGACTCGGCCGCGCCAGTCATCGAATGCCGCGACATACCGAGCGTCAGGTACGCGCGCTCGCCCGGAATCGGTTCGAAACGCAACACCTCGATCGGGTCGACTCCCACGAACGACACCGAGGCGCGTTGCGGGCGGTGCCCGAAGTGCTCGATCAGCGCTGCCTCGACCGCGGTCAGTACAGACGCCGCAGCCACCCTGCGACGGTAACCGATGTTGCCTGCTCATCTGAAGGATGCCGCGATCTGCTGCTCGACGTCGGCATATGTGGAGCCGGCCCGGACGAGCAGGGCGCCGATCCCGTCCAGTGCGTCGCACAGACCCTTGGCGTGCTGATCGAAATTCTCGTAGAGGGCGGTGAACTGGGCGGCCGCGGCGCCCGACCAGTCGGCGCCGAAGAGCGGCGACAGCTGCGCCTTGAGGTTCTGGTGCTCCCCGCGGACATCGGCGCACGCGCGATGCGCCGCGCCGCCGAGGGCTTCGAGCTGACCCGGCGTGACCTTCAGGCTCGACACGATGTGCTCCCTTCCCGCGGACCGGCCGCGGCGTCGGTTGATGGCCGCGAACGATACGAGCGTCCGAGCTCACGCGACGGTCAAGATCACCTACCCTGTGGACAATCTGCGCCTTCTGCGGAGTTATCCACAGCTCGGCCCCGGACGCCGGCGAGCTGTCGGGGTTGCGACGCAGACTCCCCTCGTGCGCATCGAACTCACCCTCAGCCACGGCGAGGCCCAGCGGGACGTCGCGGTGGTGGCGACGCCCCCCGCCGACCTGGCGACCCTGCGGACCGAGCTCGCGCGTGCCTGCGCGGCACCGGATGACTCGATGATGTGGAGCGGTGACCGCGCCCTGCCGCCCACCGCGCTCCTGGGCGAGGACGGACTGCGCACGGGATCGATCGTCTCAGTGGGGACGCCGGCCGCTGCGTCGGTCCGCCCCGGGTTGCTCACCCTGCACATCGTCGGCGGCCCGGACTCGGGCAGGATGCTCGGCCTCGAGCGCGGCCGGTATCGCCTCGGTCGCGGCCGCGATTGCGACGTCCGGCTCTCCGACCCCGACGCATCACGGGACCACGCCTCGATCGAGGTCACCGCAACATCCGTGACACTGCGAGATCTTGACTCGACGAACGGCACCTACCTCGACGGAGAGCGGGTCGGCAACGAGGAAGTTCGCCTTCGGCCCACCCAACTGGTCCGGATCGGTGACACCTTCCTGACCGTCGCAGGCCCCGACGATGCGCCCGCAGCGCTCCATCGCTCGGACGACGGCACCGTGCTGGTGCTCCGTCCGCCACGGCGGTCGGCCCACATCGAGGATCGAGAAATCGTCCTTCCGGAGCGCGGATCCGCTACCCGCCCCCGTGGCGTCCAGTGGATCCCCGCGCTGCTTCCGGCCGCAGCGGGCTGTGCGATCGCCTGGTTCTCGCATTCGCCGCAGTTCTTGCTCTTCGCGCTCCTCTCGCCGCTGATGATGATCTCCAGTTCGTTGGGCGACCGCCTGCACTGGCGCAGGTCACGGCGCCGAGAGGCCGCCACATACGCGCGACGCAGCGCGGAGGCCCACGACGGGATCCGGGCGGGGCTCGCGGACGAGACCGCGGCCCGCAGAGCCGCCGCACCGGACCCAGCGACTGTCCAGCGACTCGTTTCACTGCCCGGCGGTCGATTATGGGAGCGCAGCCGTGACGATGCCGATCTGCTGCGCGTTCGTATCGGCACCGCAGATCTGCCTTCTACCCTGCGCACGCGCCAAGGTGCGGCGACTCGTCCGGCGGGCGTCCTTACCGCAGTGCCGCTGTGTGTCGGACTGCGCGACGGGCCGCTCGGTGTCGCCGGACCCGCCGACGTCGTCGCCGGGACCGCCCGCTGGCTGGTCGGTCAGCTCGCCGCGTCGCACCCGCCGACCGAACTTCAGATCGCCGTGCTGCTGTCGCCTGCCGCCGCCCCTTCCTGGTTGTGGGCGCGCTGGCTCCCACATCTGCAGGCGCGAGTCGCAGCCTCAGGCGACGAGTGGCAGCAGCTGATCACCGACGTCACGACTCTCGTGGACCAGCGACGCAAGTCTCGCCGCCTCGACCCGTCCGGCTGGCGCGGGCCGTGGCTGGTGATCGTGGTCGACCGCGTCGCCGCACTCGCCGATGTCCCCGGCCTCGCCGACGTCCTCGAGCACGGCTCGGCCGTCGGCGTCACGGCGATCTGCGTGGACGGGCACGACTCGCGTCTGCCGACTTCGTGCGCCAGCGTGGCCCGAGTCGTCGGGGCGAACGGAACCCGATTGTCGGTGCGCACAGCGGCGGAATGCGACACCGTTCACGTCGTCGCCGACCAGGTCTCGCAGACGTGGGCGGAGCAGCTGGCCCGAAGCCTGGCGCCGCTCGTGGATGCCGGGACTACGGGGTCGTCCGCGCTGTCCGACGTCTGCCATCTTCGCGACATCCTCGGCGCAGAGCACCTGGACGCCGAAGCGATCTCGGCCCGTTGGATCACGGCACGAGGCAACGCCCAGACGGTGCTGGGCATGTCCGCCGACGGCCCGCTGCACGTCGACCTCGTAGCGGACGGACCGCACACGCTGATCGCCGGCACGACGGGCGCCGGCAAGTCGGAACTGCTCCAGACGCTGGTCGTCGGTCTGGCGGCACACCATCCACCGGACGACATGAACTTCCTGCTCGTCGACTACAAGGGCGGTGCGGCCTTCGGGGATTGCGCGCGCCTGCCGCACACAGCCGGGCTCGTCACCGACCTGGACGCCCACCTGACGGCACGAGCATTGCGCTCCCTGAACAGCGAATTGCGGCGCCGCGAGCGCCTGTTCGCCGAAGCGGGTACCAATGACCTCGCGGCATACCGGGCGAGCGGTCCCACCACACCCCTGGCCCGACTCGTCATCGTTGTCGACGAGTTCGCTGCCCTGGCCGAGGAGCTGCCCGACTTCGTCCGCGGGCTCGTCGGCGTCGCGCAGCGCGGACGTTCGCTCGGCGTGCACCTGGTTCTCGCCACCCAACGGCCAGGAAGTGCGGTATCACCGGAGATCCGAGCCAACACGACACTGCGCATCGCGCTGCGGGTGACCGATCCGGCCGAATCCACGGACGTGATCGACGCCGTCGACGCGGCGCTCATCGAGCGTTCCCGACCAGGCCGCGCCTATGTCCGCGCCGGCTCGACGCTGACCTGCATCCAGTCCGCGCACGCCGCGGCCCCTCGCAGTCCGGTCGGCACGGGGCCGGTCGTGGAGGTCCTCGACGCTTGGCGCAGGTCCCGGCCGGCGCCTGCCGACGCCGCCGCCGACACTGACCTGAGTGCCCTCGTCGACGCAATCCGGGCGGCGGCCGATCGCACGCGGCGCGCCCGGGCCAGCACTCCGTGGCTACCACCGCTACCGCAACGTCTGGGTAGCGGCGACCTGAGCGACGTCGGTCCGCCGACCTCGATCCCGTTCGGACTCGTCGACCTGCCCGCCGAGCAACGCCGCGAGACGCTCACGCTCGACCTCACGGACGGGTCATCCCTACTCCTCTCGGGTGCGCCGCGTTCCGGACGGACGGCGGCGCTCACCTCGATCGCTCTCGCCGCAGCGCAGCGGCTCGGGCCGGATCGTGTTCAGCTCTACGTCATCGACCCGTCGGCCACGCTGGCCGGCATCGCGGCGCTCCTGCCGCACTGCGCGAGCGTCGCCGGTCCCGACGAGCCCGAACTGGCGTTGCGGTTGTTGCGCCGCATCGACGCCGAGTGCGCCCGGCGGGTCGCAGCGCGCGGTGCCGAGACTGGCCCCGCCGATGCTCCGATGCTGCTGCTCATCGACGGCTGGCAGAACCTTCTCGCGAGTCTGGGCGACGCCGAGGCGGCGGTCTGCGCGGACCTGCTGGCCAGCCTGCTACGGGCCGGAGCAGCCGCCGGGCTGACTGCGGTGGTGGCGGGTGATCGGGGCGTGCTCGCCCCGAGGTTCAGCGGCGCGTTCGCCGCAAGGCTGGTGCTGCGCCTGACCGACGTCGGAGACTACGGTCTCGCGGGGATCTCCCCCCGTGATGTCCCGGCGGCGATGCCCGCCGGGCGTGCCTTACGGGCCGCCGACGCCGCGGTCGTGCAGATCGCCCACGACGGTGCGGCGGTCGATGCCGGCGTGGCGGCTGCCGGTATCGCGTCGTCGTGGACGACCTCGCGCTCTCCCGGGCTCGACCCGCGGGCGATCCGGGTGCGCCAGCTGCCCCGCCATGTCTCCCTCACCGACCTCCCCGCCGATCGCGGGCGGATGTGCCTCGGCGTGGCCGGTGACGCCGCGGTCCCCTTGCGCATCGACCCGTTCGCCGGCGCCGGTCGGATACTGATCGGCGGCCCGCCTCGATCCGGCCGCTCGACGCTGTTGCGCTCGCTCCTGGCCCAAGCGGTGCAGGAAGGCCTGCCGACCGTCGTCGCAGCACCCCCTCGGTCACCGCTGGCCGCGGAGGCCAGCCGCGCGCCGGTCCGGTTGATCGATCCTGCCGACCGGACGGACGCCCTAGGTGCGCCGCCCACCCAGCCGACGCTGTTGCTGGTCGACGACAGCGAAACCCTGGTTGATGCCGCCATCGGCGACGAACTTGTGTCGTGGGTGCGCGCCTCCCACGCGCCATTGGCCGCGGTGGTGGCCGGACGCGCCGACGACTTGGCCACGACGTACCGCGGAGTCGCCGCCGAGGTCCGGCGAAGCCATTGCGGGATCCTTCTGCGCCCTGGTCCCGTGGACGGGGAACTGCTTGGCGTCCGGCTACCGCGTCGCCCGAGCGCAGGACCGCCCGGACGCGGAGTCGTCGTTGGCGATCCGTGCTGGGGCGACGTCTTCGACGAGGGCGAACCGGTGCCCATCCAGGTGGCCCAGCCGTGATCACCTCCCGTGTGCGCACGTGCGTCGAGCGCCCGGCTCGGGCTGGTTCAGACGCCGGGCACCAGACCGGTAGGCGGCCCCATGTGGGGATAGCGATGGTCGGTCGGCGGTACGAAGTTCTCCTTGATCGCGCGCGGGGACACCCAACGCAGCAGGTTCCACAGCGACCCCGCCTTGTCGTTGGTGCCCGATGCCCGAGCGCCTCCGAACGGTTGTTGCCCGACGACTGCGCCAGTGGGTTTGTCGTTGACGTAGAAGTTCCCAGCGGCGAACCGGAGGACCGACTGTGCCTCGACGATCGCGTCGCGGTCCCGGGCGAAGACCGCGCCGGTCAGCGCGTACGGGGCGACCGATTCGAGCTGAACGAGGTTTTCGCGCCAGGCGGCATCCTCGTACACATGCACGGCCAGGATCGGGCCGAAGTACTCCTGGCGGAACATTTCGTGTCCCGGATCGGTCGACTCGACGACGGTGGGTTGGACGAAGAACCCGACGCTGTCGTCGGCCTTGCCGCCGGCGAGCACCGTCGCCGACGGTTCGGCGTGCAGTCGGTCCAGCACGCCGCTCAGCCGGTCGAACGCGCGTCGATCGATGACCGCCCCGCCGAACCCGGCAAAGTTCGAGACGTCGCCGTAGCTGAGCGACTCCGAGACCGCGACCAGTTCGTCCTTGACCCCGCCCTCCCACAGCGAGCGCGGTAGGTACGCCCGCGACGCGGCCGAGCACTTCTGGCCCTGGTACTCGAAAGCGCCGCGCACCAGCCCGGTCACCAACGAGGGCGCGTCGGCGCTCGGGTGTGCGACGACGAAGTCCTTGCCGCCCGTCTCGCCGACCAGGCGCGGATAACTGGCGTACGAGCCGAGGTTCGTCGCGACGGTGCGCCACAGATGCTGGAACGTCGGCGTCGATCCGGTGAAATGAATGCCCGCCAGCGCCGGGTGTGGCAGCGCCTCCTCGGTCACGGCCGCACCGTCACCGGTCACCATGTTGATCACTCCCGGCGGGAGGCCAGCCGCCTCGAACAGCGCCATCGTGTGGTGCGCCGCGAGTTGCTGGGTGGGGGATGGCTTCCACACGACGACGTTGCCCAGCAGTGCCGGTGCCGACGGCAGGTTTCCGGCGATCGCGCTGAAGTTGAACGGCGTGATCGCGACGACGAATCCCTCGAGGGGTCGGTAGTCCATCCGATTCCAGGTGAGCGCCGAATTGTCGGGCTGCTGTTCCAGCATCTGTCGGGCGAAGTGGACGTTGAACCGGAGGAAGTCGGCGAGTTCGCAGGCGGCGTCGATCTCCGCCTGGTGCACCGTCTTGGACTGGCCGAGCATCGTCGCGGCGTTGAGTCGATCGCGCCACGTCGTCGACAACAGATCTGCCGCCCGCAGGAACACCGCGGCCCGCTCGTCGAACGGCAGGCCCCGCCAGGCCGGCGCCGCGGCGAGCGCCGCCCCGATCGCAGCCTCCACGTCCCGGCTCGTCGCGTTCGCGGTCTCGCCCAGGACCAACTCGTGTCGATGCGGCGCCACAACCGGAATCCGGGCGCCGCCGCCCATGCGCGCCACGCCGTTGATGGTCATCGTGAGCTCGGTCGGCTGCGCCGCCATGTCCTCGAGTGCCGCGGCCAGACTCAGTGCCTCCGCGCTTCCCGGCGCGTAGGTGCGGATCGGCTCGTTCCACGGGACAGGCGGATGTGTGATGGCGTCCATGACCCGATCGTGCCACGGCTCGCCGCCCTCGCCGCTGCCCGCGAGGTGGTCAGAGCAACGCGAGCAATGGGCCGATCTCCTGGTTGGCGTACCACGAAAGCTCGTAGCCCTCCGCGTCGTCGACCTTCTCCTGCGAGCGCGGATCGCCGAGGTCGGCCGCGATGATCGCCTCCGCAGCGGCAGCGATCGTCTCTTCGGCGTCCTCGTCGTCCAGGTGCGCCGAGGCGACGGCGGTCAGGCGCACCGGAGCAGACACGTACACCACGCCGCGGTCCAGATCGTCGCGGATCTCCACCTGCCTATCGGGAACGTCCAGTGCGACGACGACGCGGCGGCGGGCCGCAGTGGGGTCGGCGTCGATCAGCCGGAGCGAGCCTCGAGCTGCCTCCTGCATAGCCGCGTATTCGAGCGATTCGGCGTCGTCGTCCAGGTACCACTCGCGAAGAGCCGGAGTGACCGCGAACGCGGTCAGCGGCGCCGGCCCGATGACCCCGGTGTCGAGCAGGTCTCGCAACGCGGTCGTGGTGGACGGCAGGTAGACCCTCATGGATGTTCCGGTCGCGTTCCTCGTGGTTGGCGTCGGCGGCCACGGGGGGTGGCCGCGGGGGTGCCGGT
>JAVHVH010000026.1:0-7540 GCA_032160665.1 Pseudonocardiales bacterium
GATCGCGCTTCCCGGGGTGTGTCCGGGGGCGGCGACGAGGGTCAGGTTCTCATCGATCGTATGGCTGCCGCTCCACAGCACTGCCTGCCCGGCGTTGTGGATCGGGGCGATACTGTCCTCGTAGGCGTTCTGATTTACCAGCGCGCCCAGCGGCTTTGTGTCGTTGAGCGGATTCCAATAGTCGAAGTCTTCGTTGGCAAACAGGTAGGTGGCGTTGGCAAAAGTGGGAACCCACTCACGATTTTCCAGCACCGTGTTCCAGCCGACATGGTCGAAGTGAAGGTGGGTGCAGACAACGATATCCACGTCTTCGGGTTTCACCCCCGCGCGACCGAGGTCCTGGATATAGGGAGTATCGAGGTGTGACGACAGCGGAAAGTAGGGGCGTTCCTTGCCGTTTCCGGATGCGGTATCGATCAGGATGTTCTTGCCGGCGCTGCGGACCAAATACGATGCCGAACAGGTGACGACCTCGTTCGTCTCCCGGTTCCAGAACCTCGGCGCCAGCCACGAACTGTGTCGCTCCCAGACCTCGCGGCCGCCTTCGGGTGCGAGCTGGGCAGTTACCGGGGCGCGCCCTTCCCATTCCGTGATGCGGGTGACTGTCACTTCACCGAGGGTGATCGCCTCCATCGAATTAGCCCGCCACCAAGTCGAACTCGTTGCCCTCGGGGTCGATGAAGCTGATCCACCGGCTGTTGTTCTCGGCCAATGAGCGGACCTGCTTGGCGCCCAGGCTTGTCAGCCGGTCTGCCTCGGTGAGCACTTCGGCGGCCTCAAGATCGAAATGCACGCGGTTCTTGACCGTTTTGCCTTCGGGCACCTTGTGAAACAGCAGCAAGGGCCCGAGCCGGCTGTCGGTGTCGGCGGCGATCGACGCGAAATCCTCTGTGGCGCCGTCGTTGACGGTACGGTGCAGGGCCTCGGCCCAGAATTGCGCGAGTTCAGCGGCGTTGTGGGCGTCGAAGCTGATTGCCAGCACGGAGATGCTCATGATGTCGTGTCCCGATTGTGGCGGTGTTAGGTGCCGGCGCGGCCGCCGTCGACGGCCACGTTGGTGCCGGTGATGTACGACGCGCGGGGGGACGCCAGGAATCCGATGACCTCGGCGATCTCTTGCGGCTGGCCGGCCCGACCCAGCACGGTGGTCTCACCGAGAGAATCGAACACTTCCCGTTCGGCGGCGTTGGTGTAGACCGGTCCTGGTGAGACAGCGTTGACGCGGATGCCGGCCGGTCCGTATTCGGCGGCCCAGGAGCGGGCGAAGGAGGCCAATGCAGCCTTGGTGGCGCCATAGGCCGCGGTGTTGGGCTGACCGACAGTGCCGGCCCTGCTGGCCAGGTTGATGATCACGCCATCGCCGCGGGCCACCATCTTCGGGGCCAGTACCGACACCAGCAGGTAGGGGGCTTGCACGTTGGCGGCGAACAACTGATCCAGCGTCTTGGCGTCGAGCTCTGCGGACGGGCCGAACCAGGCGAACCCGGCGTTGTTGACCAGGATGTCGACGTCGCCGACCTCGTCGGCCAGCCGCAGCGCCTCTGCGGGTTCGCCCAGGTCGGCGCCGACGAATCGGGCTGAGCCCCCGCCGTTTTCGATCTCGGCGACCACCGCAGCGCCCCGATCGGCGTCGCGGCCGTGCACGATCACCGCGGCCCCCTGCGCGGCCAGCTGTATCGCGGCAGCCTTGCCGATCCCCGACGTCGCGCCGGTGACCAGCGCTACCTTGCCTTCCAGATCCCGAACCACAGTGGGGTTTGCCATGACTACTCCTAAAGTGTCTTTAGACCGATCTAGACCTGAGCGAATCCGCCATCGACGCTCAGTTCGGCGCCGGCCACGAAGCTGCTGTCATCGGATGCCAGAAACAGTGCCGCGGCGGCGATCTCTTCCGGGCGCCCCATCCGGTTGAGTGGAATCGCCGCCGCGAACTGTGCTCTGATCGCGTCCGCGCCCTCCGGCGAGTCGGCCTGAAGGTCCATGATGGGGGTGTCGATCGGGCCCGGGCTCAAGGTGTTGAACCGGATTCCGCGGTCCTTGGACTCCCGTGTCCACGTGCGGGTATAGGAACGCAGTGCGGCCTTGGTGGCGCTGTAGGTGGTGTATCCGTTAATGCCGGTGTAGCCCGCGACCGAGCCGATCAGAATGACCGAGCCACCGTCGCGCATCAATGGCAGCGCCTTCTGCACCGTGAACAGCGTTGCCCGGGCGTTGAGGTCGAAGGTGAGGTCGAAGTTCTCCTCGGTGATCTTGCCCAACTCTTCGGGCTCCACCCGGCCCGAGTTCACCACGAGAATGTCCAGGCCGCCCTTCTCCTCGAGGACCGTCGCGAACAGCCTGTCCTGGTCTGCGCTGTTCGTACTATCGACGGCGACGGTGGTGACGCCGTCGCCAATCAGGGCTTTGGCCTTGTCCAACTCGCTCTGGCGGCGCCCGGTAATAAACACGTACGCCCCTTCTTGGACAAACCGTTGTGCGGTCGCCAGCCCAATACCGCTGCTCCCGCCGGTAATCACAGCGATCTTTCCATCCAGTCTCGACATCAGTCGACCCTCCAATTTCGTCTTGCGTGGTGGACGTGCTTATGCGGCGTCCGGCTGTCCTGCAACGCTGCTCTTGCACGGGAATCGTTGTGGGACTGAGGCATTCCGCCTCCCAGGCGGCCAGTACCGTGTCATACCCGTGTTGGGAAGGTCTCGCCGAACATGGGCAACCCACTCACGGATTCCTCGGCGGTGGCCTCATCCTGCAGGACATCCCAATGCTCGGCGAGCAGACCGTTTTCGAGCCTGACGATGTCAGCCGCGATCCAATTCGCGGGTTGCCCGATGCCGGTGAATCGGCCGTGCAGCATCACATAGTCGCCGTTCGCCACGATCAGCCCGTTCTCGTAGCGCATGTCTGGCGGCGAGGCCTTCACGAGCTCGAACAGGCCCTCGCGTCCCGGCTCGATGTGCGCGCTGTGCTGGATGTAATCGGGTGACCAGAACCGCTGCGCCGCAGCGTAGTCCCGCCGATTGAACAACGTGTCGAACGCCTCCAGAACGACCGCTTTGTTGCGCTCTTCTGCTCCTGTCGTCATGGCCGTACCTCCTCGGTAGGGGATAGGGGTGTTGCCGTACCGGACAACGGGGTGACTGGCGTGCGCGGCGCGATGGTCTCCAACACCATGACCGGGATGTCGCGGCCGCCTGCCAGTTGTCGATATTCGGGAAAGTGCGGCCAGAACCGCTCGGCGACCGCCCAGTAGTACCGCTTCTCGTCGCCGCTGACTTCGCGGGCGACGAACTCCTTGACGCTGGCGCCGTCCTGAAGTCGGACCCTCGGGTGGGCAACCAGATTGGCGTACCAGGACGGGTTGGCGGGCGACCCCCCCGCTGATGCCACCGCCACGTACCGGTCCCCGTCGACGATCCGCATCACCGGGTTCTTGCGGACCTTGTCCGATTTCGCGCCCACCGACGTCAAGATCACCACCGGCCGACCCTCCAGCGTGCCGCCTTTGACACCGCCGCTGGCCTCATAATCGGAAACCTGCGTGCGCACGCTTTCCGTCGGGCTTGGCACGTACTCGCCGTCAAGACCGCGCTCAGCGATCAGAGTCATCTCTGGCCTTTCGGTGGTGTGCCGTCCATCGACGGCACTATGTTTAGACCGATCTGTCCAACAACGCGGTAGGTGCACCTTCCATTCCGGAGTTCGAGCCGATGAACTGGCCCACTAATTGCGATTGCGGCACCTGCGTCGCACTGTGGCATGAGCTGTCCCGTCGTGGATATGCCCCGGCCTCGATGGATGGGAAGGCCTTTCACAGCGACGTTAGATCGGTTCGGGCACAGTCGGTCCGGTGGCGGACAACTCATGCACGCCGTGCACAGGTCTGGGCACACGGTGAGCAGTTTCTCGTTGAAACGCCAGCTCGGTTAGGCGGCGCTCAGCGCACAGTGTGCCCGGTGGGAGGGCGTTTCTGCCTCGTTGTCCCGCGCCGTGGTCGTGGGTCGCGCCGTGGTCGTGGGTCGCGATGTGTGCGTGCGCCGCCGGTGAGCGCGCCGGTGATGGCCGTTTAGGTGTGTGGTCCGAGCGCGGTGTGGATGGAGCGCACCGCGCTTGCGCCCTCTCCGACGGCCGAGGCCACGCGTTTCACCGACGACAAGCGGACGTCCCCGGCGGCGAACACGGTGGGCATGCTGGTCTCAAACGGCAGCGGTGGGCGCCCCAGCGCTGACCAGGTGGCGCCGAGTTCCTCGGGATCCAGCTGGGCGTCGGTGCGGATGAACCCTGCACTGTCGAGGGCAACGTCGTGCAGCCACTGGGTTTCCGGTCGCGCTCCGATGAAGCAGAACAGGCCCGCGCAGACGTGTTCTGAGACCTCACCGCTGGAATTGTTGGTCAGGGTGATTCGCTGCAGTGACGACCCACCGGACAGGCCGGTGACTTCGGTGTTGACTCGGATCGTCACGCGGGGATCTGCGCGCAGCCGTCCCAACAGATACGACGACATGGTGGCCGCCACGTCGGATCCACGCACCGCCACAGTCACCTGACAGCCACGCGACGCCAAGAACAGGGCGGCCTGTCCGGCGGAGTTCGCCCCACCCACCACGGTCACCGGTTGGGTGCGGCACGCGCGGGCTTCCAGTTCGGTTGCCGCGTAATAGATTCCCGCTCCTTCGAAGTCGATCCAGCGCTCCAGCGCCAGCGTGTTGTAGCGCACTCCGGTGGCGATCAGCACGGCGCGCGACTCGATGGTGGTGCCGTCGCTGAGCATCACGCTCAGGTGGGCTCCGCCGGTGTCCAGGTCGACCACCCGACACGGGCTGGAAAGCTGGGCACCGAACTTCATCGCCTGCAGGGCCGCGCGCTGGGTCAACTCCTGGCCGCTGAGCCCGGAGGGGAAACCGAGATAATTCTCGATCCGGGAGCTGGCGGCGGCCTGCCCGCCCACGCCGGCCGCGTCCAGGACGACGGTGTCCAGCCCGTCGGAGGCGCCGTAAACCGCGGCGCCCAGCCCGGCCGGCCCTGATCCGACCACGATCAGGTCTGAGGGCTTGGTCCCGGTGTGCCGGTAGGCCAAGCCCAGGGCCTGGGCCATCTGCCCGGTGGTGGCGCGGCGCAGCACCCGGTGGCCGGTGATCACCGCGGGCAGATCCGCGGCGGTGATCTGCGCCGATTCGGCCAGCGCCCGGCCTGCGGCACTGTCGGCATCCAGCCACAGATGCGCCAGGCGTTGACGGGCGGCAAACGTGCGCAGCGCGAGACTGTCGCCCGACCACCCGCTGCCCAGGATGGCGATCGCGCGGGCCGCGGGTCCATCACGTAACAGGTCGCGCCGAGCCAGGAAGGTGCGCAACAAGATATCGGACAGATCGGGTTCGGCGGCCATCAACCGCCGGAACTGCGCCCGCGTGATCCGGTAAATGCGGCCGGCCTCGATCACGCGGGCCATCAGATAGGCCGTCTGGCCGGTCAGGAAGTTCAATTCGCCCAGGAACCCCCCGGGCCCGTACCGGGCGACCACCGACTCTGGTTCGTCGCCGGCGACCGGGCTGACGATCTCGATCCACCCCGACTCGACCAGGATCAAGTCGTAGTCGACGTCGCCGGGGCCAAAGACGATGTCTCCCAACTCCACCGGTCGCGCCACACCGTAGGCCGTCATGCGGTCGAACTGGGCCCCGCTCAGTTGCGGGAGGGCCGGCGCGGACCCCGCCCACGGCGACGCTCCGGTCGGCTCAGACGGCTGACGGTCGCGATCCGCCATGACCTGCCCCATCGTTGGATTCGGCCGCACCTCGCAGCAGGGAGGTGGTGACTCTGACGCTAGGTCGGTGTGGGGGCAAAACGTGCGGCCGTAACCGGACCTGGCACACGGTGCACAGACGTTGGGCACACGACGAGGCACCGCGCCTAGTGGGCCGCGACGGTCAGTGAGGTGGGCGGCGGTTGGTCTCACGCCAATCGCGCGGCGACATGCCGAACGTGGCCCGGAACATCCGCGCGAAACTGGAGGCGTCGGTGAACCCCCACCGGCGGGCAACCACGAAGACGGGATCACCTGCGCCCGCCAAGGCGATGTCTTCGCGGCATTCCTCGAGTCGCCGTGCGCGGATCCAGTCCCCGAGCGAAATGCCTTCGTCGGCCAGGATTCGGTAGAGCTGGCGCACCGATATGTGGTGCTCGGCGGCGATGCGGCCCGCGCTGAGGTCGGGTTCACGCAGGTGGGTGCGGACGTACTCCATGATCCGCACGACCAACGTTGCGTGCAGCGACTCCTTACCCAACTCGACGGCGTCCAGATGGGTCGTGATCACCGCGCGCAGTAACTCAATGCTGGGCTGGCTGACCAGGTCGCCGCCCGGCCGATCGAACATCCCTGGCCGCAACGCCAGCCGGTGCAAATAGGTAGCGGCCAGATCGGTGATCGGATGCCCCGGACTCAAGCTGACCGCACAGACCCGCCGGATGACATCGGCCGGCAACGCCAATCGGTCCAGTGGTATCCGGAATTTATGCTGGCGGATCCCGTCGACATCAGAAATGACGAACGGTGATGTTGAGTCGTAGATGACCAGATCACCACGCCGCAGGATGGCTTGCCGCCCGTGCTGGACCACCACACAGGATCCTGTCATCTGCAAACCCATGAAGATGCTCGGTGTGAAGTCGTCGTGGGTTTGTGCCGCGGTGCGGTGCACCTTCACCGCATTCGAGGTCGAGGTCCAAACCGTGAGATCGGCCAAATCAGTGATCGCCATAGGCACCGCCGCCGGGCCGCGATCAACGGCAAAATCGATCTCGACCGGCACCAAATGCTCTGCGACCGCCGCACGCACGGCCTCAGCGCGGTCGGCTTTCGGGATCTGCCCCGTGTCCAAGACGACACTCACCGGCGCGCCATAACGCTGCTGAATGACTTGGTACCTGCGCCGGGGAGGCCCGCAAATATCACCCTCGGCATCGCCTGCCTCCGCCGTGGATTGATTGGTTCAGACCCAGACTGAACCGCTTGATCCGGACTGTCAATCGGTGGTTGGAGCGCCGACGACGGATGCACTCACACCCGCGGCTATGAATGGAGCAATGGTCAATACCTTGGATCGGGTTTCTACGGTGTCCGCTGGCCCCGTTCGTGGTGTGCAATCTCCGGACCTCGGACCGTTAGGGCGCGAGGTCAACGATCAGCCCGCGACAGGGCCTCCTGCGGCATTGGGGTCACGACTGGTAGTTGCAGCCACGATGCGGTGTCGCCACCGGCGTGAATCGTGCTGCGGCCTCTGAAGATGTCCGTGGGTCGGTCGGTGGGGTCGTCGTGTTGGAACGGCCCCGATCCCCGCAGCGCGATGCCGAAATTGAGTAGCCTGCCGGCGTCGACTGCATTGGGGTGGCGCCAGTCTCGGCCCTGGACGGTCAGCGCCAGCCGATAGCCGGGAGGAAGCACGACGCTGGCGGGCCAGATCTCGATGTCCAGCTGGTAGACGGTTTCCGGTGTGAGTGGCTGGATTTCGTCGTGGGTGTGATACGGCCGGTACGGTGTGCTGCG
>JAVHVH010000074.1:0-19929 GCA_032160665.1 Pseudonocardiales bacterium
CGCCGGCAGGTCGACGAGCCCGAGCGCCCGCAGATACCCCCCGAACGCGGCCGCCGCCGCCCCGGTCGCCGGGTCCTCGACCACCCCGCCCGGCGGGAACGGATTGCGGGCGTGAAAGACCAGAGGCGCCTCTTGCCACACCAGATCGACGGTGGTCCATCCGCGCGCGTCCATGAGGTTCCCCAGCGCGTCGAAGTCGTAGTCCAGCGCAGCGAGCCGCGCCCGGCTCGACACAGCCAGCACTGGGTGAAACGCGCCCGCGTACGCCACCCGCGGCGGCAACTCCGGATCCAGGTCCGACGCCGACCAGCGCAAATGCTGCAACAGCGCCCCGAGATCCTGCGCCGACAGATCGTCCACGCGTGGCGGCACGCTCACCAGCGTCGCCGTCACCACACCGTCGCCGACCGTCGTCGTGACCTGGACGGGTCCCACCGGCGTCCGGAGGTGCAGCGTCCCCGGACCGTTGCGTTCGGCGTACGCGACCGCGCTCGCGATCGTGGCATGGCCGCAGAAGGGCACCTCGGCGAGCGGGCTGAAGTACCGGACGTCGAAGCGAGCCTCGTCGGACGCGACCAGGAACGCGGTCTCGGAGTAGCCGACCTCGGCGGCGACGGCCGCCATCTCGCTGTCGGTCGCCCGGCCAGCGTCCAGGACGACACCAGCGGGGTTGCCGCCCGAGGGATCATGGCTGAACGCCGTGTACCGGAGGACCTCCATGGCTCGCACGATATGCGGGTTGCACTCCTCGCACGGCACGATCGGAGGCGTGACGCTGCGGAACTGGGCCGGCAACATCGTTTACTCGACTGACACTCTGCACGCGCCGACGACGGTGGCGGAGTTGCAGCACCTCGTCGCCACGTCATCGGGCATCCACGCGCTGGGCACGGGGCACTCCTTCAACCGGATCGGCGACACCACCGGTGACCTCGTCACGCTGCGTGACCTGCGATTGCCCATCGAGGTGGATGCGGCGACCCGGACGGTGACGGTGCCCGGCGGCGCGCGGTATGCCGCGGTCACCACCGAGCTGGATCGGCACGGGCTCGCCCTGCCCAACCTCGGGTCGCTGCCGCACATCTCCGTGGCCGGGGCGTGTGCGACCGGGACGCACGGGTCAGGTGACGGCAACCGGTGTCTGGCCGCCGCTGCCGTCGCCGTGGAGTTCGTGCGGGCGGACGGCGAGCTCGTCACCGTCACGAGGTCGGACGCAGCGTTCGCCGGCAGCGTCCTGGCGTTGGGCGCGCTCGGCATCGTCACCCGCCTCACGCTCGCCGTCGAGCCGGCCTTCCAGGTCCGTCAGGACGTGTGGCTCGACGTGCCGGTGGACGCCGTGCTGGCCGATCTCGACGCGGTCATGGCGGCCGGCTACAGCGTGAGCCTGCTCAGCGACGCGTCTACGCCGCGGCTCATCGACCGGCTCTGGATCAAGACGCGTGGTGTGGACGCGCCGGACGGCGGCCGCTGGGGCGGTCGTCCAGCCGACCGGCCGCAGCATCCGACAGCGGGCAACGATCCCGCGGCGACGACCGAACAGCTCGGCGTCGCGGGACCCTCGCACGAGCGGCTGCCGCATTTCCGCGCCGCGTTCACGCCCAGCAGCGGCGAGGAGCAGCAGTCGGAGTACCTCGTGGCGCGGGAGCACGGGGCGGACGCCATCGCCGCCGTGCACGGGGTCGATCTGCGGGGGGTGCTGCAGGTCGCGGAGTTCCGGACCATCGCAGTGGACGACCTCTGGCTCAGCCCGTTCCACGGCCGGGCGGCCGTCGGCCTGCACTTCACCTGGTTCGATGATGATGCGGCGGTGCACGAGGCAGTGGCGGCCGTCGAGCGCGCGCTCACCCCTTACGACCCGCGGCCGCACTGGGGCAAGGTCTTCCTCGCCGATCCGGATGCTGTCCAGGCGCACTACCCGCGCCTGGGGGACTTTCGCGCGCTGGCGCGGCGGCACGACCCGAACCGGGTCTTCGGCAACGACTTCCTGACCCGGTTCGTGTACTGACGCGTCCGCGCCCCGCACCGGCGGGAGCGCAAGGCGCCGGCTCCCTACGCTGGGGGGGTGACGCTGTTCGAGCCCGAGCCGAGCCGAAGCGACGTGGCACCGGTCGACCCGGGCGCGCCACTGGCCGCGCGGATGCGCCCCCGCACGCTCGACGAGGTCGTCGGCCAACAGCACCTGCTCGCTCCCGGCTCGCCACTGCGTCGGCTGGTCGAGGGTGACGCGCCGATGTCGCTGATCCTCTTCGGCCCACCCGGTACCGGAAAGACCACGCTCGCGCTCATCGTCAGCAGCGCCACCAACCGGCGCTTCGAGCAGTTGTCCGCGCTGAACGCCGGCGTGAAGGACGTGCGCGAGATCATCGCCCGGGCCAAGACGGAGCTCACCCACAACGGGCGGCAGACGGTCCTGTTCATCGACGAGATCCACCGGTTCTCGAAGACCCAGCAGGATTCCCTGTTGTCCGCGGTGGAAGCCCGGCACGTCACGCTCGTCGCGGCGACGACGGAGAATCCGTTCTTTTCGATCGTCGGCCCGTTGCTCTCGCGCAGCCTGCTGCTGACCCTGCAGCCGTTGGACGAGAACGCCATCGACCAGCTTGTCGACCGGGCCCTGACGGACGGACGCGGGCTCGCCGGAGCGGTGGCCTTGGGCCCGGACGCCCGCGAGCACCTGCTGCGACTCGCGGCAGGTGACGCCCGACGCGCCCTGACCGCCCTCGAGGCGGCCGCAGGCACCATCCTCGCCGAGGGCCGCACCACGATCGACCTCGAGACCCTCGAACAGGCCGTCGACACCGCGGCCCTGCGCTACGACCGCGACGGCGACCAGCACTACGACGTGATCAGCGCGTTCATCAAGTCGATCCGCGGATCGGACGCCGACGCGGCCGTGCACTATCTCGCCCGCATGCTCGAGGCCGGCGAGGATCCTCGGTTCATCGCCCGGCGCCTCGTCGTCCACGCCTCCGAGGACATCGGCCTGGCCGATCCCACCGCCCTGCTCGTCGCGACCGCCGCCGCTCAGGCGGTGCAACTGATCGGCCTGCCCGAGGCCCGCATCAACCTCGCCCAGGCGACGATCCACCTCGCGCTCGCCCCGAAGTCCAACGCCGTCGTGCGGGCGATCGACGCCGCGCAGGCCGACGTCCGCGGTGGGCTCGCCGGAGCCGTGCCGCCCGCCCTGCGCGACGCGCACTACCCGGGGGCGGCCAAGCTCGGCGCGGGAGCACGGTACGTGTACCCGCCCGACACCCCGGAGGGCGTCGTCACCCAGCAGTACGCGCCCGACGAGCTCGTCGGCCGCAACTACTACGAACCCACCGTCCACGGCGCCGAGCGTGCGGTGACCGAACGCCTCGCCCGGTTGCGGTCCGTTCTGCGTGGGAAAGGTGACCCGGAATGACCCGATAGGGTCGGGCCGACCGATCCACTGACCTCGGAGGCACGATGTCCGGAGGCGCCATAGCCGCGTTGATCGCGGCGATCGCGTTCGTCCTGCTGGTCCTGCTGCTCGCCGTCCCGATGCTCAAACTCGGCCGAACGCTGGACGAGGCCACACTCGCGGTGCGGAAAACGCACGAGGGAGCGACGCCGATCCTCAGCGAGGCGCACGAGACGATCGAGGCGCTCAACGCCCAGCTCGTGCACATCGAGGGCATCGCGAAGAACGTCAACTCGATGACGACGAACGTCGCGGCCATGACGGCGATCGTGTCGAGCACGCTCGGCAGCCCCATGATCAAGGCGGCCGCGTTCACCTACGGCGTGCGTAAGACCGTGTCCGACCGGCGCGACACCGACGCGGTCAAGGCGGCCCGCCGCAAGCACCGCGCCGACAGGCGCGTCAAGGGTTCCCGATGAGCGGTCGCGTGCAGAGCGAGGTGAGGTGAGTGCGTCGCCTGTTCTGGCTCGCGATGGGCGTGACGATCGGCGCCCTGCTCGTGCGCAAGCTCACCCGCGCCGCCGAGAAGATGACGCCACGCGGCTTGGCGACCGGGATCGGCGGCGGGCTCGCCGCGCTGGCCGATGCCATCCGCGACTTTGCCGGGGACGTCCGCGAGGCCATGGCCGAGCGTGAGGCGCAGTTGCGCGAGAGCACCGGGCTGGACGGGACGCTCGGGCGCACACCGGCCGAGGAGCCCGACACCGCCTAATCGGTCGCCGCCGGTCTGGCAGAGTGAACCCGTGAGCCAGCGCAGCGAGCGAACCATCGGACACGGGCTCGACCGACCGACCGAGCGAAGCGAGGCTCGGGCGTGAGATCTGCTGACATCCGGGCCCGGTTCCTCGGCCATTTCGAGCGCAACGGGCACCAGGTCGTGCCCAGCGCGCCGCTGCCGTTCGAGGACCCGAACCTGCTGTTCGTGAACGCCGGCATGGTCCAGTTCGTCCCGTACTTCGTCGGCCAGCAGGCCGCGCCCTGGCCGCGCGCGACGAGCATCCAGAAATGCATCCGCACCCAGGACATCGACGAGGTCGGCAAGACGACCCGGCACGGCACGTTCTTCCAGATGAACGGCAACTTCAGCTTCGGCGACTACTTCAAGGACGTCGCGATCCAGCTCGCCTGGGATCTGTCCACTGCGTCGATCGCGGACGGGGGATTCGGGCTCGACGGGGACCGCATCTGGGCCACCGTCTACCTCGACGACGACGAGGCCATCGACATCTGGCACAAGCAGATCGGTGTCCCGCTGGAGCGGATCGTCCGCAAGGGGATGGACGACAATTTCTGGTCGATGGGAATCGCCGGCCCGTGCGGACCGTGCAGCGAGCTCTACTACGACCGCGGCCCCGATTACGGCGTCGAGGGCGGCCCGGCGGTCGACGAAGACCGTTACATGGAGTTCTGGAACCTCGTGTTCATGCAGAACGAGCGCGGGCCGTCGAACGGGCCGGGCAAGTCGGACTTCCCGATCCTGGGCGAGCTGCCGGCGAAGAACATCGACACCGGCATGGGCATGGAGCGGGTCGCGACCCTCCTGCAAGGCGTCGACAATCTGTACGAGATCGACCAGACGCGACCGATCCTGCAACGCGCGGCCGATCTTGCGGGCAAGGTCTATGGCGCGCACTCCGGCCACGCGGCGAGCGAGTCCCATCCGGACGACGTGCGCTTGCGGGTGATCGCCGACCACGTCCGCTCAGCGCTGATGCTCATCGGTGACGGTGTCACGCCGGGCAACGACGGGCGCGGCTACGTCCTGCGCCGCATCCTGCGCCGCGCGATCCGCGCCATGCGCCTGCTGGGCTACGAGGACCCCGTGCTGCCCGAGCTGTTCCCGGCCGCGCGCGACTGCATGGCACCGTCCTATCCCGAACTGGCCACCGACTTCGAGCGGATCTCCACCTACGCGTACGGCGAGGAGGAGGCCTTCCGGCACACCCTGCGCGCGGGGACGACGATGCTCGATCTCGCGGTCGATGAGGCCAAGCGGTCGGGCGGGGCGCGGCTGTCCGGGGCCAGTGCGTTCCAGCTGCACGACACCTATGGCTTCCCGATCGATCTCACCCTCGAAATGGCCGCCGAGCAGGGCATCGAGGTGGACGAATCCGGGTTCCGCCGCCTCATGGCCGAGCAGCGCGCGCGGGCCAAGGCGGACGCGGCGGCCAAGAAGACCAGCCACCTCGACCTGTCCGTCTACCGCGCGGCCCTCGAATCGGGTCCCGCGACCTTCACCGGCTACACCGAGGTTGTCCGCGAGGCCACCGTCACCGCACTGATCGGGCCGGACGGGCTGCTCCCCGCGGCGCACGAGGGCGACGACGTCGAGGTGATCCTCGACAGCACGCCGTTCTACGCCGAGGGCGGCGGCCAGCAGCCCGACTGGGGCCGGCTCACGGTCAACGCGCCCGGACGCGAGGCCGAGCTCACGGTCGTCGACGTGCAGTCGCCACTGCCTGGGCTGATCGCGCACCGGTCCACCGTCCTCTCCGGAGAGATCCGTCCGGGCGACCTCGTGCTCGCCCGCGTCGACATCGATCGCCGCGCGTCGGTATCGCGCAGCCACTCCGCCACCCACCTGTTGCACTCGGGGTTGCGCCGTGCGCTCGGCGACTCCGCCGCGCAGGCCGGCTCGCTCAACGCGCCGGGGCGGCTGCGCTTCGACTTCACGACGCCGTCGGCCGTGCCGCACAGCGTGCTCGGCGATGTCGAGGACGAGATCAACGAGGTCCTGCTGCGCGACCTCGAGATCCGCTGGTTCGTGACCGATCAGGACGAGGCCCGGCGGCTCGGCGCGATCGCGATGTTCGGCGAGAAGTACGGCGAACGGGTCCGCATCGTCGAGATCGGCGACTACTCCCGCGAGCTCTGCGGCGGCACCCACGTCCCGCGCAGCTCCGTCATCGGCATGGTGAAGCTGCTGGGCGAGGCCTCGATCGGTTCCGGTGTTCGACGGGTCGAGGCCCTGGTCGGGCTGGACGCGTTCAAGTTCCTCGCCCGCGAGCACGTCATCGTTCAGTCGCTGGCCGGCGAGTTCAAGGCGCAACCGGAGGAACTCCCCGAGCGGATCGCTGGCGTGCTCGACCGGCTCAAGACCGCCGAGCGCGAGCTGAACAAGCTGCGCGTGGGTCAGGTGCTGGCCAGTGCCGGAACGCTCGCCGGGTCGGCCCAGGACGTCAACGGCGTCCAGCTCGTGGCCGCGGAAGCCCCGCCCGGGGTGGACGGCAACGACCTGCGCTCACTCGTGTTGGACGTTCGCGGCCGGCTCCGTCCCGGCGACCCCGCCGTCGTGCTGCTCGCCTCGCCCGTCGACGGCGGCGGCGCGGCGTTCGTGGCCGCCGTCAACGACGCCGGGCAGAGCGCCGGAATCGCAGCGGGCGACGTCGTGCGTGCGTTCGCGCCGGTGCTCGGCGCGCGGGGCGGGGGCAAGGCCGACCTGGCGCAGGGGGCGGGCGGTGACGCGGCGAAGCTGGATGCGGCCTTTGCGGCGGCCAAGGCCCACCTGTCCGCGCGCTGATCGTGCGTCCAGACACGCCCGAGACGCCCGGAGTGTGGTTCGCCGTCGATGTCGGAACCGTGCGCGTCGGCGTGGCCCGCAGTGACCCACGCGGAGTGCTGGCGCTGCCCGTGACGACCCTCGCCCGGGACGTCCGCGACGACGCCGACATCGCCGAAGTTGCCCGTCTGGTGGCCGAATATGAGGCTGTCGGGGTGGTCGTCGGGCTGCCGCGCACCCTCGCCGGACGCGAAGGTCCCGCCGCCGTGCTGGCGCGCGAATACGGTACGGCTGTGGCCGCGCGCATTGCCCCGATCCGCGTCGAGTACCTGGACGAACGCCTGACCACGGTGTCAGCGCAGCGTAAGCTCCACCAGGGCGGCATCCGGGGGCCTGCGGGGCGGGCCGTCATCGATCAGGCCGCCGCAGTCGAGTTGCTGCAGCACTGGCTGGAACTGCGTCGGCCGTGAATTCCGCGACGGATGGGAGCGTAAGAGCGTGAGGCAACGCGATCGTGAGTTGACCACCGACTCCGACCCGCACGGCCTGCTCTTCGGCCCGTCCGACGAGGACCCGCTGTTCGACGACGACGTCCCTACCGGCAACCTGCCGAGAGTCACGCGGGTGACCCGCGGTGAGTCCCGCGCGCAGGGCGGTCGGCATGCCAAGCGTCGCAACCGCCGGGTCTTCGGGATTGTCGCGGCGATGGTCGTGGTGGTGCTCGTCGCTGCCACCTGGCTCGTCGTTCTGCCGATCTATCACTACCTCATCCCGCCGGACTACTCCGGCTCCGGCACCGGCACGGTGTCCGTGACCGTCCGGACCGACGATGGCGCCGCGGACATCGGCACGACGTTGCACGATTCGGGCGTCGTCGCGAGCGTCCGCGCCTTCACTGCTGCCGCCGCCGCTAATGCGAAGTCCACGTCGATTCAACCCGGCACGTACCGGCTCAAGAAGCACATGTCGGCGGACCAGGCGCTGACGCTGCTACTCGATCCGGCCTCGCGCGAGCACAACGAGGTCGTGGTCACCGAGGGCGCTACGAGCATGGACGTCCTGAAGCGCCTGACCGCCGCTCCGTGCAACGCCAATTCCAGCGCCTCGGCTTTGTGTGGGCCGGGACTGGACAAGGCGGCGGCGCAACGGGCGCTGACGAACATCAAGGCCATCGGGCTGCCGACCGACTACCAGGTCAACGGCAACGCTCCGACATCGGTCGAGGGATTCCTGTTCCCGGCGACGTACTTCTTCCCCGACAACACGGATCCGGCCGACGCGCTCCTGCAGATGGTCACCAAGTTCACCGACCAGGCCCGGACGACGAACTTCACGGCCAGCGCCAAGGCGCTGCACCTGACCCCGTACCAGGAACTCGTCATCGCCTCCATCGCCCAGTCCGAGGCGCGGTACCCCGACGACTTCCCGAAGGTCGCCCGGGTCATCCTCAACCGCCTCGCGGCCCACAAGCCATTGCAGATCGATGCGACGAGCAGGTACGGCGCCCAACTCGAAGGGCTGAACCCGAGCAAGATCGACTACGCGCGGTTCGACTCCCCGTACAACACCTACCTGCACGACGGACTGACGCCGACACCGATCAGCAATCCCGGCGCGGAGGCCATGGACGGTGCCGCCCACCCGGCTGCGGGCAACTGGATCTACTACGTCAACGGCGACAAGGACGGTCACCTGTTCTTCACGAACAGCGAGACGGCGTTCGTCAAGGCCGTCGAGAGGTGCAAGACCAACAACTGGGGTTGCGGATAGGCGTGCCGACCCCGGGCGCCGCGCGCCGCTGCGCTGTTCTCGGGCGGCCGATCAGCCATTCGCTGTCGCCGGTCCTGCATCGCGCCGCCTACTCCGCGCTCGGTCTCGACTGGACCTTTGACGCGGTCGAGTGCGGCGTCGAGGACCTGCCTGCAGTCCTCGAGCACCGCGCGGACTGGGCCGGGTTCTCGTGCACGATGCCGCTCAAGCACGCGATCCTCGACGTGGCCCACGAGGTGCGTCCGATCGCGCGAGCGATCGGCGCCGCGAACACCCTGCTGCCGGGAACGGATGGCTGGATCGCCGACAACACCGACGTCGCCGGCATCGTCGCGGCGATGGCCGAGCATGCGCTCGCGCCCTCGACGGCGACGATCCTCGGCGCCGGAGGTACCGCGCAGGCCGCACTCGGGGCCCTGCTCACCCTCGGCATCCAGGACTGCACCGTCCTCGTGCGCGACCTCGCACGCACGGACGCCCTGCTGGCGACCGCCGACCGGCTCGGCATCGGTGTCCTGCTCGGCACGCTCGAACCGCTGCACGACGCACTGGGCGCCGACCTCGTCATGTCGACCGTGCCGCCCGGCGCGGCCGACGCGCTCGCCGACCGGCCGTGGTCGCCGAACCAGGCGGTGGTGGATGTCGTCTACGCCGGCTGGCCGACGCCGCTCGCCCGGGCCGCGCGGGCCGGGGGAGCGCGCGTGGTCAGCGGGGCGCTCATCCTGTTGCACCAGGCGGCGGTACAGGTGGGGTTGATGACCGGCCACGAGGCGCCGGTCGCCGACATGCGCGCTGCTCTCGCCGCCGCGGCCCCGGGCTGCGGCGTCTGAGTCGCGGCGGCAAGGTCCTCGCAAACCCCCGCTGAAGGCTTGCCCGCATGACACCGAGTGCGCAGGATAGTCCGCGGACGGGGCCGAGTCCGCGGCCGGAGTGGGAGGCGGCGAGTGCCTGACGCGCCTGTCGTCGCCCCATCGCTGGCTGACCTGCTTGCCGGCGTGACCGAACAGTCCTCGATCGAGGACGGCGCCGGCAAGTCGGGCGCGCGGCTCGAGCGGGTCGTGATCGACGGCGAGAGCTACGTCGTCAAGCACATCAGCCGAGCCGACGACTGGACGATGCGAGCGGCCGGCCAGCTCTGGGGAGCCCCACTTGTGCTGTGGCGACGCGGTCTGCTCGCCCAACTGCCCGACTGCATCAACCAGCCCATCGTCGGGGTCGCGTACGAGCCGGACGGCTGCGCGCTGCTCATGCGTGACGTCGGCCAATGGCTCGTGCCGGTCAACGACGACGTGATCCCGCTCGAGCAGCACTTGAGCTTCCTCGACCACATGGCCGCTCTGCACGCCGCGTTCTGGGAGGGCGACGAACAGATCGAGGTCGTCCCGCTGATGCACCGCTACCTGGATCTGTCGCCGTGGATGGCTGAGGCCGAGGCCGGTATCGGCTCGCCGCACGTCGTGCCCCAGCTCGTCGGCAAGGGGTGGCCGTTGCTGGCTGACGTCGCCCCGAGAGCCGCCGCCGTCGTGACCCCGCTCGCCTACGACCCCTCGCCGCTCGTCGAGGCGCTCGAGAGCACGCCGCAGACGTTCGTCCACGGCAACTGGAAGCTCGACAACCTCGGCACCGATGGCGACGGGCGAACCGTCCTGATGGACTGGGAGCTGCCCGGTCGCGCACCGGCTGCGAGCGACCTGGCGTGGTACCTGTCGATCAACTGCCGTCGCCTGCCGCAGACCAAGGAGGCGACGGCCGAGGCGTTTCGGGCCGCGCTGGAGCGGCGCGGCGTGGACACCGAGCCGTGGTGGGAACGCCAACTTGCCCTCTGCCTGCTCGGCGCGCTCGTGCAGTTCGGGTGGGAGAAGGCGTTCGCGGGCTACGACGAGGAGCTGGCGTGGTGGGAGGCGAAGGCCGTGGCCGGGGCGGGCCTGCTCGGGTGACCGTCCCCGGCATGCGGGGCGCCTACGACGAGTCCGCGGACGCCTGGTCGGCCGGGCCTGAGGCCGTCTATGCCCAGCTCGCGGCGGCGTTGGTCGCTGCGGTCGCCGAACGCGTGCACGAGGCGAACGTGCTCGACCTGGGCGCCGGGACCGGTGTGGCCGCCCGCGCCGCCCTCGTGGCCGGGGCCGCCCGCGCCGTCGCCCTCGACCCGGCGCTCGGAATGCTGCGCCGGGTAAGCCGTCCCGCGCACGCAGTGCTGGGGGACGCCGGCCGCCTTCCGTTTCGGGACAACTCGTTCGACCTCGCGCTGGCGGCACTCTCGCTCGGGCACATTCCCGAGCCGCTCGGTGCATTGCGTGAGGCGCGCCGGGTGGCCCCCAGTTTGGCGGCCAGTTCCTTCGCCGCTGGGTGGGACCACCCCGCGAAGACGGCCGTCGACGCCGCGCTCGCACCGTTGGGGTACCGGCCGCCGTCCTGGTACGTGACGTTCAAGGGCGACACCGAGCGCCAGGTCGACGATCCCGCCGCGGTGGCGGCGCTGGCCGCCCAGGCCGGCTATGCGCACGTCCGGATCACGACCGTTGACGTCGACACCGGGCTCACCCGGCCGGCCGAACTCGTCGCCTGGCGGATGGGGATGGCGCACCTCGCGCCGTTTGTCGCCTCCTTGAGCGAGCGGCAACGCCGCGACGCCCGCCGGATCGCCGAGGCGGCGCTGTCCGGCGCACCACCTCTGATCGTGCCCTTGGTGGTGCTGACCGCGGGATGAGGGTCTAGCGGCGTATCCGGTAGTAAGCCACGGCGTGCCGGAGGAGGCAGCCCCTGTCAAGCTGGCTTGGCACTCAACGCTTGCCAGCGGTCGAGGCGCCGCGCGGATTCCGTGCGAAGCCGGTCGCCGTGCTCGTCCGACTCGGCGGCGAGCCGGGCGACCGAATCGGCGGCCCGGTCGACCCATCTGGGTACGCGCAGCGCGGCGCCCGCCTCGCCCGTCCACCACCAAGCCTCCAGCCCGACGGACCGCTCGAGCAGGTCGAGGTCGCCCTCGACGGTCGGCAGGTCGACCGGCATACCGAGCTCGGCCTGCGCCCGGTGCCCGATGAGGCGGGCGACGCTGATGTAGCGCGGGACCCCGATGGCCGTCGCGCGCGCCGCCAACCGCTCCGTGCGCTGCAGCGCACCGTGGGCGTCACCGGTCTCCAGGGCCAGCCGGGCCCGCAGCAGGGCGAGCTTCATCTCGAGCCGCCAGCCGAACACCAGGTCGCCTTCGAAGCCCGCCTCCGCCGCATCCAGGTGCTGCCCGGCCGCGTCGAAATCAGCGCGATTCAGTTGCTCCTCGGCCAGGTCCTCGCGCGCGGCGATCGCGAGCTCGGGTATGCCCTCGCCGGCCGACAGGTCCAGCGCCTCGAAATGCCGGTCCAGCCCGAGATCCCCGGCACCGACGTTGCGCAGTACCCACCCGGTGAAGTTGATCCCGCGCCCGGCGAAGCGTGGAACCTGACGCCGCTCGACCTCTTCGGTGTACCGCTCGAACGCCCGCAATGCCGGTGCGGGTCGGCCGCTCGTCGCGTGGGCGTGTCCGGTGAAAAGCAGCGCATGCAAGCTCGCCGAGGTGTGTTCCACGGCGATCTGGGCCCGCGCCGCCGGGCCGAGGAGCTGCAGGGCCTCGTCGGTCCGGCTCTGGTGCGCGCGGACGACGCCGAGCCAGGCCGATGCGCTGACCCGATCCGCTCCGCTCATCAGGTCGATCGCCTCGCGCAGCATGGTCTCGGCCGCACCGAGGTCTCCGGCCGCGTGTTTCGTGCGGCCGCCCACGCTCAGACAACGCCCGCGCACGTCGCGGTCGTCGGCGATGAGTGCGCCGTCGGCCGCGAACCGGATCGCCTGCACGAAGCGGCGGTCGAAGTACGATGCCCACGCGCCGACCTCGAGCGCCGCCGCCCCCGACGAGCCGGCCCGCTCGACGTCCTCGTACGCGGCCGGGTAGCGGCCGCGCAGTGTGCGGACCCGCGCGCGGTCGAGCCAGCCGGCGGGTTCCGGATGCAGGGCCAGGGCGTCGTCCAGCAACGCTTCGGCCGTGGCGTGGTCGAACCGGTGAGCCGCCCGGGCTGCGGCCCGGCGGAGGTAGTGGGCAGCGACGACGACGTCACCGCCCAGCCGGGCGTGTTCGGCGACGTCGCCCGGGTCAGCGTCCGGCCGACGCTGCAGGGCCCGACTCAGCTCGCGGTGCAGCAGCGCCGACCGGCGGTCGGAGGTTGTCGCGGCGAGCGCGGCCCGCACGAGGTCGTGCCGAAACCACAGCGCCCCGTTCACGTCGACGAGAAGGCCACGGGCCAACGCGAGTTCGGCGTCGGCGAGCAGATCGATGACCGGGCGGTGCAACACCGCGCCGAGCAGGTCCAGATCGAGCCGAGCGCCGAGCACCGCGGCGCTGCGCAGCAGGCCGGCCGCGTTGGACCCGAGGTCGTCACATCGGCGGACCACGAAATCGACGAGCGACGCCGGCAGCGGGCTCGAGCTCGTCCGGCCCGCGAGCTCGGTGAGAAACAGCGGATGGCCACCGGACAGTTCGAGCAGCTGATCCACCCTCGACTCGCCCACCAGGGCGGCGACCGCCGCGCGGTCGAGCGGGCCCAGTTCGATCGTCTCGCCGGCCGGGAGGGCCAAACCCTCGTGCAAACGCGCGCCGGTCACCAGTGTCATCGTCGCGCCGCGCGCCGCAACGAACGCCAACCAATCGGCCAACGCGCGGCCTGCGAGATGCGCATCGTCGACGACCACGACGAGCGGCACCGGGCCCGCGATCTCCCGCAGCACTCGCAGCAGCGCCGCGTACAGCAGGAAGGGCCCGACGACGCCGTCGGCGAGGACGACACCGAGGCCGCCGGCGGCGGTCAGTCCGAGCAGGGGAGCGAGCAGCTCGGCGTCCTCGCCGAGGATCTCGGCCGTGCGTGCGCGGCCGAGAGCACGCAGGTGATCCTTGATGGCCGACAGCAGCGCGTTGAGCGGCACGGCGCGGTCGAGCGGACCGCAGCTGGCGTAGAGCACGACCTCTCCGATGGCCGCGCGCCGCCCGGCCCAGGCCTGCAACAAGGCGGTCTTGCCGATGCCCGCCTCCCCGGTTACCGCGACGGTCTCGACGCTGCCGTGCCGGGCCCGTTCCGCGCGGGCGTCGAGCCGGTCGAAGGCCCGCTGGCGGCCGACCAACCTCGACGGGGACGGTCGCCGAGACGATGCCGGCGCGACGAGCTCGCCGCGCAATATCGCGGCGTGCAGGGCCTCGGTCTCGGGGGATGGGTCCGCGCCGAGATCGTCGGCGAGCCGGCGCCGGGCTTCGGCATATCCGGCGAGTGCGGATCCCACGCGTCCGCCCACGACGTAGGAGCGCATCAGCACCCGCAGCGCGTCCTCGTCGTAGGGGTCCCGCTCGACCACCGCGGCGGCCGCGTCCGCGGCATCGACCCAGTGACCCGCCGCCAGCAGGGCGGCGGCGGCGAGCCGGCGGCCCCGGGCGACCAACCGGTCGAGCTCGCCCACGAGGCCCTCGACCCAGGGGTCGGCGCCCGTGCTCCGACTCACCTCGCCGCGCACCAGGGACAGTGCAACGCGCGCGGCCGCGGCCGCCCCGGCCAGATTGCCGCTCCGCTGCCGGTCCTCGATCTCGGCCGCCAGCCCGGTCAGCTCGTCCGCGTCGAGCCAGTCGTAGGCCAGCCGGTAGCCCGCGTCGACGTGCTGGACACGCTCGCGGCCGATGACCCGGCGCAACCTGCTGATCAGGACGGCGACCTGGTCGGGCGGCCTCGCCGGCTGCGCGTCGCCCCAGAGAGCAGTGGCCAGGCGGTCGCCCGACACCGCTTGTCCGCGCGCCAGCGCCAGTAGCCAGAGAACCGTGCGCGCTTTGCGGCTGCCCAGTGCCGTGAGGTCGACGTCCTGCACATCCAGGTCGCCCAGGACGCGCACCGACAGGGTGGGCATGGCGGCATCAAACGCCTTGCACCGGCGCGGCGCCAGCGCTCACTGCAAACCCAGTGCAAGGCCGGTGCGTGAGCCTGGGGCCAGCCCAACCACGACGAAGGGACCTGTCATGAGCGACAAGCCTGAACACAAGACGTTCCACTCCCCGGACGAGGTGCGCACGTTCGAGCGAGGCACCGTCGACCTGGTCGCCATTGGCGGCAGCGAGATCGGCCGGCTCACCCTGCAGCCCGGCTGGCGCTGGTCCGAGCACGTGAAGCCGATCGCCGGCACCGAGCTGTGCGAGGCGCCGCATTTCCAGTATCACGCGCAGGGCGTGCTGCACATCGTCATGGCCGACGGCGCCGAGTTCGAGGCTCGCGCCGGCGACGTCACCGCGCTGCCGCACGGCCACGACGCGTGGGTGGTGGGGGAGGAGCCGGTCGTCCTGATCGACTGGTGGGGCGCCAGCAACTACGCCAAGGCCTGACCAACCGCGGTCAGGCTGAGCGCTCCAGGCGGATTACCACAGACTTCGACGTCGGTGTATTGCTGATCTCGGCGGTGGAGTCGAGCGGGACGAGCACGTTGGCCTCCGGGAAGTAACTCGCCGCGCAGCCCTGCGGGGTCGGGTACTCCACGACCCGGAAGCCCCTGGCCCGCCGCTCGCCGTCGGTCCACACGCTGATCAGGTCGACCGTGTCGCCATCGGACAGGCCGAAGGAGTGCAGATCGTCGGCACTGACGAACACCACGCGCCGTCCACCCTTGATGCCGCGGTAGCGATCGTCCAGGCCGTACACGGTCGTGTTGAATTGGTCGTGCGAGCGCACCGTCTGCAGCAGCAGATGTCCGGGCGGCACCTCGACGGTGTCCGGCGGGTTCACGGTCAGCCGGGCCTTGCCGGTCGTGGTCGGGAACGTCCGCGAATCGCGCGGGCCGCTGGGCAGCACGAAACCGCCCGGGTGCACCACGCGCTCCTCGAAGGCGTGGAAGCCGGGGACCACGCGCTCGATGTGCTTGCGGATCACGCGGTAGTCGTCGCGCATGTCGAGCCACCCGATGTCGTCGCCGAACAGCGCGTGTCCGAGGCCGGTGACGATGGCAACTTCGCTGCGCAGGTCGGGGGATCCGGGCGCGAGCCGGCCGGTCGACGAGTGGACCATGCTCATGGAGTCCTCGACCGTGACGAACTGCTCGCCGCTGGCCTGGTGGTCGCGCTCGGTCCGGCCGAGGCACGGCAACAGCAGCGCCTCGCGGCCGTGGGTCAGGTGGGATCGGTTGAGCTTCGTGGCGACGTGCACCGTCAGGGCGCAGTTCGTCATCGCCGCGGCCGTGACGTCGGCGTCCGGTGTGGCCGCCACGAAGTTGCCGCCGAGCGCGAAGAACACGTCGACCTTGCCGTCACGCATCCCGCGGATCGAGTCGACGGTGTCCCATCCGTGCTCGCGGGGCGGGTCGAACCCGAACTCGGCCTGCAGCTTGTCGAGGAACTCGTCCGGCATCTGCTCCCAGACGCCCATCGTCCGGTCACCCTGGACGTTGCTGTGCCCGCGGATCGGCGCGGCCCCGGCGCCGGGCCGTCCGATGTTGCCGCGCAGCAGCAGGAAGTTCGCGATCTCGCGGATCGTGGCGACGGCGTTGCGGTGCTGGGTCAGTCCCATCGCCCAGCAGACGGTGACCTTCTCGGCGGCGACGTAGTCGGAGACGAAGTCCTCGATCTCCTTGCGCGACAACCCGCTCTGCGTCTCGATGTCCGCCCAGTCCAGTCCGCGCCAGTGCGTGGCGGCGGCGTCGAAGCCGTCGCAATAGCGGTCGATGAAGTCGCGGTCGAGCACGCCGCCGTGTTCGTCCTCGCGCTGGAGCAGCGCCCGGTTCGCGCCGGCGAACAGGGCAAGGTCTCCGTTTACCCGCACGGAGATATGGCGGTCGGCCAGCTTGGTTCCCACCCCGGAGAGTCCACGCGGTGTCTGCGGATTGCGGAATCGCGTGAGACCGGCCTCGGGCAGCGGGTTGATCGCGACAATGCGGGCGCCGCGCTTCTTGGCGTTCTCGAGGGACGTGAGCATCCGCGGATGGTTCGTGCCCGGGTTCTGCCCCACGATGACGATCAGGTCCGCCTCGTCGGCGATGTCCTTCAACGTCACGGTGCCCTTGCCGACACCGATCGCCTGGGTCAGCGCCGCGCCGCTGGACTCGTGGCACATGTTGGAACAGTCGGGCAGGTTGTTGGTGCCCAGCCGGCGGGCGAGTAGCTGGTAGACGAACGCGGCTTCGTTGCTGGCTCGCCCGCTGGTGTAGAACACCGCGCGATTCGGATCCGTCATCGCCCGTAACCGGTCGGCGGTCAGCGCGAGCGCGGCCGCCCAACTGATCGGCGCGTAGTGGGTAGCTCCCGCGGCCAGGAACATGGGCTCGGTGAGGCGGCCGTTGTGCTCGAGCCAGTGGTCGGGCTGTTCGCGCAACTGCGCGATCGAGTTCGCGGCAAAGAAGTCGCGCCCGACGCGTTTGCGGGTGGCCTCCCACGCGACGGCCTTGGCGCCGTTCTCGCAGAACTCGGCGGCATGACGACGGTCCGGGTCCGGCCACGCGCAGCTCGGGCAGTCGAACCCATCGATGTGATTCATCCTGAGCAGCGTCTGTGCGGAACGGGTCGGGCCCATCTCGGCCAGCGCGTACTGCATGGCGTGGGTGATGGCGGGCACTCCGACCGCCGACTTCTTCGGCTTGCCAACCTTGGGATCGTCGGTCATGGCTCGACTGTAGTTACTCTCCAATCATGGCGGTGACGACGACGCGGCGGGCGATCGTCCGCATGCCGCGCGAAGCCGAGCCGGCCCGCGCGCCGGACGATCTCGCGGTCGAGGCTCCGCTGGTCCTCGCCCTCGACGGCGCCGCCATCGCGACCCTGATGCGCACCCCCGGCCACGACCTCGAGCTCGCCGCCGGCTGGCTGGTGGTCGAATCCGGTGTTCGGCGCGCCGACGACGTCGTCACCCTGCGGGCCTGCCGCGAGGACGACACCGACCGCGTCCACATCGTCCTGCGCGACGGGGTCCGCGCGCCGCGGCCCAGGGCGTTCGTCACCAGCGCGGCATGCGGGGTCTGCAGCGCCGACGTCCTCGACCTGCGCCCGCTGGTCACGAGTGCGCCACACCAGGACGGCTGGACCGTCACCCGCGAGGTGCTGGCCACACTGCCCGCGACGATGCGGGTCCGGCAGAAGGCCTTCGACCGGACCGGCGCGGTCCACGCGGCGGCGCTGGCCGGCGCCGACGGCGCGATCACCGTCGTCCGCGAGGACATCGGCCGGCACAACGCCGTGGACAAGGTGATTGGTCGGGCGCTGTTCGACGACGCGCTGCCCGCGCAGGATCGGCTGCTGGTCGTCAGCGGCCGGGTTTCCTTCGAGATCGTTCAGAAGGCGGTCGCCGGCGGCGTGGCCGGGATCGTCGCGGTGTCGGCGCCCTCCAGCCTGGCCGTCGACCTGGCCCGCGAGTACGGCCTGCTCCTCGCCGGAATGGTTCGCGACCAACGGCTCAACCTCTATGCGGGCGAGGACCTCGTCGGCTGAGCGCTCGACGTGCGAGAACGTGTTGCAGTCTGCAGACTGTCCGGATGACCAACCGCGCCCGAACCTCACGCCGCGCCTTCCTCGCCGGGACGGCCGGCACTGCCGCCGCGCTGGCCCTGCCCACGACGGCCGCCCAGGCCCAGACCACCGCAACCCCCGCACCCGCCACGACCAACGTGACCGCCGACGTCGCGATCGTCGGGGCTGGGCTCGCGGGCCTGACCGCAGCACGCCGGCTCGTGGCAGCCGGGCACACCGTCGTCGTCCTGGAGGCTCGCGACCGGGTCGGCGGTCGCACCCTCAACCACGCGATCGCGCCCGGCAAGGTCGCCGAGGCCGGCGGTGAGTTCGTGGGGCCCACCCAGGACCGCATCGCCGCACTTGCCGGCGAGGTGGGCGTCGGCATCTTCGACGCGTACGACACCGGCAAGAACGTCTACGTCAACGGCGCGATCAGGCTGAAGTACTCCGACACCAGCGTGCTGGGCACCGCACCGCCCGACCCGCTGTTGCTCGCCGACATCGTGAAGCTCAGCCAGCAGATCGACCTGCTGGCGGCCAAGTTCCCGGTCGCGACCCCGTGGACGGCGCCCAACGCCGCGCGCTACGACGCCATGACGCTCGAGACCTGGGTCCGGGCCAATGCCATCAACGCCAACGGCATCGTCGCGCTGCTGAGACCGTTCACCGAGGCACTCGTGGGCGCCGAACCCGGCGACGTCTCCTTCCTGTTCGTCCTGGCCTACGTCGCTGCCGCCGGCAACGCGAGCAACCCGGGCACGTTCGAGCGACTGTTCAACGTGCGGGGCGGGGCGCAGCAGAGCCGTCTCGTCGGCGGGTCGCAGGTCGTCTCGCAGCGGGTGGCCGACGCGCTCGGTCCCCGCGTCAACCTGAACACGCCCGTACGCGCGATCGCCCAGACCGACACGGGTGTGACCGTCACCTCGGACAACTTGGTCGTCGACGCGAAGCACGTAGTTGTCGCTGTGCCACCGACGCTCGCCGCCCGCATCGAGTACGCCCCCCTCTTGCCGGCCGCCCGCGACCTGCTCACGCAGCGGCTGCCGATGGGTGCCCTGATGAAGGTCGAAGCCGTGTATCCGACCCCGTTCTGGCGGGCCAGCGGACTGACCGGGCAGTTCCTGACGGTCGGCGGCCCGGTGGGTTACTCGTTCGACAACTCCCCGCCCGACGGGTCGCCCGGTGTGTTGGCCGGCTTCGTCGGCGGCACCCAGAACCTGACGTGGGGCCCGAAACCGGCGGCCACCCGACGCGCGGCGGTGCTGGCGCAGTTCGCGCGGATCTTCCAGGACAACCGGTTCCTGGCGCCGTCGGAGTACTTCGAGATGGACTGGACGCTCGAGCAGTGGAGCCGAGGCGGCCCGACGGCGATCGCCGGCCCGGGCACGTTGACCTCCTTCGGGCCGGCGCTGCGAGCGCCGGTCGGGCGCATCCACTGGGCCGGCACCGAGACGTCGACCTACTGGAACGGATACATGGACGGCGCCGTCCGCTCGGGCGAGCGCGCGGCCAGCGAAGTCGCCTCCGCGCTCTAGCACCGGGGCGCCCGGCGGGGAGGGCAAAGCGGCCTGTAGCTTGCTGGTTCCCGATGCTCCGGCCGAGCGACCTCGACGTCCCGATCATCGCGGCGCCGCTGGCCGGCGGCCCGTCGAGTCCCGCGCTGGCCGCTGCGGTTGCCGAGGCCGGTGGACTGGGCTTCCTCGCGGCGGGCTACCTCGCGCCCGACACGCT
>JAVHVH010000088.1:0-3015 GCA_032160665.1 Pseudonocardiales bacterium
GCGAGATCGTCACGGTGACGGACCGACTCGACATGCTCTCGTGATGAGCCCTGACCACGCCGTCGATCAATTCCCCGACGTCGGTCAATTCTCGGCGCACGATCGGCTGGCCTCCGTCGGCCTGGGCTAGCAGCAGCAAATCCTCGGAGAGCATGGCCAGCCTGGTGACCTCGGCTCGGGCGTGGTTGATCGAGTCGACGAGATCTGCGCGTATTCGGTTCGGGCGCACCGCTGTCTCGAGTTCGGTCTGAAGTACCGCGAGCGTGTCCGGAGCTCGTGGCCGGCGATGTCCGCGGTCTGAAGTTCTGGCTGGGTGGCAGATTTGCGCACAGCCGCTCGGGAGAGGACCGTTCGCAGTACCGGGCTCGCAGCGCGCTAGCCCACCTGGAGCGTGACGACGTGACGATCATGTTGGTTCTGGCGATCGTGCTGGCCGTGGTGGTTGCGTCGTTCATCGGGCTTTGGCGCTGGGCTCTGCGCACCGAACGGGATGACGTCGACTGGGAACACGGCAGCCAAACCGACGCTGAGGGAAAGCAAGCGGTTCAGCTCGGCATAGCCCTCAACGTCAACGGCACGTTCTCGCGCTGACTGTCCGGCGTGGGCTTCACCCGGGCCAGCGGCGCCCAGTTCCTGCTGGACAACCGAAGCCACGGGAGACACCGTTAGGCCATGCGGCAGCTCACCAGCCTCGATGCTCAGTTCCTGGCGATGGAATCCGCCCGCCAGTACGGGCACGTGGCCGGCCTCGCCGTCCTCGACCCGTCTACCCGCGCCGGTGGGCTCGACCTGGCCAGTGTGCAGCAGTTGCTCGAACAGCGGCTGCCGCTCGTCCCGCCCCTGCGCTGGCGTCTGGCCGAGGTGCCGTTCAATCTGGACTACTCCTTTTGGATCGACGACCCGGACTTCGATCTGGAGTTCCACGTCCGGGAGATCGCCCTGCCCACGCCCGGAAGCGAGGCACAGCTCGCTGATCAGGTTGCCCGGATCGTCGCTCGGCCGCTGGATCGTGCCCGCCCGTTGTGGGAGCTCTACCTGATCCAGGGCTTGGAGGACGGCCACGTCGCAGTGCTGACGAAGATCCACCACGCGGTCGTCGACGGACTGTCCGGCGCGGAGATCATGGTTGCGCTGCTCGATCTGACGCCCGAAGGACGCACGCCGCCCGAGCCTTCCGACCGGCGCGAGCGCATGCCGGGTCGCGGCGAGATGCTCCTGCGCGGCGTGGCGGGTGCGATGAGATACCCGGTCCGCTTTGCCCGCTCCGCACCGGCCGCGTTGCCGAATCTTGCCGAGGTCCGCTCCCTGGCGATCATGCCGGGCGTCACCTCGGTCGGCCAGGCCGTCCGGCGAGCCCGCGAGCTAGCCCTCGGCCGGCCGCGACACAAGAGCCTGCCGGGGTTGCCACCCGCGCCGCGCACACCGTTCTCCGGACGCGTCTCGGGGCACCGCAAGGTCGCCTTCGGCCAGCTCAGCCTCGCCGACGTCAAGGCGGCGAAGAACCTTCACGGGACAACCGTCAACGACGTCGTCGTGGCACTCTGCGCCGGCGCGGTTCGACGCTGGCTGATCGAGCACGATGCGTTGCCCGAGGGGCCGCTCGTCGCGCAGATCCCCATCTCGGTCCGCACGGAGGCGCAGACGGGGACGTACGGCAACCGGATCATGTTGCAGTCGGCACCGCTGTTCACGCACGTCGCGGACCCGATCGAGCGTCTGCGCCTGACGCACGAAGCACTGGGCGACATGAAGCAGCGGCACCGGGCGCTACCGGCGGAGTTGCTGCAGGACGCGAACCATTTCATCCCGCCCGCGGTGTTCGCCCTCGCGGCGCGTTCGACCTTCGCGCTGGCCACCTCGGCCGCTGGGCGGCCGCCCTGGAACCTGGTGATCTCCAACGTCCCCGGACCGCAAGTGCCCCTGTACCTCGCGGGCGCCCGACTCGTGGCCAACTACCCGATCTCGGTGATCACCGACGGCATGGGTCTCAACATCACGGTCATGAGCTATTGCGGCCATCTCGACTTCGGGCTGATCGCCGATCGTGACCAGATGCCTGACGTCCACCTGCTGATGCAGTGGCTTCGGGACGAGCTCGCGCTGCTGATCAAGGACTGACGCGAGTACGTTTCCGCGCATGGTGACTCCGGAGCAGGCGATCGACCGGATCAGCGACGCGTTCGGGCGCAGGCCTGGCCTTCGCGCCTTGCACGCAAAGGGACGGTTCTACGCCGCCAGCTTCACCGCGACACCAGAGGCGGCCAAGCTGTGCCGCGCGGCGCATCTTCAGGGGACGCCGGTGCCGACGGTCGCCCGGCTGTCGAACGGCGCCGGCGGATCGGGCCAGCCCGACCGCGTATCCGACGTGCGCGGCATCGCGGTCTCGTTCCGTCCAGCCAAGGGCGTCGCGACCGACATCCTGGCCCAGACGGCGCCGCGGTTCCCGGTCCGGACCGTCGATGACTTCGTAACCCTGACGCGCGCGGCGGCCCTCCTGCAGCGACGGCCCTGGCTACTTCTGCGCTTCCTGGCCACCCGCCCGCACGCGGCGCGGGCGCTCGCCGTGAACGCGCGCGCCGGAGCACTGAAACCACCGCGAAGCTTCGCTTCGGCGACCTACTACGCGGTGCACGCGTACCGATGGCTCGACGCCGCGGGCAACGGCCGGTGGGTGCGCTACACCTGGCTACCGGATGCGGCGGCGGTGCCGGCCCCGGACCGGAAGGATCCCGACTACCTGCACCACGAAATGGAACGACGGCTCGCCGAAGGGCCGGTCCGGATGACCCTGCAGGTCCAGATCGCGACTGCCGGCGACGACCCCCACGACCCGACGTCGGTGTGGCGCAACAGCGAGCGCATCGACGCGGGCGTCCTCGAGATCACCGCACCGGACCCGGAGCGCGAGACCGGCGGCGAGATCGTCGTGTTCGATCCGGTTCGGGTCATCGACGGGATCGAGCTGTCCGACGATCCCATCCTGCGCTTCCGCCCACTCGCCTACTCCGTGTCGGC
>JAVHVH010000094.1:0-20094 GCA_032160665.1 Pseudonocardiales bacterium
GGAAAACCGCGGTCGTCTCTGCCGCGGCGAGCCAGATGGGCCGGCTCACCGATCGGATCGAGTCCCGCGGTAGCGACAAGGGCAACGCCCGAGACGACGACGAGGACTACGACGACGCCGAAGACGAATACGACGACGATGAGGACGACGTTGAGGACGAGTACGACGACGACGAGGACGATGAGGACGACGCGGACGAGGACGAGGACGAGGACGCCGAGGACCTCGCCGACGAAGACGAAGACGACGAACAGGACGAGGACGAAGAAGAAGACGAAGACGAAGAAGACCTCGCCGACGAAGACGAGGTAGAGGACGAAGACGAAGAAGACGAAGAAGACGCAGACGCGGAAGACCTCGCCGACGACGAGGAAGACGAGGACGAAGAAGACGAAGACGTCGAGGACGTCGAGGACGAAGCTGACGACACCGAAGACAGCGCCGACGAAGACGCCGACGAGGAAGTCGAAGCTGACGACACCGAAGACAGCACCGACGAGGGCGAAGGCGTCGAAGACAGCGCCGACGAAGACGCCGACGAGGAAGAGGGCGGCGACGCGGACAGCGCCGTCGATGAGGACGAGCCAGACGACGAGCGGCCGCGGAAGGCAGCCGCGCGCAAGCGCGGTCCACGCAAGGCCTCCCCTCGAAAGTCGGCGCCGCGCAAGGAAGGCGCCCGAAAGTCGGCGCCGCGCAAGGAAGGCGCCCGTAAGGCCAGCGCCGCCCGCAAGGCAGCGCCACGCAAGGAAGGCGCGCGCAAGGCCGCGCCGCGCAAGGAAGGCGCGCGCAAGGCCGCACCCCGCAAGGAAAGCGCGCGCAAGTCCGCACCGCGCAAGGCCGGCGCTCGCAAGTCGGCCGCGCCCCGCAAGGCGGGCGCACGCAAGTCGGCCGCGCCCCGCAAGGACGGCGCGCGCAAGGCCGCGCCGCGCAAGGAGACCGCCCGCAAGGCGGCCCCGCGCAAGGCGACCAGTTCAGCCGCGAAGTCGAGCGGCAGGACCGCAAGCGCCAGGTCCAGCCCGGCGCGCAAGAGCAGCGCACGTAAGGCCACGGGCTCGCGGTCGACTGCCGCCAAGAGCACCAGATCCGGACGGGGAGGCCGTAATGGCTGAGGGCAATGGGAAGTCGCGCAAGGGCGGCGGCGTCCTTGACAGCGGGTCGGGTAACCCGCTGGGGGAGGAATTCCAACATCTGATGTCCGCGCTGACCGGCCGGGTCCTCTCGGGCGCGACCGACAAGGTCGGCGGATTGACCGACAAGCTGTCCGGTGCCGGCGAGGACGGCGGCGGCGCGGTCGCGAAGGCTGTCGGCAAGGCGGGCGAGAAGACGGCGGAGGGTAAGTCTCCGCTGATGGCCGGGTTGTCGGCCGCCGGCACGGGCATCAAGGAGAAGGTCAGCGAGAAGCTAGGTGGTGGCGGCGGCGGCAAGGGCGGCAAGAAGCTCAAGGTCACCAACATCATCGAGCAGATCGACATCGGGGCGCCGGTGGACGTCGTCTACAACCAGTGGACGCAGTTCCAGGACTTCTCCAAGTTCATGAAGAAGGTCGAGGGCGTCGACCAGAAGGAGGAGCCGAAGCTCACCTTCAAGGCCCAGGTGCTGTGGTCACACCGCACGTGGGAGGCCACGATCATCGACCAGGTACCCGACGAGCGGATCGTGTGGCGCTCGAAGGGCGACAAGGGACACGTCGACGGCGCCGTCACGTTCCACGAGATCGCGCCGAATCTCACCCGGGTGCTCGTGGTGCTCGAGTACCACCCGCAGGGCTTGTTCGAGCGCACCGGAAATCTCTGGCGGGCCCAGGGACGGCGCGCACGGCTGGAGCTCAAGCACTTCCGGCGGCATGTGATGACCGAAGCCATGTTGCACCCCGACGAGCTTGAGGGATGGCGCGGCGAGATCCACGACAGCAAGGTCACGAAGGGTCCGGACGAAGCCGAAGACGAGTCCGACGAAGCCGAGGACGAGGAGTACGACGAGGCCGAGGACGAGGACGAGGACGAGGAGTACGACGACGAAGAAGAGGAAGGGGAAGACGACGAGGAAGAGGAAGACGACGAGGAAGAGGAAGACGAAGAGCCGGCCGAGGAACCCAAGTCCCGCAAACGCGCCCGTTCGGGCCGGAGGTGAGCTGAGATGACATCTGGAGTCCAGCAACGTCGCGGCGGCTACATCGACCGCCCTTCGCCGAGCAGCTTGGCCGACGTCGTTGAGATCATCCTCGACAAGGGCCTGGTCATCGACGCCTACGTCCGCGTTTCGGTCGTGGGGATCGAGCTCCTGACGATCGACGCCCGCATCGTCATCGCGAGCGTGGACACCTACCTGCGATTCGCTGAGGCGACCAACCGGCTCGATCTCTACCAGCACGGCGGGAAGGACCTCGCCGAGATGACTGAGTCGATGAGCAAGGGCGGCGCCAAGGGTAAGACCAGCGGCGCGATCGAGAGTGCCAAGGAAAAGGTCAGCGAGTTGGTCCACGGATCCGATGACGACGATGACAGCGGCAACGGCTCGAAACCGCAGCGCCGCCCGCGCTCCCGGCAAACCGCCGCCCGTCGCCGCCCGCGCCGTGAGGATGACGACGAATGACCACGTCGGTCGATTCGTGGTGCTACGTGTTCGGGATCGTCCCGGCCGGTACCCCACTGCCCACGTGGAGCGCCGCCGACCAAGCGATCCCCGATGACACCCCGGCCGCGGCGCTACGCCTGATCGAGGTCGGCGAGCTGGCCGCATTGGTCGGCACACCTCCACACCGTTCGATCGGCCGGGCCGCAGACCTGCTCGCCCACGACCGCGTACTTGCCGAGCTGGTCGCGAAGGGAACGCCGGTGCTGCCGATGCGGTTCGGCGCGGTGATGACCGACGAGGCCGCGGTGGCGCGGGAGCTGCTCGAGGCGCACCGGGATGAGTTCGCCGCCGCCCTGGAGTCGGTGCGTGGCCGGGTCCAGTTCACGGTCAAGGTGCGGTACGAGCAGGACGCTGTGCTGCGGCAGGTGCTCGCCGAGCATCCGGAAATCGACCGGCTCCGTGACCGCGGCAGCGTCGAGTCCCCGGACACGTTCAAACGGCAGTTGCGCCTCGGCGAGCTCGTCGTGCGGGCGCTCGAGCAGTTGCGTCCGGCCGACGCAGCGGCCGTTCTGGGCGAGTTCGGCGACGAGTTCGAGTTCCGGCTGCGTGACACGTCGTCGCCAGAGGACGTCCTCGACGCGGCGTTCCTGGTCGAAGCAGATCAGGTGGTGGGGTTTGAGCGCCGCGTCGAGGGCCTGGGCAAGCGACATGCCGGTCGGCTGCGCATCCGCTTGCTCGGCCCGTCGCCCGCGTACGACTTCGTCGGCGAGGCATGAGCAATGGGCCTGTTCACCGGACTGCTCACGTTGCCGCTGGCACCGGTGCGCGGCGTCGTCTGGTTGGGCGAGCAACTTGAACGCGAGGCCTATCGGCAATGGAGCGATCCGGCGACCGTCCGTCGACAGCTGGCCGAGGTCGAGGCCGCCTACGAGGCGGGCGAGCTCACGCAGGCCGAGCGCGACGAGCAGCAGGACGCGCTCGTGGCACGCCTGCTCAGTTCCGGACCTGGAGCCCGGTGATGGCCGAACAAGGAGCCGGCGGGTCGAGAAACGGCCGCCGCACCTCGTCGCGACCGCCGCGGACGGCCAAGCCGTCACCGGCGGCTCTCGCGCGACGAGCATCGGCCGAACTCGCCGAACTCCTCGGCCGCGAGCCCGAGGGGGTCATCTCCCTGGAACGCACCGAGGACGGCTGGCGGATCGGCGTCGAGGTGGTCGAGACGCGCCGCATTCCCGACACCGCAGACATCCTGGCCGAGTACGAGGTCGACGCCGACGAGCGCGGGCGGCTCGTCGGCTACCGCAGAGCGCGCCGCTACGCCCGTGGCGCCACCAAGGACGACCGATGACGGGACTGCCCAGCCCGGCCGAAAGCGCCAGCCTCGCCGATGTGCTGGAGCGGGTGCTCGACAAGGGCCTGGTGATCGCCGGGGACATCCGGGTGAACCTGCTCGACATCGAACTGCTGACGATCAAGATCCGGCTACTCGTCGCCTCGGTCGACAAGGCGCGTGAGATGGGCATCGACTGGTGGGAGCACGACCCCACGCTGTCGGTCGGCCAGCGCGATCTGGCCGAAGAGAACCAAGCGTTGCGGTCACGCGTGGCCGAACTCGAGTCCGCATCGCACGAGAACGGCCAGCAGCCCAAGAGTTCCCCCCAGGAAAGCCGGCGCTCCCAATGATCGACACGGCGACCTACCTGTACGCGATCACCAGACCAGTGCCGCCCAACGCACTCGACGGGCTTCGCGGAGTGGCGGACGCCCCGGTGCGCACCATCGACGATGGGGAGCTCGCGTGCCTCGTGAGCACCGTCGACCTGGCCGAGTTCGGCGAGGGCGCCCTGCGCGCCAACCTCGAGGATCTCGGCTGGTTAGAGCGGACGGCGCGGCAGCACGACGCCGTCGTGCGGGCCGGCATGAGGTTGACCACCACGCTGCCGCTACGGCTGGCCACGATCTGCAGCGATGACGCCTCGGCGCGCGATCGGTTGCACCGGCTCGACCGCGTCACCCTGGACACCCTCGCAGCCCTGGACGGGCGCGAGGAATGGGGTCTCAAGCTCTTCGCGCCGGCCGACGGCGCCGCTGCCCCGGAAGTGCTCGCGACGGCCTTGAGCGGGGCGGCCTACCTGCGCCGGCGGCGCGCCGACCTCGAGCAGCGCGACCATGCCGCCGAGCGCGCGATCGAGGACGCCGACGCCATGTTCCGACGGCTCGCCGGTCACGCCGTCGACGCGCGACGACACCGTCCGCAGGACCAGCGACTCACCGGGGCCGCGCAGCCGATGGTGCTGAACGCCGCCTTCCTGGTCGAGCGCGAGCGGGTCGACGAATTCCGGGACGCGGTGGACGAGGTGGGCCGCGAGCGGGGCGAGGGTGCGGTTGTGCTCACCGGACCGTGGCCGCCGTACTCCTTCGCCGCGGTGGACGCATCGTGACCACCCTCGCCGAGCCGCGAACCGGCACCCAGCCGGCATCGCTGGTCGATCTGCTGGACCGGCTGCTCGGGGTCGGTGTCGTGCTGTCCGGCGACGTGACCATCTGCCTGGCCGGCGTCGACCTGGTCACGGTCAAGCTCCGCGCGCTCATCACCACCGTCCGTGAGGCCGAGACGTGAGCGAGTTGCGCGTTCTGCCCGAGCGCATCGAAAGCGACGCCGACTCGATCGAGCGTGACTTGTTCAAACTCGTGCTCACGCTGGTCGAGCTGGTCCGTCAACTCATGGAGCGTCAGGCGATCCGCCGGATGGATGACCTGGACGAGGACCGGATAGACGCGCTGGGCACCGCCCTGCTTCGCCTCGATGAGGCGATGGCCGAATTGCGCGATCGCTACGGCATCAGCCGGGCAGACCTGAACCTGGATCTGGGCCCGCTCGGCCGGCTGCTCGACTAGCCAGCGCGCGCAGAACACCGGTCAGTTTGCCGGCGCGGCTCACCGTCGACGGGCGCGCCATACCTCTTCGACCGGCCACTGGTGCGCCCACTCACTCGACACGTTCATGCGGGTGCGGTCATCGTCGCCGGCCGCGTACAACTCGACCAGGTCGGTGACCTCGAAGCCGTTGTGATGAAGCAGCCGGATCCAGTCACCGGGGCTGAGGTGAAACTCCACCGCAGGCTCGTCCGGCCACTCGAAGCGACGCATTCCGCGCTGGCCGCGCAACAGGACATTGCGCACCGGTTGGCCGTCCTCGTCGGGCACGCAAAGCATGAGCAGCGTGCTGTTGCCAAGGAAGACCAGTTGGCCGCCTGGGCGCAGCAGCCGCGCGGCCTCGGCGATCCACAGATCCGGGTCGGCCCAGATGGCGGCGCCGTACTCGCTGACGGCGAGGTCGAACAGCCCGCTACGCAGCGGCACCTGCTCCCCCGCGGCCCGGACAAGCGGAAAGTGCACGCCGGTCTCGGCCTGCATCCGCCGCGCGATTTGCAGCTGACCCGGTGTGGGATCCACGCCCACCGGCCGCGCGCCCGCCCGGGCCAGCCACGAGCTGACATAGGCCGTTCCGCAGCCCAGCTCGACGACCCGCTGCCCGGCAAGGTCATCGGGCAGGAGTCGCGCCTCGGACTCGGGCACGTCGTACACGCCCCACGTCGGCTGAGCCTGGCTCCACATGCGTCGCGCGAGCTCGAGCTGGTCGTCGGCGCGGGCTTGCCAGTAGCCGACGGTGCCCGGAAGGTGGGCCGGCGGCTCGTTCATCGACAGGCCAGCTCCACGGTGCCGAGCCGGTCGATGCTCGCCACGACGACGTCACCGGCCGAGACCGGGACGGCGGCCGTGAGGCCGCCGGAGAGGATGACGTCGCCCTCGGCGAGTCCCAAGCCCTCAGCGGCGAGCGAGCGGACCAACCAGGCCACCGCCGCCGCCGGATGGCCGAGCGTGGCCGCACCGGATGCGGTGGCCACGACCTCGCCGCGATGCTCGAGCACGACCCCGACCAGCCGCAGGTCGATGCCGTCGACGGGCACCGGTGTCCCGACGACGAACCGGCCGGCCGAGGAGTTGTCGGCGACCACGTCAGGCATCGTGAAGCGGTAGTTCTGGTAGCGCGAGTCGATGACCTCGATGCCCGCCGCGACGCCCGATGTCGCCCGCAGGACGTCGATCGCCGTCGCGTGCGCGCCGGACAGGTCACGTCCCATGACGAACACGATCTCCGGCTCGGCGCGGGGATTGATGTGCTCGTCCACGCCCAACGGCTCCCCGACGTCCAGCCCGTGCGACGCCGCGAGGAAGCCGCGGATCGGCGAGTCCACCCCCACTTGCGCCTGCTTGGCCCGCGAGGTGACGCCCAGCTTCCAGCCGACCAGCGCGCCGGCCTCGTCCCGCTGCAAGGCCTGCACCGAGTACCCGGTCGCGAGGTCGAAGGACGGGTCCTCGTCCGAGATCGGCGCGATCGCGGTGCGGTCGACGCGCGCCGCGGTCAGCCGGGCGGCGATCTCGGCGGCAGAGAGGGTCACGATTCTCCTTATGGGACGACTTATGGGACGACGCGCACGGTCACCGGACCGAGGCGGTCGAAATCGGCGCGGAACACGTCACCGGCGGTCATTGGGACGGCTGCGTGCAGGGCCCCCGTCATGACGAGGTGGCCGGGCTCGAGGCCGATGCCGACCGAGCCCAGGGTGTTGGCCAGCCAGGCCACCACCGTCAACGGATCGCCGAGCGCCGCGGCGCCGGCTCCGGTGTCGATCAGCTCACCGTTGCGGGTCAGGGTCATGCCGATCAGCCGCGGGTCAATCCCGTCGAGGGGCACAAGATTGCCGGCCACGGCCACCGCGCCGTTGCTCGCGAGATCGGCGACGGTGTCGGCCAGCTTGATCCGCCAATCGGCGAAGCGCGAGTCGACGATCTCGACCGCGGCGGCGATCCCGGCGATCGCGCGATGCGCGTCGGTGACCGAAACGCCCGGCCCGCGCAACGGGGCGCCGAGGACGAACACGATCTCGGCCTCGATCTTGGGCTGGATGAAGCCGGCCAGGGACACCTCGTCGCCGTTGCGATAGACGGTCGAGCCCAGCACCGGTCCGTAGTCCGGGCTGTCGACGCCGATCATCTTCTGCATGGGTTTGGACGTCAGCCCGACCTTGTAACCGACGATGCTGTCGCCGTCGGCCAGGATGAGCTGGGTCAGCTCAGCCTGCACGGCGTACCCGTCGGCCATCGTCAGGGTCGGGTCGGCGTCGGTGAACGGTGCGATCGCCTGACGGTTCCGGCGAGCTTCGTAGAGCGCCCTCGCCTTGCCCGTCACATCCGTGATTGCCATCCGGCCTCCGCTCCCTCGCCCGAATCGTCGTCCGACCGTAGCCTGAACCCAGGCCTTCGCACCCGCCCAGGGTGCGGGGACATCCGGCGAGACGGAGGCGGCATGGCGAAGGCGCTGGCGGCGATCATCGGGCCGGGCAACATCGGTACGGATCTGCTCGCAAAACTTCGCCGGAGCGACGTCATCGAGGTCGGCTACGTGGTCGGCGTTGTCGAGTCGGACGGCCTCCAACGAGCCCGCAAGCTGGGCATTCCGGCGTCGGCCGACGGGCTGGACTGGCTGCTCGCGCAGGACCCACTCCCCGACATCGTCTTCGACGCGACATCGGCGAAGGCGCACCGGGCCGCCGCGCCCAGGCTGGCCGAGGCCGGCATCGTCGCCGTCGACCTCACGCCCGCGGCGATGGGGCCTTTGGTGTGCCCTCCCGTCAACTTCACCGAACACATCGACGCGCCGAACATCAACATGATCAGCTGCGGCGCCCAGGCCACTGTGCCCATCGTCCACGCCGTGTCATCGGTCGTCGACGTGGCCTACGCCGAGATTGTGGCGTCGGTGGCCTCCAAGTCGGCTGGTCCCGGCACCCGCGCCAACATCGACGAGTTCACGCACACCACGTCGCGCGCCGTACGCGAACTCGGCAACACACCCAGGGGCAAAGCCATCATCATCCTCAACCCGGTCGAGCCGCCGATGATGATGCGCGACACGGTCTTCTGCGCGATCCCCGCGGACGCCGACGAGGACGCCATCACCGCGTCGATCGAAAAGCGGGTGGCCGAGGTGCAGGAGTACGTGCCCGGTTACACCCTGCGCAACGCCCCGCAGTACGACCCGCCCCGCGAGCAATGGGACGGCAACGGCCGCGTCGCGGTCTTCCTCGAAGTACGCGGCGCCGGCGATTACCTGCCGGAGTACGCAGGCAACCTCGACATCATGACGGCGGCCGCCGCGCGGATCGGCGAACTCGTGGCCACCCGTCGGACGGAGCGAGCGATGAGCGCTCGCGCGAAGAGCGTGGATGCATGATGGGGGGTACCGAGCGCGCTGTGCGGATCACCGACACGACGTTGCGCGACGGCAGCCACGCGATGTCGCATCAGTTCACCGAAGAGCAGGTGCGCGCGACCGTCCACGCGCTGGATGAGGCGGGCGTCGAGGTCATCGAGTGCAGCCACGGCGACGGCATCGGGGGGTCGTCGTTCAACTACGGGTTCTCCCGCACCGACGAGATGCTGCTGATCCGCGCGGCGCACGAGGAGGCCAGGCGGGCCAAGATCGCGATCTTGCTGGTTCCAGGGATCGGGACGATGGACGATCTGCGCAACGCCCGCGAGGCCGGTGCCTCCGTCGCCCGGATCGCCACCCATTGCACGGAGGCCGACGTCTCCATCCAGCACTTCGGCCTCGCTCGGTCGCTGGGCATGGAGACCGTGGGCTTCCTGATGATGAGCCACCGCACGTCCCCGGAGGAGCTCGCCCGGCAGGCGCGGTTCATGGTCGATGCCGGCGCGGACTGCGTCTACGCGGTCGACTCCGCGGGAGCGTTGGTGCTCGACGAGGCGAAGGCGCGGATAGCCGCGCTGATCGGCGAGATCGGCACCGAGGCCCAGGTGGGCTTTCACGGCCATCAGAACCTGTCCCTCGGCGTGGCCAACTCGGTGCTGGCGTTCCAGGGCGGTGCGCGCCAGATCGACGGATCGCTGTGCGCGCTCGGCGCCGGCGCCGGCAACTCCCCCACTGAGGTCCTCGCCGCGACGTTCGATCACCTCGGTGTCGAGACCGGCGTGGACGTCGGCGGCGTCCTCGACGCGGCTGAGGAGGTCGTCCGGCCGTACCTGCCGCGTTGGCCCAAGGCCGATCGCACCGCGATCGTGCAGGGCTGGGCGGGCGTGTACTCGTCGTTCCTGCTCCACGCCGAGCACGCCGCCGAGCGCTACGGCGTGCCGGCGCACGAAATCCTGCAGCGCGCGGGCGAGAAGGGGTACGTCGGCGGTCAAGAAGACATGCTCATCGACATCGCCCTGCAGCTGGCGCAGGAGCGCGACCTGGCGGCCACCGGCGCGCGCTGAGCCGACGGCCCGCCGCCAGGAGGACGGCGGGCCGGTCGCGGGCAGTGGTTACATCGGCACCAGTTCGAAGATCTCGATGGCGAACTTGCCGGTGCTGTCGGCCAGGAACGGGTGGCCGTCCGTGAGCGCCTTCGCGGCGTCCAGGTTGTCGGCCTCGACGATCGTGTAACCGTTCTGGTCGCTGGGAGTCGGGGCGCTTCCGTCGTCGGCCACGGCCGCCCGGGATCCGAACGGGGCGCCGCCGTCGGCGAGGGCCGGACCGACCTTCTCCATCCATGCCCCCCAGGCGGCCATCTGCTCGGCGCCCTGTTCCGGAGTGAAGTCGGCCATCGGAGTTGCCGGACCGCGGTAGAGATAGATGTACTTCGCCATGTCGGCGTCCTTCCTCGCTGGCGGCAACTGGACGTACGCCGCTCTACTGACCCGACGAACGGTCCGCCTCCGAATCGACACGAGGCGCGCGCTACCGGAACTTCGTATCGATCTCGGCGAAGAATCCCTTGGCGAGCCGCAGGAAGTCGTCCTCGGTCAGCGCGATCTCGTCCCCGACCCGGTAGCCGAGCACGGACGTGTCGGGGTCGAGCTCCCTCACTCCCCCTTACCGCCGGGCAGGTACTGCTGGACCTTCTGCTTGAATCCCTGCTTGACGAAGCCCCAGGTGTCCTCGTCGCCGTGCAGCACCGCGCCGGCCATGGCTTTGATCTGTGCGACGGTCGCGTGCGGCGGGATCGGCGGGACGTCGGGATCGCAACGGATGTCGAGCACGGTCGGCCGGTCGGCGACCAGCGCGTCATCCCAGGCCGGCCCGACCGCGTCCGCCTCGTCGACGTTGCGCGCTAGGAGCCCGAGGCTGCTCGCGAAGCTCGCGTAGTCGACGTCGGGCAGGGTCTGCGACGCGGCGAACTTCGGCGCTCCCTCGAGCGCACGCATCTCCCAGGTGACCTGGTTGAGGTCGTTGTTGTGCAGCACCGCGATCACCAGCCGCGGGTCGCTCCACTGCTTCCAGTAGCGCGCGATCGTGATCAGTTCGGCCAGGCCGTTCATCTGCATGGCGCCGTCGCCGGCCAGGGCGATCGCGGGACGCTCGGGGTACGCCCACTTGGCACCGATGGCGTACGGAACCGCCGGTCCCATCGTCGCCAGGGTGCCTGAGAGCGAGCCCCGCATGCCGGCCCGGAATCGCAGCAGCCGTGCGTACCAGTTCGCGGCACTGCCCGAGTCGGCGGAGACGATCGCATTGTCCGGCAGCCGCTCGGACAGCTCGTAGAAGATCCGCATCGGGTTTACCGGGTCGGCGTCCGTCATCGCCTGGCGCTGCATGGTCTGCCACCAGTCGGCAACGTTGCTCTCGATCGACTTGCGCCACTTGCGGGCCGACTTGCGCTTGAGCAGCGCAATCAGCGCCTGCAACGCCGGGCGCGCGTCGGCCACCATGTTGAGCTCGTACGGGTAGCGCATGCCGATCCACTTGCCGGAGCGGTCGATCTGGATGGCGCGCGCCTGATCCAGCGGCGGCAGGAATTGGCTGTACGGAAAGTTCGAGCCCACGGTCAGCAGGGTGTCGCACTCCATCATCAACTTGTACGACGCGGTAGTACCCAACAGCCCGATCGCGCCGGTGACCCAGGGCAGGTCGTCAGGAAGGACGTCCTTGCCGAGCAGCGCTTTCGCGGCACCGGCGCCCAGGATGCCCGCGATCTCGCTCAGCTCATCCTCGCACCCCCGAGCGCCCTGGCCGACCAGCAGCGCGACCTTCTCGCCGGCGTTCAGGATCTCCGCAGCCTTCCGCACCGCGTCCTGGTCCGGCGAGATCACCGGGTACGTCAGCCCGATGCTTGAGGGCACCTGTTTGAACGCGTGCTCGGGCGGTTCGTAGGGCAGGTCGAGGACGTCGGAGGGGAAGATCAAACAGGTCGGGGCGCGCTCGCTCAGCGCTACCCGGATCGCGCGATCGATCAGGTTGGGCAGCTGCTGAGGAACCGTGCACATCTGCACGTAGTCGCTGCACACGTCCTTGAACAGCGAGAGCATGTCGATCTCTTGCTGGTACGAGCCGCCCATCGCCGAACGCTCGGTCTGCCCGACCAGCGCCACGACCGGCACGTGGTCGAGCTTGGCGTCATAGAGACCGTTGAGCAGGTGAATGCCTCCAGGACCGCTGGTCGCCGCGCACACGCCGACCTGGCCCGAGAACTTGGCATAGCCGACGGCCTCGAAGGCCGCCATCTCCTCGTGTCGCGCCTGGACGAACTGCGGATCGTCCTCGGCCCGTCCCCATGCTGCGAGCAGGCCGTTGATGCCGTCTCCGGGGTAACCGAAGACCTGCCGGACACCCCATTCCCGCAACCGGGCGAGCAGAACGTCGGCGACTGTCTGCGACATGTGACTCCTTCTTGCCGACGGTGCTGAACCCCCGGACCCGCACCGTTTGCGGCCCAGCAGCTATCGGGTAGACGCTCGAAAGATGCTGTCCTGCGTAGTCTCGCCAGGGCAGCCCAGGACGTAACCAGGAGCTGCCAATGAGCCGAACCGTCGTCGTGACCGGGGCGAGCGGTGGGATCGGTCGGGCGAGTGCCGTCGCGTTCGGCCGGCGAGGCGACACGGTCGTGCTCCTCGCCCGCGGCGAACGCGGCCTGACAGCGGCCGCCGAGCAGGTCGAGCGAGCCGGAGGCCGAGCCGTTCCGATCTCGGTCGATGTCGCCGACGCTGACCAGGTGTTCGCCACGGCCGAGAAGGTCGAAGCCGAAGTCGGCCCGATCGACGTCTGGGTCAACGTCGCGTTCAGCTCAGTGTTCGCGCCGTTCGACCAGATCAAGCCGGAGGAATACCGGCGAGTCACGGAGGTGTCCTATCTCGGCTACGTCTACGCGACGATGGCCGCGCTCAAGTGCATGAAGCCGCGCGACCGAGGCACGATCGTCCAGGTCGGCTCCGCGCTCGCCTACCGCGGGATACCGCTGCAGAGCGCGTACTGCGGCGCTAAGCACGCGATCCAAGGCTTCCACGAGGCGCTGCGCTGCGAACTGCTGCACGACCGGAGCAACGTCCGCGTGACGATGGTGCAGATGCCCGCCGTCAACACCCCGCAGTTCTCCTGGGTGCTGTCCCGGCTGCCGCGGCACCCGCAGCCCGTCGCCCCGATCTATCAACCCGAGTTCGCCGCCCGCGGGGTGCTGTACGCCGCCGACCACCCCCGCCGCCGCGAGTACTGGGTTGGCGCCAGCACGGCGGCCACCCTGGCCGCCAACGCCATCGCCCCCGGCCTGCTCGACCGCTATCTGGCGCGGACCGGGTTCTCCGGGCAGCAGACCGACCAGGAAGAACCGCCGGACGCACCAGCCAACCTGTGGGAGCCGGCCGACGGGCCGCGCGGTGCGGACTTCGGTACCCACGGCATCTTCGACGACAAGTCCCACACCCAGGACCCGCAGCTGTGGGCCTCGCAGCATCATGGTCTGCTGGCCGTCGCGGCGGCCGGTCTCGGTGCCGCCGCCGCAGCGATGATCCGGCGGCGCGGCTGATCGCGGTTCGGCGCCGGCCACGTCATGCGTCGGCGACCTCGACCACCAGCGGCAGGTGGTCCGAGAGCTCGGTCATCGGGGTCTCGTGGCTGAGCACCGAGATCGAGTCGTCGTCGGTGAGGACGTAATCGAGCTGGTGCGTCGGCGCCGCGGCCGGAAACGTCGCCGCCCCCGCCAGCGAGCGATAACCCGTCAGGTTCGCCGGGCCGGGCGGCCGCAGGTTGAGGTCACCCATGAGCACCCGGGGCCCGGGCAGACCGGCGAGATCCCGTCGCAGCCGGCGCAGCTGAACACGGTTCCATCCGGGTACGAAGGACAGGTGCGTATTGGCGACCGTGAGCGGGCCCGAGGGAGTGTCGACGCGGGCAACGACCACGGCTCGCGGCTCCTCGCGCACGATCGCCCACTTGTTCGGGCCGGGCAGGTACATCGGGAACCGGACGGGAATCCGCGGCAGTCGCAGCACCTGCCAGTCACTCACCGGGCACCTCGAGAGCAGGGCGACCCCGTACGAGGCGGTACCGGGTTGTTCCCGTCCGGTCGCAGAGATCCAGGTGGCACCGGGCGTCCCGGCGAGGGCCGCCACGAATCGATGACTGACCGCTCCCATCGCCTCGGCCGCCACTGCAGTGAGATCAGCCATCTCCGACCGCGGCTGATCGAGGTCGACTTCCTGCATGGCCAACACGTCGGCATCGATCTCGCGGACCGCGCGGCGCAGTCGGTCGAGGTCGACGCGGCCGTCGGCCACGCTGCGGCCGTGCAGGATGTTGAAGGTCGCGAGGCGCACGACAACGTCGTACCCCGATCGGAGGGGCGCTCCCATGTCCTCGAACCGTGACCTGTTGCGCACCGCCATGAAGCGCAGCGCGTCCGCGCTCAAGGAGTCCGGTCCGCGGTTCGCGCTCGCCGGTAGCTACGCGTTGTGGGTGCACGGTGCGCCCGAGCCCGAACACGACGTCGATCTGGTCGTCGCTGAGCCCAACGCCGACCAGGCGGCCGACGTCCTCGCCGCCGCCGGCTTCGACGTCGAGCGCACCCCCGAGGACTGGCTGCTCAAGGCGCATTCGGACGGCGTCGTCGTCGACGTGCTGCACCGCCTGAACGGCGTACCGGTCGACGACGCGTTGCTGGACCGGGCCGACGAGCACGAGATCTTCGGGATTCGGCTGCCCGTCCTGCCGCCCACCTATGTCATGACCGTGAAGCTGCGGTCCCTGACCGAGCACTACTGCGACTTTGCCACGCTGCTGCCGGCAGCGCGGGCAGTGCGCGAGCAGTTGGACTGGCAGCGGATTCGCGACGATACCGCCGCAAGCCCGTTCGCTGAGGCGTTCCTCCTGCTCACCGATCGCCTGAGCATCAGCTCGTAGGCGCATCGGACGTGACGTCTGGTTTGTACTTCGATAGGATTGCTAGGCAATCGGATGAGCCACCCTACCGGCGCGTTGCGCACGGCCATCGAGGACGCGAGGTTGCCCGTGGAGCACCGTCATCTGCCGGACTTCCTGATCGTGGGTTCACCGAAGGCCGGGTCTACGGCGCTGCACGATGCGCTCGCCGCCCATCCGCAGCTCTACGCCTCGCCGGTCAAGGAGCCCAAGTTCTTCCTGACCGGTGGCGCGCCGCCGGATCCCGGCGGGCAACGGGGGCCTGGTGACGCGCACAGTGCTCGCGAATGGATCTGGCAGCGCGCCGGCTACGAAACCCTGTTCCGGGACGCTCCCCCCGGCACGCTGCGCTTCGAGAGCACCCCCTTCTACCTCTGGCAGCGGGACAGCCACGCGCGCATCGCGCGGACGCTCCCGGATGTGAAGCTGATCGCGGTTATCCGCGACCCGATCGATCGGGCATTCTCGAACTGGACGCATCTGTGGGCCGACGGGCTCGAGCCGGAACCCGATTTCCTCGCCGCGTGCCGGGCCGAGGCCCGCCGTGTTGCCAGCGGCTGGGCTCCGTTCTGGCGCTATCTCGGTCTCGGCCGCTACGGCGAGCAGTTCCAGAATCTGTTCCGGCACGTCGCCCCGGGGCGCGTGCGGGCGGTCCGCTACCGACAGCTCATCGACGCGCCGCAAGAGACGCTCGACGACCTGTGCACCTTTCTCGGCGCGGACACCGGCGTCCTGCCGGGCCTGCCGGACTCCAACCTGGGCCGATGGGCGGCGGACGGTGCCGTCAACCGAGTATTGCGCCGCGCGATCCGGGCCGGGGCCGCCGCCGGGGCACACGCTCCCCCACAGGTCTGGCGCCGGGCGCAGCGCCCGCTGCTCTCGGCCCTGCAGCGCGGCGGCGGGCCACGCCCCCGGCTCGACCCGGCGGATCGCGCCCGGCTCGTCCAGGCCTTCACCGAGGACAACGCGTTGCTGAGTCGATTGCTCGGCGCGGACTACTCCGACTGGCTCTCACTGGAGGGGCGGGGCACGTACACCGTGCGCAGGTCGTGGGAACCATCGAATCCGCTGGCCTCGAAGTAGACCCGCCGCCCGCCCGGCACCTCGATCGAACTGGCGTAGCGCAGGGCCGGCCCGGCGCGCTCAGGAACCGGCCCGCTGACGGCGGTGAATCGGTCCGGACGATCGCTCACCGCCAACCCCGATCGCTCGCGCCAGTTCTCCTCCGCGCTGCGCCGTCCGTCGTAGATCGCCCACCAGCGTTCGCCCACTCGAAACACGTCGGCGACCCGCGCGCCCCGGGCGTCCCAGGAATCCGGAACCGGCCGCAGCGCCTCGGCGACCATCGTCCACGTCAAACCGTCCAGGCTCGTCGCGTACCAGGTGGACATCCGGTCCGCGGCGGCCTCGCCGGCGTCGAGGGGGTGCCGGCACGCCCACATCCGCCACTCGTTCCCGTCGACCTGTACGACTACGTCCTTCCACGCCTCGGTGTCGTCGCCGGGGAGGACGACCGTGCGCTCGCCGGTCGCCAGCCCGGCCGGCGTGTCAGCGTTGATCGCCTCGACCCACCAGTGCTTGGAGCCGGGCGTCGAGCAGCTGACGTAGAGCCGCCAACCCCCGTCGGGCCTACGGACGAGTGCCGGCCGCTCCAGCGACGCACAGTCGAACTGGTCGCTGGTCACGGTGCCGACCGTGTGGAACCGCAGCCCGTCCTGAGAGCGCGCGACGACGTTGGCGTACCCCCGACCGCGGTCCACCGGACGCCTCAGCCGATAGGCCAGCCACACCACTCCGTCGGCTACGACCGCACTCGGGCCGCCCGCCCAGAAGCCCTCGCCCGCACCCGGCGCTGAGACGACAACCTCGGAGTCGGCCGACGCGAGCGCTTTCAGCAAATCGATCACCCGAGGATGCTATCGGCGCGTGCGCGCGGCTCATCCGACCGCGTCCGCCGTCGCCGGGATTGATCTCGCCGGGCTGCCGATGGAAGGGAACGGCCCGATCGCGTGATTGAGCTGAATCTCTGGCCTGGCGGCTGGCTCAATCAGCTGCGGCCCGAGGCCGCCGTCTGCACCTCGGCGCCGGTGGCCGGCTGGCTGCGCCGGCCGCGTAGCCAGTCGTACCAGACACCGAGGCCGTCGCCCCGCGTCGCGGAGACTTGCAGGAGTTCGGCGTCAGGGTTGACGAGTGCGACATCGTGGGCGAACCGCGCGACGTCGAAATCGACGTAGGGCAGCAGGTCGATCTTGTTCAAGACGACGAGCGTCGCCGAGGAGAAGATGTGCGGGTACTTCAGTGGTTTGTCGGCACCTTCGGTGACGGACATGATGACCACGCGGGCGTCCTCGCCGAGATCGAATAGCGCCGGGCAGACGAGATTGCCGACGTTCTCGATGAGGACGACGCCGCCGTCCGGATCGAGAGTCTGCAATGCGGTGCGCAGCATCGACGCGTCGAGATGGCAGCCCGCACCGGTGTTGATCTGCAGTACGGGAGCGCCCGCGGCCTTGATCCGATCGGCGTCGAAGGTCGTCTCCTGATCCCCTTCGATGACACAGACCGGGGTCGTCGTCCCGAGCGCTCGGACCGTGCGTTCGAGCAAGGTCGTCTTTCCCGAGCCGGGTGAGCTCATCAGGTTGACGGCGACGACTTCGCGCTCCTGGAGCCAGCGGCGGTTCTGGCGGGCCAGCGCATCGTTCTTGGCGAGGATGCGCTCTTCGAGGACGAGGGTCTCCGTCGCGGCGGGCCCGTGGCTGTGCCCGTCGTCGTGGTGGTGATCGTCGTGGGAGTGGTGGTCGTGGTCGTGGTCGTGGTGATGATCGCGGGCCTCCGTGCGGGTATCGCCGCGGAGGTCGATCACCCGGGTTCCGCCATCATCGGAACATCCGCAGGTTGCGCACATCTAATGCCTCACCTCCACCGAAACGATCCGTAGCTCGTCCCCGCCGAGGACGCGGACGTCGGAGCTTCCGCACGCGCACAGCAGGATGCGGTCCGAGAGCAGGAACTCCTCCGAGCAGGTGACGCAGTGCGCCCGACCGGGCGGCTCGTCGATGTCGAGCTCGGCGCCGTCGACGCCGGTACCGGCGGCGACGAGCTCGAAGCAGAACCTCAGGGAGTCGGCTGAGATGCCGGACAGCTTGCCGATCTCGAGACGGATCTCGCGCACCTGCCGTTCGCCGGTGCGCTCCAGGATGCTGTCCAGAACGCTCTCCGCGATGGCGAGTTCGTGCATCCGTGCGTACCTCGTTCCGGTCGGTCCGGCGATGTCGCTCATCTCACCCTAGGCCCGTCGCGGCACCGCTCCGGGCGGCAAAAATCGTGAGTTCCGGGAATCCCCGATTCGGCCAAAAGGGACCCGCCCGCTCGGCTTCCTCGCGCTCTATGGTCGGTGCAACGGCCTCGTCAGTGACCCGTGTCACGCGGGCTGCCCGACGGGTGCCGTCCAGGTGTGCCGAACGGAAGGGCGGTCCTGATGCTCACCGAGGAAGCCAAGAAGGCCGAACAAACCTTGATTCACGTGTTGTGGATCAACGCTGGCCTCAGCTGCGACGGCGACTCGGTGTCGCTGACTGCAGCCACCCAGCCCAGCATCGAGGAGATCGCGCTCGGCGCGCTCCCGGGGCTGCCCCAAATCGCGGTGCACTGGCCGCTGATCGACTTCGAGTGCGGTCCGAACGGCGGCGCCGACGACTTCCTCGAATGGTTCTTCAAAGCCGATCGTGGCGAACTCGAGCCGTTCGTACTGGTCGTCGAGGGATCCATCCCCAACGAGAAGCTGCACGACGAGGGCTACTGGTGCGGGTTCGGCAACAATCCGGCGACGGGCCAGCCGATGACGACGAGCGAGTGGTTGGACCGGCTGGCGCCGAAGGCCACCGCGATCGTCGCGGTCGGTACCTGCGCCACCTACGGCGGCATCCACGCGATGGCCGGCAACCCGACGGGCGCGATGGGTGTGCCCGACTACCTGGGCTGGGATTGGAAGTCGAAGGCCGGTATCCCGGTCGTGTGCGTCCCCGGTTGCCCGGCGCAGCCCGACAACATGGCCGAGACGCTGACCTATTTGCTCTACATGGCGACCGGCCAGGCTCCGATGATCCCGCTCGACGACGCGCTGCGCCCGACGTGGCTGTTCGGCCAGACCGTCCACGAGGGGTGCGACCGCGCCGGCTACTACGAGCAGGGCGACTTCGCGACCGAGTACGGCTCACCGAAGTGCATCGTCAAGCTTGGCTGCTGGGGCCCGGTCGTGAAGTGCAACGTGCCCAAGCGCGGCTGGATGAACGGCATGGGCGGGTGCCCCAACGTGGGCGGCATCTGCATCGGCTGCACGATGCCCGGCTTCCCGGACAAGTTCATGCCGTTCATGGACGAACCACCGGGCGGCAAGCTCTCGACCAACGCCGTGGGCCTCTACGGAAATGCGATCCGCCGCCTTCGGCACATCACGACCCACACGGTCGATCAGGAGCCGAAGTGGCGCAAGCCCGGCCCCAAGCTCACGACCGGCGCGACTCGAACCTGGTAGAGATCCGCCCCTTCCATCCTTCCTTTCCGCGACAGAAAGAGGCGGGCAATGACGGCGACAACCCCGAAGCCGAGCACCGCGAAGCACGGCTCGAACGGCAATGAGCTCGTCGAGATGGCGTGGGACCCGATCACACGCATCGTCGGCAGCCTGGGCATCTACACGAAGATCGACTTCAAGCAGCGGGTCGTGGCCGAGTGTCACAGCACCAGCTCGATCTTCCGCGGGTACTCGATCTTCATGAAGGGCAAGGACCCGCGCGACGCGCACTTCATCACCAGTCGGATCTGCGGCATCTGCGGTGACAACCACGCGACGTGCTCCTGCTACGCGCAGAACATGGCGTACGGCGTGCGGCCCCCGCACCTCGGCGAGTGGATCGTCAATCTCGGCGAGGCCGCGGAGTACATGTTCGACCACAACATCTTCCAGGAGAACCTGGTCGGGGTGGACTACTGCGAGAAGATGGTCGCCGAGACCAACCCCGGCGTGCTCGAGCAGGCCAACCGCACCGAGGCTCCGCACGCCGAGGCGCACGGCTACAAGACCATCGGCGACATCATGCGGTCGCTGAACCCGTTCACCGGCGAGTTCTACCGCGAGGCCCTGCAGGTCAGCCGCTGGACCCGCGAGATGTTCTGCCTGATGGAGGGACGCCACGTCCACCCGTCCACGTTGTACCCGGGCGGCGTCGGCACCGTCGCCACGATCCAGCTGATGACCGACTACATCA
>JAVHVH010000119.1:0-4046 GCA_032160665.1 Pseudonocardiales bacterium
ACGCGGTGAGATCGATGCAGTGGTCGGGGTGCAGATGCGAGATGACGATCGCGTCGACGTCGGTCGGCTGGACGTATCGCTGCAGCGCGCCGAACGCGCCGTGCCCGAGGTCGAGCAGCAGCCGGTAACCCTCCGCCTCGATCAGATACCCCGACGCCGCCGAGTCGGGACCCGGCACGCTGCCCGAACAACCGAGCACGGTCACCTTCACAGTGCACCTCCTGCATACGGTGACAGAGCGGCCGAGAGCGCCGCGATCTCAGGGCCGAGGAAGCGTCGGCTCTGCCGGATGAACGACCCGGACTCCCCGGTCGCCCGAAAGACATGCGTCGGGGGCGGGGCGTCATCGGGACGGAGAAGATCGGCAGCGAGCAACACCCGATACACGTCCTTCGCGGTTTCCTCGGCACTCGACACCAGCGTCACCGAATCGCCCATGACGACCGACAGCACGCCGGTCAGCAGCGGGTAGTGCGTGCAACCCAGGACGAGCGTGTCGACGCCGGCCGCGTTGAGCGGGGCGAGATAGGACTCGGCCAAGCCGAGCAGCTGCCGGCCGCTCGTCACGCCGCGCTCGACGAATTCGGCCAGGCGCGGGCACGCGGCCGCGGTCACCGTGATGCCCTGCGCCGCGGCGAACGCGTCCTGATAGGCGCCGCTGGTGACGGTGGCCACCGTGCCGATCACGCCGACCCGGCCGTTGCGGGTGGCCGCCACCGCGCGGCGCACGGCCGGCAGGATGACCTCGATGACGGGAACGTCATAGCGCTCGCGGGCATCGCGCAGACAGGCGGCGCTCGCACTGTTGCAGGCGATCACCAACGCCTTCACGCCGGTGTCGACCAACTCGTCCATCACCGCAAGCGCATGCGAACGCACCTGCGCGATCGGTTTCGGTCCGTACGGGCCGTTGGCCGTGTCGCCGACGTAGTGCAGGGACTCATGGGGCAGCTGGTCGAGAACCGCGCGGGCGACCGTGAGACCGCCGACGCCGGAGTCGACCATCCCGATCGGAGCGTCGGTATCTGGCACGGTCGTCACGATACGGCCGACCGCCTGGGAAGCCGGGTCTCACCCCCTCGGGGATGCAGGACGGCACCGGCGGCGATGCCGGCGACGAAGCCGCAGACGTGGGCCTGCCACGACACGTTGGAGTTGAGCGTCGGGAACAGGCCGAACAGGAGCGTGCCGAAGAAGAACAGCACCAGGACGGCGACGACGATCCACTTCAGCCGCCGCGAGAAGTACGCCCGAGCGAGCAGGTAGCCGAGCCACCCGAAGATCATCCCGCTGGCCCCGACGATCACCTCGTTCCCGGGTCCCACCAGCCAGGTCAGCGCCCCACCGCCCAGGACCACGATCGCCGTAACGGTGAGCCAGGTGCGCACCCCGGACAGCATCAGCACCCACCCGATGAGAACAAGCGGCACCGTGTTGGACAGCATGTGCCCGTAGCTGGCGTGCAGGAACGGCTCGGTAACGAGCCCCCACAAGCCGTCGACGGCCCGCGGCTGGAGCCCGAATCGGTCGAGGCCATAGCCGTCGCCGGCGTTGATGATCTGAATGATCCACAGCACCGCACCGACGCCACCCATGATGACGAGGGCCCCGCTCCAGCTCTGCGGGTTGAACGGCGGCTCGCTCCCGGACGAGGAGCCATCGTCAGACCGGAACGGCATCCGGATCGGAGAATCCACGGTTGTGAGACTAGGCCCCGGACCTGCTAGACCACCGCGCGCACCGTCACAGCGTGCAGGCCGGTGGCGCCGGACGGGAACGGGTCGCGCACCTCCGCGTCCTGCACGTCGCCGCGGGCATCGGTCGCCCGGACGCGGAGGCGGTAGCTACCAGACTTCTCGGGTGTCCAGGGCAAGACCCATTGCCGCCACGTGTCGGTGGACGGCACGGTGGCCAGCCGGGCCGACAGCCACGGGCCGTCGTTGATCTGGACTTCTACCTTGTCCACGCCGACGTGCTGGTCCCAGGCCACGCCCGCGATCGCGACGGTCTCTCCCACCGACACCACCTTCTGCGATCGGGGGGTGTCGATGCGCGACGCGAGCCGGATCGGCGGATGCGCCGACCACCCCTCAACGACCCAGTACGCGCTCCGCTTGGCGAACGTCGTCGCCTCGATGTCCACGACCCATTTGCAGGCGGACACGTACCCGTACAGGCCCGGCACGACGATCCGGGCCGGGAAACCGTGCGCTACCGGCAGCGTCTCACCGTTCATGCCCACCGCGAGCAGCGCGTCGCGTCCGTCCAGCACGACCTTCGTCGGCGCTCCGATCGTCATGCCCTCGGCCGACGTGAGCATCAGCTCGTCGCAGTCGTCGTGCACACCGGCCTCGCGGAGGAGATCGGCGAGCAGCGTCCCCCGGAACAGGGCGTTGCCGACGAGGTCGCCGCCCACCTGGTTCGAGACGCAGCTCAGCGTGATCCAGCGCTCGACCAATGGACGGGCGAGCACCTGGTCGTAGGTGAGTGTGATCGGTGTGTCGACCATGCCGTGGATGTGCAGTTTCCAGTCGGACGGCTTGATCTGCGGGACGGACAACGCGGTGTCGATGCGGTAGAAGCGGCTGTTGGGGGTGGCCCACGGCGCGCCGCTCTTGCCGAGGTCGGCGCCGGTGGGGACGGCGGTGGACGGACCCTGAGCCGGCGGTAGCTTGATCTTCGCCCGCGCGTCGGCGACGTCGAAGCGCCGGTGCTGCTCGGCCCGCCCGCCGAAACCCGCGACCGCCGCCAGGGCCGCCGTTGCGAGGGTGCCCTGCAGGAACGCGCGGCGGTCGGTCAGCAGCGCGGCGCTGCCGTCACGGGCGGGATTGCCGGCCACCCGGACGAGGACGGCCATGGTCACCATCGCCGCGGCCGTGCCGACGATCGTCGGGATGACGTCAGTGCCGTGCGCGGCGTTGGCGGTCAAGGTGCAGTACACGCCGAACCCGCCGACCGCGGCGATGCCGCTCAAGCCGTAGGCGAGCCGGCGCAGCGCGAGTTCGCCGGTGAACGCGCCGATGAGCGCCAGCAGGACGTAGATGCACGCGATCAGGATGACCTTGTCGTTCGTCCCGAGGTTGTCGATTGCGCTGCGCTTGGTGGAGGCGGGCGTCAGGACGATGATCCGGTTGCCCACCGCGATGACCGGCGAGGCCGCGGGACGGACGAAGGCCGCGACCAGTTCCCCCACGCCAACCGCGACCGCGGCGCTGAGAACCCCGATCAGCCAGCCGATCGAGGTCCGAGAGCGCACCCGATCATCGTCCCAGGCGTAGCGGCACAGGGTGATTACCGAACGGGGACGTCCGGTTCAGCCGCCGCCGCTGCCGCTGCCGGAGCCGCTGTCCGAGCTGTCACTGCCCGAGCCGGAGCCGCCCGAGCCGGAGCCGCCCGAGCCGGAGCCGCCCGAGCCGCTGTCCGAGCCGGAAGCGTCCGAGCCGGAGCCGCCCGAGCCGCTGTCCGGGCCGCTGCCGCTGCCGCTGCCGGTGTCCGTGCCGCTGCCACTGGAGCCGTCCGACCCGGAGCCGTCCGAGCCGGAGCCACTGGACTCGCCGTCGCCCGAGTTGCTCGAACCGCTGTCACCCGAACCGCTGTCACCCGAACCCGAGCCGGACGAGCCGTCGTCCGAACCGGCGCTGCCGCCTTGCCGTCCGTCGCCGTCGTCAGGCCCCGAATCGCCGCCGTCCCGGCCGGTGCGGCGGTCCTCGGTCGGCGTCCCGGACGCAACCGGCCCGCGCGGGGCGGAGGTGTCGGTCGGCGCGGGAACGGCCGGCGGACTTGGCTCCGCGGCCGGTCGCGGCTCGAGGTCGAATGGCGTGAGGGTGTTGACGATGCCAGTGACGAACGTCTGCGCCGGGCCCGGGAGCGCGTGGTGCGCTGCGGCCACGCCGGAGAGCGCAAGAGTCGTGCCGCCGGAAACGACCACGCCCAGCACGATGCGACCGGCCCGGCGTCGGCCCGACAGCTCGTCGCCGGGCAGGCCGTGGGTCAGCAGGACTCCCAACGCGGCGGACGGTTCGGGTGCGGCCCGGTCGCCCGCGTCG
>JAVHVH010000124.1:0-7506 GCA_032160665.1 Pseudonocardiales bacterium
CCAAGGGGATGACGGTCGAGACCCACTGGTCCGACATCTGGCTGAGCGCCGACGACTGGGCCGAGGCGTTCGAAGCACCAGCACCCGGTAGTCCGCACAACGAGGCGCGCGATCAGATCTGGGAGGAGCTGCTCACGATCCTGATGGACAAGCACGACGACGACGCCTCCGCCGACCTGCTCCGGACGTCGCTGCTGCAGAACAAGGAGCTGCTCACGACGTTCAACCGCGCGTGGCCGCTGCTCGAAGCGGCGGACCTCGTCGGAGACTTGTGGTCGGTACCGGCCTACCTGCGGATGTGCGCTCCCTGGCTCAGCCCCGATGACGTGAAGAAGCTCCAGCGCCGGGACGTCCAGGCCTGGACGGTGTCCGACCTGCCGCTCCTAGACGCGGCCCGGCAGCGGCTCGGCGACCCGGAGGCGTCACGACGCCGGCGCCGCCACGAGGCCGCGGTCGCCGCCGAGCGGGAGCAGATGTCCATGGTCGTCGACGACCTGATCGCGGCCGACGACTCCGAGATGCTCGTGATGTCGATGCTGCGCGGCCAGGACGCCCGGGACACCCTGGTCGACGAGACCGCGCTGCCCGACACCGACCCGGATCTGCTGGCCGGCCCGTTCGCGCACGTCGTCGTGGACGAGTCCCAGGAACTGACCGACGCAGAGTGGCAGATGTTGCTGCTCCGCTGCCCGTCCCGGAGCTTCACCATCGTCGGGGACCGGGCCCAGGCCCGGCACGGGTTCACCGAGTCGTGGCCGGACCGGCTCGGGCGGGTCGGGCTCGACCAGATCAACCTGGCCTCCCTGAGCATCAACTACCGGACGCCCGAAGAGGTCATGGCCGAAGCCGAGCCGGTCATCCGGGCCGCGGTCCCGGACGCCAACGTGCCGACCTCCATCCGCAGCAGCGGCGTCCCCGTCGTACACGGATCTGTTTCGGATCTGGGCTCGATCCTCGACACCTGGCTGGGCACGCAGGTCGACGGGATCGCCTGCGTCATCGGCGCCCACGACATCGAAGAGGGCACGTTCCCGGCGACGTCCCGCGTCCGGTCGCTGACCCCGGAGCTGTCGAAGGGGCTCGAGTTCGACCTGGTCGTCCTCATCGACCCCGAGGCGTTCGGCAAGGGCATCGAAGGAGCGGTCGACCGCTATGTCGCGATGACCCGAGCGACCCAGCAACTGGTCATCCTCACGAGCTCCTGACGTCGGCCAAGACAACGTGATCGCCGCCTGACGATCATGAGGACGCCGACCGCCGAACGATCCGCCGCCTGAACGACACCGGAGGCTCCGGCTAGGACTTCCCGGTCGACTCGGCGCCGCGCTTGATGCCGGAGAGCAAGTGACGCACGGCAACCACGTGGCCGCGGGTGCCGACGACGAGCAGTCGGTAGGCGCCGCCGGCCCAGCCGGGAAACTCAGCCCGACTCTCGGCGCGCAGTCTCGACCGGCCCGCACCGACCGGCTCGAGGCGAAAGATCAGGGCGTAGGACGAGAAGCGGTGCCGCCCCTCGAGCACCAGCTCAGATCCCGGGATTGCCGCCACGACCCGGAAGCCAGGCAACGTCGAGCCGGCGGCGAGCGGCCGGGGCCCGGACGTGGTGCGGTCGGCGCAGCCAACGGCCCGGGCGTAGCCGGCCGCCCCTGTCCGGGTGAAGACGCGCTCCAGGGTTGCCGTGAGCACGCGCCACACATCGTCGACGTCGGCCGCGATGTCGGTCGCGTGCTGATCGAGGTACGGCAACTGAGCGATCTGCACCGAACCCTTCACCGGCCGTTGCCTTCGGTGCCCGCGAGCTGAACCTTCATCGCTTCGGCCAGCGCGAGCGCCGCGGTCAGTGGGCGCACCATCACGACGAACTCGTCGATCGAGCCGTGCGGGTCCGTGTGGAGAAAGTCGCACCCCTCAACCTGCTGGTCCCCGACGCGGGCCTGGAAGACGAGTGCATGGTCAGCCGCGTCCTCCGAGCCGATCTCGCGCAGGTAGCGGAAGTCCTCGAAGACCCGCGACACGGCATGCAGGAGCGGAGCGACGGCCCGCCGGCCCCGGTAGGGCTTGAACACGATGGGGCTGCGGAAGGCGACGTCCTCGGACAGTAGCGCGACGGCTGCGTCGATGTCTCGTGCTTCGATGGCAGCGCGGAACGGATGCACCACTTGACCCCCGACTAGACAACAAGTTGAATAGGTGCAGATGATGCTACTACGCCGCTCGGGAGCCGAGTAGATGGCCCTGCGCCATGCCGTCCTCGCCGCCCTGCTGGAGGGCGACGCGTCGGGCTACGAGCTGGCCAAACGCTTTGACGTGTCGGTGGCCAACTTCTGGTCCGCCACGCCCCAGCAGCTCTACCGCGAGCTCGAACGCCTCGAGGCGGACGGCTTGCTGCGAGGCCGCGTCGTCGAGCAGCAGCGACGGCCGAACAAGCGCGTGTTCACCCTCACCGCCGCCGGTCACGACGAGTTGCACGCCTTCATTGCGCAGCCCGCCCGGCCGACGGCGATCCGCGACGATCTCCTCGTCAAGCTGCAGGCTGCCGGCGACGAAGACCGCGACGCGGTCCGGGAAGCCCTCGCGCAACGCCTGGACCACGCCCGCGACAAGCTCGCCCGCTACGACCGCCTGCGCGACGCCCTGCTCGACGGGCGCGACGAGGACGCCTACCTGCGCGACGCTGCACGTGTCGGGCCGTATCTCACGCTCATGGGAGGACGCATGTACGAGCAGCAGAACATCCGCTGGTGCGCAGCCGTCCTCGAGGTTCTCGATCAGCGCTCGTAGGGTCATCACGTGACTGCGGCCGCCACCGGCGTGGGCCGGGCGCGCCGCGCTCAGGTCGCCGTTGTGGCTGTCTTCTTCGTGCACGGGCTGCTCTTCTCGTCCTGGGCGGCGCACATCCCGGACGTCAAGTCAGCACTGCACATCGACAACGGGGCGCTCGGCTTCGCCCTGCTCGGTGTCCCGATCGGTGCCGTGAGCGCCATGGTCGTCGCCGCGCTGCTGATCCCGCGACTGGGCAGCCGTCGCCTCGTCCAGATATGCCTGACCGGGTATTGCCTGAGCGGACCGCTCGTCGGCCTCACCGGATCGGTCGTGGCCCTGTTCTTGGCGCTGTTCGTGTGGGGCGCGTTCCAAGGCACGCTCGACGTCGCCATGAATACCCAGGCCATCACCGTCGAGCGGGAGACCGCGCGGCCGCTGATGAACGGCATGCACGCCAGCTGGAGTGTCGGGGCGTTCGCCGGCGCGGGGCTCGGCGCCCTCGGCGTGGCCGCGGGCGTCTCGCTGTCCCGTCAGCTTCTCGCGCTCGGCACGGTGGCGCTGCTCGTCGCGGGCTGGCTGTCGACGCGGATGCTGATCGATGCCTCGACTGACCGACCCGAGCCGCGGGTCGCCGGTACTCGCCGGACGTCCGCGGCCGTTCTGATCCTGGGCGGCATCGCGTTTGCGTCGATGCTGTGCGAGGGTGCCGCCGCCGACTGGTCAGCCGTCTACCTTCGCGAGTCGCTCGACGCCGGCATCGCGGTCGCCGGCCTGGGATACACGGCGTTCGCGCTTGGCATGGTCGGCGTGCGGTTCTTCGGCAACCGCTTGCTGGCCCGCTACGGCAGCGCGCTGCTGCTCCCCCTCCTGTCCGGGACGGCCACCGTCGGCTTCGCCGTTGCGCTGGTCGTCGGCGCCCCGTGGGCCGCGGTCGTCGGCCTGTTCCTGTTGGGACTCGGGGTCGGCGCCGTGGTGCCCGCAGCGTTCAGCGCCGCCGGCCGGCTGCCCGGCGTGCATCCGGGTGTCGGTGTCGCCGCGGTGTCCGGCCTGGGCTGGGCCGGGTTCGTGTGTGGTCCCCCGATCATCGGCCAACTGGCGGGCGCCACCTCGCTGCCAACTGCACTCGCACTCGTGCCGGTCCTGACCGCAGCCATCGCGATCGCGACTCGGCGTGTGGGCAACGCGAACGCCATGTGAACGCGTCGGCCGGGCCGGTCGTATTCCGCACCGCCGGGTGGCGCTTCTCTCGGCCGGCTCGGTGGTCGTGCCCCGTGCCGCGGAGTAGGCATGAGGTATGGCATCTGCATCGAAAACCTGGTTCATCACGGGCGCATCCCGCGGCTTCGGCCGGGAGTGGACGATCGCCGCGCTCGACCGCGGTGACTCCGTCGCCGCCACCGCTCGCGACGCGTCGACGCTCGCCGACCTCGTCGAGAAGTTCGGCGACCGCATCCTCGCGTTACGGCTCGACGTCACCGACCGCGAGGCGGCCTTCGCCGCGGTCGCCCAGGCCCATGATCACTTCGGCCACCTCGACATCGTCGTCAACAATGCCGGGTACGGGCACTTCGGCATGGTCGAGGAACTGAGCGAGCAGGACGCCCGCGACCAGATCGAGACGAACCTGTTCGGCGCGCTGTGGGTGACGCAGGCCGCGCTGCCGTTCCTTCGTGAGCAGGGTTCCGGGCACCTGCTGCAGGTGTCCTCGATCGGCGGTATCTCGGCGTTCCCGATGGTCGGCGCGTACCACGCGTCGAAGTGGGCGCTGGAGGGCATCAGCCAGAGCCTGGCGCACGAGGTGGCCGACTTCGGCATCAAGGTGACGCTCATCGAGCCCGGAGGCTTCTCCACCGACTGGGCGGGTCCGTCCGCCCGGCACTCCGACCCGTTGCCCGCCTACGACGGCGTCCGCGAGAAGGCCGAGCAATGGCGGGCCCAGCGCGGCGCCAAGCCGGGCGACCCGACCGCGAGCAGCACGGCCCTGCTGAAGGTCGTCGATGCGGACGAGCCGCCGCTGCGGATCTTCTTCGGCGAGGCGCCGCTGGGTATCGCCACCGCGGACTACGAGTCGCGACTTGCCACCTGGCGGCAGTGGCAGCCGGTCTCGGTCGAGGCGCAGGGCAGCTGACGCTACGGTGCCTGAGTGGCCCGCCTGATCGTCCTCAACGGACCGCCCGGCATCGGAAAGTCGACACTGGCCCAGCGCTACGTCGACGACCATCCCCTGGCGCTGAACCTGGACATCGACAGCATTCGCCGGTTACTCGGCGGGTGGCGCGATGACGCTCCGAAGGCCGGGCTGGTCGCCCGCGTGCTGACGCTCACGATGGCCCGGCAACATCTCGCGGACGGTTACGACGTGGTGCTCCCCCAGTTCCTCGGCCGCCCGCAGTTCCTTCAGCAGGCCGAGGAGGTCGCGGCCGACGTCGGCGCCGCATTCTTCGAATTCGTCCTCATGGACAACCGCGACGACGTGCTGCGCCGCTTCGCCGAGCGCAGCGCGGCCGCCCGCGAGCCGGCACACGTCGAGGCTGGTCAGCTCGTGGCAAGTCTCGGTGGGGAGGCCATGCTGGCGGCGATGTACGACCGGCTGCTGCTCATGCTCTCCAGCCGTCCCCGGGCCCAGTCCGTCCACTGCCCGGAGCGAGCGGTGGACGAGGTCTACCACGAATTGATCAGCCGCATCGAGGCATGATCGTCCGATGACCTACGTCGACGTCGCGGGGCTGCGCACCTGGCACGAGGTGTCCGGCGAGGGCGATCCGCTGGTGCTGCTGCACGGCGCCTTCGCGGGCGCGTCCTCCTTCTCGGCGCAGATCCCAGCCCTGGTTGATGCCGGGTTCCGCGTCCACGTCCCGGAGCGACGCGGGCACGCACACACCCCGGACGTCGACGGACCGCTGACCTACGCGGTGATGGCCGACGACACGATCAACTACCTGGACGCCGTGGTCGGCGGGCAAGCGCATCTCGTCGGCTGGAGCGACGGCGCGGTGGTCGCGCTGCTTGTGGCCCAGCGCCGCCCGGACCTGGTCGATCGCATGGTCCTCATCGGCCAGTACTACAACTCGAGCGGACGGGTCGAGGGCAGCACCATCGACGAGCTGCTGCGCAGCCCCGAGGCTCAGGAGTTCCTTCGCGCGGGATACGACCCGGTGTCGCCGGACGGCCCCGCGCACTTCGCGATCATGTACGCCAAGACGATCCTTATGCTCGACACCGAGCCCGAGCTGGACTTGGCCGAGTTCGCCAATGTCACGGCGCCGACAATGGTGCTGCAGGGCGACCGTGACGAGGTCACCGTCGAGCACTCCGTCGCGGTCGTCGCCGCGTTGGCCGATGCGCGGCTCGCCGTCCTGCCTGGTACGCACTTGCTTCCGGTCGAGTCGCCCGACGTGGTCAACCCGCTGATCGTGTCGTTCTTGCATGGCGGGCCGCGCCCCGCGGCCTGGGGATAGCTCAGGCCAACACCGACTGGCTGTACGCGCCGTACACGGCGGCGGCCACGACCACTCCGCCCATGGCAGATAGCAGGCGGATACGAATCGATGCCGGGCAGACGACGAGCGCGACTGCCGCGATGAGCGCCCCGACGATCACCTCGACCCAACCCGATTTCGGCATGCCCCCGATCCGGATCAGGTAGGCGCCCTCCCCCGCGACGACGCCGCATATCGCCGCCACCGAGATCACCCGCTGCGTCGGCGTGCCCCACCGCGTGAAGAAGGCCGCCCACCCGGTCAGCGGGCCGATCCAGAGTGCGGCCGTTGTCCACAGCACCTCTTGCGAGTGCAGTACGGGGATGTGCCGGATGCCGGCCGTGTAGAAGTAGTACCCGGCCACCTCGCCGACCAGCACGAGCAGGCCGACGCCGGCCGCCGCGGCCACGGACCGCGCGACCGCCGCCGCAACCGCGAACGCGACGAGCGTCCATACGGCGCCGGAGTTGGCCACCGTGTTCCAGTCGGCGGGCAGGACGGCCTGCAGGTATGCGGTGAGCGCTCCGGCGGCCAGGCCGGCCAGGGCCCCTTCGACGATGGCGGGTGCTGACGATGTCACGCGTCGGATCGCAGTCATGCGATCACAATCGCCGGTGATCCATAAGGGCAGCGTTTGGCTGACGTGCGTCGCAACCGAATCGCGCCTGCGTGTGCCGTAAGATCCGACGTGCGGTTACGCAGTCAGCCGCGGTCGCGCGGTTTCAGCACGTGCGGCTTCCGCGACTGCCATGAGGACGCATGCCGCACTCCCCCGAGGATTTGCCAGCGCCCGCCGAGGTCACCCTCGACGCGGTCGGCTCCGTCGAGATCCGGCCGCTGGGGCCTGGGATCGTGCTGGCGCAGGTGAGCGGCGACCTGGACTACCTTGTCACCCCTGGTGTGCGTCGGCAGCTGTTTGAACAACTGGGCCGATGCGCTTGCCTGGTGGTCGATCTCACCGGCGTGACACTGCTGTCCGGTGCGGCCCTCGACATGCTCGTCGACGTCGACACGCTCGCCGCCCCCAGCGGCACCGAAATCCGGATCGTCGCGGCCACCCGGCCCGTCTGTCAGCCGCTGCGAATCACCGGCCTCGATCGCAGCCTTCGCATCCATTCCTCGGTCTCATCGGCGACCCGACCCGCCTGACTGCGATTGACACCCCCCGATGCCTGTCGCATAGTTCGTCTAATTACTTGCGACGTGGCGTTGCATATAAGGGCGAAGGACGGGCATTGACCACGACCCCTCGGCGTGTTGTCTC
>JAVHVH010000128.1:0-7777 GCA_032160665.1 Pseudonocardiales bacterium
GCACATGACTTCGCTGGATCCGAAGGCTTGGCTCGACGTCGCCATCGAGGAGGCGGAGATCGGCCTCGCCGAGGGTGGCATCCCGATCGGTGGCGCGCTGATCGGAGCGGACGGCACGGTGCTCGGACGGGGCCACAACCGTCGGGTGCAGAACGACGACCCGTCGGTCCACGGCGAGACCGACGCATTCCGCAATGCCGGACGGCAGCGGTCCTATCGCGGCACGACGATGGTGACGACGCTGTCCCCGTGCTGGTACTGCAGCGGGCTGATCAGGCAATTCGGAATCTCGCGGGTCGTGATCGGCGAAGCGCGCACATTTGTTGGCGGGCACGACTGGCTCGCCGAGAACGGGGTAGACGTCGTGCTCCTCGACGACGAGCGTTGCGTGCAGATGATGACGGACTTCATCGCGGCCCATCCGGAACTGTGGAACGAGGACATCGGAGTCGACTGATATGGAATCTTCGGTCCAGATCGTGGACCTCGAGCCGTGGTTCTTCGGCGAGGCGGACGACCGCAGCGAGGTCGCCGCCGCGGTGGACGCCGCGCTGCGCAGCGTCGGCTTCCTGCTCGTCACCGGCCACGGCGTGCCGCAGTCGGCGCGCGACGCCGTGCGGGCCGCCTCCCGGCGCTTCTTCGGGCTGGCGCCCGAGCTGAAGGCGCCCTATGCGGTGACGGTCGCCGGGCGCGGTTGGTTGCCGCCCGGCGTCGAGGCCAACGGGTACGCCGAAGGCACCGAGACCCCGCCCGACCTGAAGGAGTCCTACTCGGTCGGCGCCGACCGTCCCACCGGCGATCCCGAGATCGACGGCTTCTGGTTCCAACCCAACGTGTATCCGCTCGAGGTGCCCGAGCTGAGCACGAGTATCACCGCGTACCTGGCCCAGATGCGCTCGCTTGCCGATGACTTGCTGCGGCTGTGTGCCGCCGCGCTGGGGCTGGCTGACGACTTCTTCACCCGGCACACGGGTCACGCCACGCACACGATGAATATCAACTGGTACCCGCCGATCGATGTCACCGGCCCGCCCCAGCCCAACCAGTTCCGCATCGGCCCGCACACCGACTTCGGCACGGTGACGATCCTCGACCGCGAGCCGGGACGCGGCGGCCTGCAGGTGTGGACCGAGGACGGTGGCTGGGCCGACGCGCCGTTCCACCCTGATGCGCTGACGATCAACACCGGCGACCTGCTGGCCCGGTGGAGCGGGGACCGGTGGAAGTCCAACCGGCACCGGGTGCTCCCGCCGCAGGCCGAGGCGCCGGACGAGGATCTCGTCAGCCTCGTCTACTTCTACGAGGCCGACCACGACACCGTCGTCGAGGCGCTGCCGCCGCCCATTGGCAAGGCGAATGACTACCCGCCGGTGATCGCGCGCGAGTTCCTGCGCGAGCGCATCGACGCGATCACGATGACGTCGTCCTGAGCGTCGCCAACGCCGCGCGGATCTCGGGCGGCACGGGCACGGACTGCCGCGTGTCGCGGTCGACGTAGACGTGGACGAAACGGCCGGCCGCCGCGGGCGCGGCGGAGCCCGCGCCGAACAGAGCCAGCCGGTACACGACGCTCGACGTCCCGAGCTTCTGGAGGCCAATGCCGGCGGTGACGACCTCCGGGAAGCGCAACTCGGCGAAGTATCGGCACGACGTCTCGACGACCAGCCCGATCGCCGGCAACCGGCGGATGTCGACGCCGGACGCCTCGATGAGCCAGCCGTTCACCACGGTGTCGAACATCAAGTAGTGGACGACGTTGTTCACGTGGCCGTAGGTGTCGTCGTCGGACCAGCGGGTCGGCAGGTCCCGGAGCACCGCGAAGTCGCCGCGCCGGAAGTTCTTCTCGAGGTCCCTGGCGTCCGCGGGCGCGGTCGCGTCGGCCGGGGCGGTGCAGTTCTCGTCAGCCACGGTGTGATGGTGCCAGTTCGTCGTCGACGAAGCGGTCGGCGGTCGACGGCCACGCCGCCGCGAGGGTGATGCCGAGCGAGACGAACAGGACCGTCATCGGCAGGGCCCACGAGCCCGTCGCGCCGAACAGGGCGCCGAACAGCAGCGGACCGGTGCCCGCGACGATGTAGCCGATCGCCTGCATGAACGCCGACAGCGCGGCCGTGGTCCCCGCCGAGCGGGTCCGCAGTCCGATGAGCGTCAGGGAGACCGGGAACATCCCACCGCCGGTCCCGGCCAACACCATCCAGATCCAGGTGCCGCTCGTCGGTGCGATCGCCAGGCCGAGGTAAGCCACGAGGAAGCATGCGCCGAACGCTGCTATCAGCGCTCGATGCCTCTCCTGCCGCACCCGTGGGGCGACGAGCGAGACCGGGATCCCGATCGCCGCCAGAAGGGCGACCATCGCGCCCGCGGTGGCGTTCGACATCCCGTGGTCGTCGAGGAAACGCGCGAACCAGCCGAAGGCGATGTAGGCCTGTAGGGACTGCATGGCGAAGAACACCGTGAGCGCCCAGGCGGTGCGGCTGCGCAGGAGTGCCGCCATCGAGATGCCCGGCTCGGCGGCGTCGCGGTGCACCCGGTCGGCGGCCAGGGTGGGTAACCACGGGAAGACCGCGAGCGCGCTGAAGACGGCCCACGACGCGAGCCCGCCGCGCCAGCCGCCGGCCGCGTCCCCGATCGGAACGGTCAGGCCGGCGGCTGCGGTCGTGCCGACCGCGAGGGCCGTCGTGTAGACGGCGGTCATCGCGCCGATCCGGTCCGGGAAGTGCTGCTTGACCAGGCTGGGCATCAGCACGTTGCTCGCGGCTCCGCCGGACAGGGCCAGGATGCTGAGCAGCGTGAACCAGATCGCGCTGCTGCCGATCGGCCGTAGAGCCAGTCCGATGGTGGTCAGGACGAGTGTGATGACCAGCAGACGGTGCGAGCCCAGCGCCCGGGACAGCCGCGGGGTGAGGGCTCCGCCGGCGGCGAAGCAGACCACGGGCAGGGTGGTGATGACGCCGGCGACCGTGCCGGAGGCGTGCAGGTCACGTTGCAGATCGTCGAGTGCGGCACCCACGCTGGTGACGGCCGTCCGCATCGACAGGCCGGTGAGCACGAGCGCGACAATGAGCAGGTCGCTGGTGCGCGAGCGGCCGCGCGTGGTCGTCACGAATGTCCATCCTGCCCGTGCTCGACATGGGTGACGCCATCGGCCGAGGTCAGTCGGGCACGCCCAATGGGCTGACGCGCAGGATGCAGGCGCGCAGCTGGGCCGGACGCACCGCGCTGATCGCGCTGCCCGGCACGACGACGTCGACGTTATCCGACAGCGGAGCCTGACAACTCGTGTAATCGTTCAGCTTGCTCTCGGCGGTGTCTCCGGGACGCAGCGTCATCCGCGAACGCGCCGCGGACGCCGGCTGCGACGGCGTGCCGATCAGCTTGCCCTTCAGCAGCAGGGTGACCGTGGGGTAGCCGACGAGCGTGCAAGAGCGGGCGCCGATGTTGGTGAACTGCAGCGCGGCGAACTCGGCGCCCGGCGAGGCCGAGCCGCGGATCACCCGGATGGTGAGCTCGGTGCAGGACGAGCGGGGGGTTACCGGAGTGGTCGCCGTCGCGGTGACGGTGACGGTCTTCGTCGCCGACGAGGAGGCGGGCGCGCTCGACGGGATGCTCGCTGAGGGGGCCGGCGTGCTCACGGGAAGCGACGCGGACGGTGTGGAGGCCGGGGTCGAGAAAGACGACGGAGGGGTCGAGGCCGTCGTCCCCGTCCCTGACGACACGCAACCGGCAAGCGACGTCGCGGCGGCCACACCGGCGAGAACGGCGACCAGCGCGCGCCCACGGCGCGCGGCTGTCACCTGTCGATCCGTAGGTCGGTCGAGTACGGCAGGCTCGACACCTTGAGTCGGCTGTCCGACTGCAGGTTGCTCCACATCACCGACCATGCGGTGCGGCCGGTGAGGCTCCCGCAGCTGTTCGTCTGGTCGCAGGCAGTCCACTCCGTCAGCGGGCCGCCGAAGCGGATCCGCGGGTGCCCGTTCACGATGCCGGTCAGCGAGATGTACTTCCACTGGGCGGCCATCGTGGTGTTGTAGATCTGCGGCAGGTTCAACATCCGGATCGGCGCCGCGCCCGCCGCCAGGTAGTACAGGCCGCTCATCGTCCAGCCGTTGTTGCAGGCGCGGTTGGTCACCGTCCACGCGCACCCGTCGGCGGAGCCGTTGAAGACGAACGGCGCCGACGTGGCTCCGAGGTAGCCGGACATCCAGCTCTTGGTCTGCGAGTAGGTCGCGCGGAAACCCGGCTCGATGTCGTTCGCGCCGGCGATCGAGATCCCGGCGTAGCGGGCGGCGTAGGACCGCAACGGGTTGACGACCCTCGTGGCCCAGACCCGGCCGCTCGCCGACGAGACGTCGATGTCGTTGTTCGTGCCGACGGCGATGGTCACCGGCGCGCTGGTGCGCTGCTTGCTGTGGTAACCGTCGACGTAGGCGTTGAGGTCGCGGGCGAGGTCGGTGTAGGAGACGAAGCGCGTGGTCGCGCTGAGGATCACGCCGCCGTTGTACTGGTCCTGCCCGCCGATGTCGAGCAGTACCAGGTAGCCGTGACCGGACGGGTTCGCTGCCGCGTCGGCGGCGCCCTCGGCGCGCATCACGGCGAGGTCGGTGCTCGTGGATCCGTGGACGTTGCGGATGTAGCGACTGGTGGACACCGGGGCGGGCGTCGTCTGGGGCGGCGGGACGGCCTGGGTGGTCACGGAGGGGGACTGCCCGGCCGCCGAGGCGCCGGCAACGTTGACCGCCTGCACGGCGAACGTGTACGCGGTCTTCGGTGCCAGACCGACCACGGTGGCGGTCAATGTCGTGGCGCCGACCGTCGCGGTCTTGCCGCCGGGGCTTGCGGTCACGACGTACTTGGTCCACGGGGCGCCGCCGTCGGACAGCGGCGCGGTCCACGTCACGGTGGCGCCGCCGTAGCCCGCGATCGCGGTGACCTTCTGCGGCGCGCTGGGCGCCACGGGGTGCACGGCGAAGATCAGCTTGCAGCCGAGGCTGGTGTCGGAGCCGCCACCGACGTTCACCGCCCGCAGGCACACCGTGTGCTCGCCGTCGTCGGCGCTGAGCACGGCCGAGATGCCGTGGGCCGCGCCCGAAGCCGGGTAGGACGCCGCGACGTCGGTGCGCGTGGCCGCTGCCTTGAACGACGGGTAGGCCGACCCGTCAAGCGTGACAGCGATCGTCAGCGGCAACGTGGTGTCCGGGTCGAGCGCCCAGCCCAGCACGGCGAGGTTGGTCGAGCCGGTCGCGCGCTTGAGCGACTCGAACTTGCCGATGGGATTCAGCGCGAGCGTGATCGTCTGACAGGCCGACTTGGAGTTGGCCGTCCCGTACAGGGCGTTCAGCCCGACTACGCAGACCGTGTGCTTGCCCGACCTTGTGGTCAGCGTCGTGGCGAAGTTGTGGCCGTTGTGGCTGGCCCCGCTTCGGTCCGCTGTCAGCGTCTTCACGGCGCGGCCGTCGAGGTAGATCCGAGCCGAAATCGGAGCCGACGTGTCGGGGTCGTAGGCCCAGCCCGCGGCCGTCAGCACACCGGTCGGCGTGGCGGTCAGCGGGGCGACGGAGGCCTTGGGGGTGAAGTCGAGGACCACGCTGCGGCAGCCGAGCGAGAGGTCGCTGCCGAAGCTGATGTTGCGCGCGACGACGCACACGGTGTGGGTGCCCTCAGCGAGTGCGAGCTTCGTGTCGAGGCCGTGGAGCGCACCGGCCGCAGGGTGCGCGGTGGCGACGTCGGGCCGCGACAGGTTGGCGACGAGCGAGCGCCGCAGCCCGTCGACGGTCAGCAGCATCGTGAGGGCCTGGGTCGGGACGTCCGGGTCGTACGCCCATCCGCGGACGCGCACCTTGTTCGCCGACCGGGAGACGGTGTCGAGCTGACCGACGGGGCTCTCGTTGAGGACGACGGACTTGCACCCGAGCAGGTTGTCGGAGCCGTAGCCGATGTTCTTGCCGGTGACGCACACGGTGTGCGCGCCCTGGGCGACCGGGTAGGTCCCCGCGAAACCGTGATTGGGTCCGGCGCCCTTGCGGACGTCGGCGATGTCGGGACGAGGATCGTCGGCCACGATGGTGTGCGACGTACCGTCGACCTTCACGACGACCGTTATCGGGGCCGTCACGTCTTGACCGTCCATCGTCCAGCCCCGCACCGAGACGGTGCCGCGGCCCTTCGTGACGCTGTCGAGCGCGCCGAACGGGCCGTAGTCGAGCGTCATCGTCCGGCAGGGGAACAGGTAGTCCGTGCCGGCCGCCAGGTTCCGAATGCCGATGCAAATGCGGTGCTGTCCCTCGGGCACCAGGATCTTCCAGTGGAAGCCGTGGTTGAGCCCGGCCTTCGGGTGGATCGCGGCCAGGTCCGGGCGCGGCAGGTTGGCGGTCGTGCCGCCGACCCACGTGCCGTCGACGCGCGCGAAGGTGCGCAGCGCGGTTGCCGGGGCGTCCGGGTCCAAGTCCCAGCCGGTGGCCACGACGCCGCCGGGGAGCTTGTACACCGAGTCGAGCTGGCCGATCGGAGCGCGGTCGGTGTAGTTGACCGGCCGGACCTTCGGCGCGTGCGTGGCCACGACGGCGGCGGTCGTGAGGCCGGCGACGGCGGTCAGAACTGCGGGCAGGACGGTTCCCAGCCGCCAAACGCGCCGGCGCTGCGCTGCGGTCATGGAGGTTTCCCGTCGGAACGGCGGTCAGGACCGCCAGTCGTCGGGGCGCCGCCACGTGCTCAGCAACGCGCCCACCTTCGCGGGGGCAAAGGCCGGATGATCAAACCATCAACGTTACTGCTGTGACAAGTGTTGCTCGTGTTACGACACGCCGACGACGGTTCGCCGCTCAGGCGGTGGGCAGCTGGTAGCTGGCGAACTTGTCCCGGAGCGTCTTTTTCGAGAATTTCCCGACACTCGTCTTGGGGACCTCGTCGATGAAGACCAGGTCGTCGGGGACCTGCCATTTGGACAGCCGCTCGCTCAGGAACGCGAGCACCTCCTCCTTGGTGAGCGTCTCACCGTCCTTGACGACGACGCAGGCCAGCGGCCGCTCGCCCCATTTCGGGTGGGGCACGGCGATGACAGCCGCTTCGGCGATCTTGGGGTGGGACATGATCTGGTTCTCGAGCTCGACCGAGCTGATCCACTCGCCGCCGGACTTGACCAGGTCCTTGGTGCGGTCGACGAGGCGGACGTAGCCCAGCGGCGAGATCGCCGCGACGTCGCCGGTGCGCAGCCAGCCGTCGGCCGAGAACTGCTCGCCCGGCTCGTCGGTGCGGTAGTACTGCTTGGCCACCCAGGGGCCGCGGGCTTCGAGCTCGCCGGTGGCCTCGTCGTCCCACGGCTGGATATCGCCGGTCTCGGCACTGACGATCCGCAGCTCGACCCCGGGCGGAGCGATACCGGCCGTGGCCCGAATCGCGGCTTTCTCGTCCTCGGACGCGCCGGCGAGCTCGCCGCGCTCGATGGCGACCGAGCCGATGGGTGACGTCTCGGTCATGCCCCAGGCCTGGGTGATGGGGATGCCGAGCTTCTCCCGGTAAGCCTCCGAGAGCGCGCGCGGTACTGCGGAGCCGCCGCACACGATGAGCCGCAGCGCGGACAGGTCGCGTCCCTCGAGCAGGGGCACCATGCCCATCCAGATCGTCGGCACGCCGGCGGTGAAGGTCACCTTTTCCGACTCGAGCAGTTCCATGATCGCGCCCGGCGACAGATCGGGGCCGGGCATGACCATCGAGGCGCCGGCCAGCAGACAGGCGTAGGGCAGGCCCCAGGCGTTGGCGTGAAACATCGGAACGACCGGAA